>CAZXKD010000048.1:0-16818 GCA_964641215.1 uncultured Gemmatimonadaceae bacterium
GCAACACGCCGCCGTCTCAAACGGTGATTTCTGACGCAGGCAACAACGAAGTCGATTTTGGTATGTCGCCGGCCATCGACGTGAGCGACTTCATCAGCAACACCGGGATCCACGTCCTGTCCATCGCCACCAATTTCAACGGCGCGACGAACCTGGTGCGGGCGGATTCGATCTACGTCCTGGACGAAGGGCTGCGGCTCAAAGGCACCTCGGCCGCCCCGACCGGTGCGCCGGGCATGGACATGAACTACGACCACGCGTTTCAGGCGGGGAACCCGGGGACGTTTCCCTTCGGAGGCCCAGCGCCCAACTCGAACAACCGGGTGGTGTTCGCGGCGCGACCCGACGGGAACATCGACGTCTTCGACACGTTCTTCTACGGGATCGTGGGCTCGGTGCCGGTGCGCGATCCGATCATCGGGCCGATGCGGGTGGGCAAGGACACCGGCGGTAACCAGCTGCTGTTCGGCATCACGGCGCGGGGCCTCGTGATGGTGCGGTTACCGACGATCATCAACCCCAATCCGGCGCCTCCGCCGCCGCGAGGCCCGTGAAGCGGGACCGCGGTTAACGCGGTCGAGCAGGGTGCGAGCCCGACTACAGGTCGGGCTCGCGCGTTATCAGAGCGGAAGGTGGAGCGCGTATGACGTTCCGGTGGACAACGGCGGGCGAGAGCCACGGCCGCGGCTTGGTGGCGATCCTGGAAGGGATCCCCGCCGGCCTGCCGGTGGCCGCTGGGCGCGTCGACGCCGAGCTGAAGCGCCGGATGGGGGGGTACGGACGCGGCGCCCGCATGAAAATCGAGGCCGACCAGATCGAGTGGCTCGCCGGCGTCCGCGCCGGCGAGACGCTCGGCTCCCCGATCGCCATGCTGATATGGAACCGTGATTGGGAGCACTGGCAGGACGTCATGGCCCCGGAGGCCGACGCCCCGGTCGGGGGGGGAGGGGGGGCCGGGGGGACCGAGCGGCGGCGCCAGGTGACGCGTCCGCGGCCGGGCCACGCCGACCTGGCGGGGTCGCTCAAGTACGACCGGCGGGACGCCCGGGACATCCTCGAGCGGGCCAGCGCCCGCGAAACCGCGGCCCGCGTGGCGTGCGGTGCGGTCAGCAAGCTGTTACTGGAGCGGTTCGGGATGGAGATCGGCAGCCATGTGGCGGAGTTGGGTGGTGTAGTGGCGCGGGTGCCCACCCCCCTCCCGCGGCCCCTCAACCCCGCCGCCGACGCCAGCCCGGTGCGCTGCCTCGACCCGGGGGCCGAGCGCGAGATGATCGCGCGGATCGACGCGGCCAAGGCGGCCGGGGACACGCTGGGCGGCATCGTGGAGGTGATCGCGCTGGGGGCGCCGGTCGGCCTGGGCTCCCACGTCTCCTGGGACCGCAAGCTGGACGGTCGGCTCGCGCAGGCGATCATGTCGATCCCGGCGGTGAAGGGCGTTGAGCTGGGGCTCGGTTTCGAAGCGGCCCGGCGCAAGGGATCCGAGGTGCACGACGAGATTCTGCCGGGCTTCGCCCGCGCGACCAACCGGTCCGGCGGCACCGAGGGTGGCATGACGACCGGCGAGGCGCTGGTCCTGCGGGCCGCAATGAAGCCGATCTCGACCCTGATGTCCCCGCTCCGGACCGTGGACATGGGAACGGGCGCCCCGGCCCAGGCCCAGTCGGAGCGATCGGACGTCACGGCGGTGCCCGCGATGGGAGTCATCGCGGAGGCGATGGTCGCGCTGGTCCTGGCCCAGGCGATGGTCGAGAAATTCGGCGGGGACGCGCTCAGCGAGATGAAGCGCAACTACGACGGCTACCAGGCACAGGTGCGCGCGCGCACCCCGAAGGGAGCAGCGTCGTGAAACGGCACGTGGTGCTCATCGGGCTGCCGGGCGCGGGCAAGACTACCGTGGGGCGGCTGGTGGCCGAGCAGCTGCACGCGGGGTTCGTGGACGTGGACACCATCCTGGTACGCAAGGAAGGCAAGCCGATTGCCATGATCTTCGCGGAGAAAGGCGAGGTGGCCTTCCGCGAGCTGGAGCGGCGCGAGACGAACGCGGCGCTCGAGAACGAGCCGGCGATCATCACGCCGGGGGGGGGATGGGCCGCGCAAGCGGGCGCGCTCGAGTCCGCGAAACCCGGCGCCTTCCTGGTGTACTTGAAGGCGAAACCGGAGACCGCGGCGGGCCGCGCGACGCCGGAGGGAACCCGCCCGATGTTAATGGGAGAGGATCCGGTGGCGCGGATGCGGATCTTGTTGAGAGAGCGGGAGAGTTTCTACCAGAAGGCCGACGCACCGGTCGACACCGAGCGCAAGACCGCGGCGCAGGTCGCCGTGGAGGTGGTCAGACTTGCGCAGGCCCGGGCAGGGTGGTAAAGATGCCACCACGCGCCGTTGACGAAAGGTTGAGGAGTGCCTGCTAAGAAGAAGGCCGTGACCCGGAAGAAACGTCCCACGCCCAAGGCGAAGCCCCGGGCGCGGGCCAAGCCCGCGCCCGCCACCAATGGCGCGCTGGTCATCGTCGAGTCACCGACGAAGGCCAAGACCATCGGCAAGTACCTGGGGCGCGGTTACACCGTGAAAGCGACGGTCGGCCACGTCCGGGACTTGCCCAAGCGCGAGCTCGGCGTCGACGTCGAGAACGGCTTCACGCCCAAATACGTCACCATCAAGGAGAAGGCGAAGACGCTGGCCGAGATCAAGAAAGCGGCCAAGACCTCCGAGCGCGTGCTGATCGCCACCGACCCCGATCGGGAAGGCGAGGCGATCGCCTGGCACGTGGCCGGGCAGCTGGGCGACGGCCGGAAGGTGCGGCGCGTGCTGTTTCACGAGATCACCAAGGATGCCGTCGCACAGGCCCTCGCCCATCCCCTCGATATCGATCAGCGCAAGGTGGATGCCCAGCAAGCACGGCGGGTACTCGACCGGCTGGTGGGCTACAAGGCGTCCCCGCTCCTGTGGAAGAGCATCAAGACGGGCCTTTCAGCGGGCCGCGTGCAGACCGTGGCGCTGCGATTGATCTGCGAGCGCGAGGTGGAGATCCGCACGTTCACGCCGCAAGAGTACTGGACGGTCGAGGCCGATCTGGAAAAGGACGGCCAGGCGTTCCAGGCGCGGCTGCACAAGCTCGACGGCCATAAGCCGGAGATCAAGGACGCCGCGGCGGCGCAGGGGATCGTCAGCGACGCGCGGCGGCTGCCGTTCGTCGTCAGCACCGTCGAGAAGGGGGAACGCCGCCGCCCCCCCCCCCGCCGTTCCGCACCAGCACGCTGCAGCAGGAAGCGGCGAAGCAGCTGGGCTTCTCCGCCGCGCGCACGATGCGTGCGGCGCAGCGCCTGTACGAGGGCGTCGAAATCGGCGATGAGGGTCCCGCGGGCCTCATTACCTACATGCGCACCGACTCCATCCGCGTCGCCGACAGCGCCGTGGCGCAGGCCCGGGAGTTCATCGGGCGGACCTTCAACCCGCGCTACCTCCCCGCCACGGCGGTCGCCCACAGGGAGGGCAAGGGCCAGTCGCGGGTGCAGGACGCGCACGAGGCGATCCGGCCGACCGAGGTCAGGCGCCGGCCCGAGGAGATCAAGAAGCACCTCGAATCCGACCTGTTCAAGCTGTACCAGCTGATTTGGCGGCGCTTCGTGGCGTCGCAGATGACTCCGGCGGTATTCGAAACGACCAAGGTGGACTTCGACCTCGGCCGCTACGTGTTCCGCGCCACCGGCTCGCGCATGCTGTTCGACGGGTACCACGTCCTCTACCACGAGGCGCACGAGCCCGAGGAGGGCAAGACCCTCGAGGACCTGCCCCCGATCCCGGCGCTGGCGCAGGGGGACCGGGTCACCGTGCGCGGCATCACCCCCAACCAGCATTTCACCGAGCCGCCGCCGCGCTACAGTGAGGCCAGCCTCGTGAAGGAGCTGGAGCGGCTGGGCATCGGCCGGCCTTCGACGTACGCGACGATCATCTCGACGCTGCGCACGCGTTGGTACGCCACCGCCAAGGACCGTCGCTTCGCACCCACCCCGCAGGGTGAGACCGTCTGGAAGGTGATGAAGCGCTGCTTCCCGGAGGTGTTCGAGGTCGGCTTCACGGCGCAAATGGAGACCGAGCTCGACAAGGTCGAAGAGGGGGACCTGGGCTGGCAGCAGGTGTTGGGGGATTTCTGGGGCCCGTTCGCCACCGCGTTGGCCGCGGTGGACGTTCACAAGATCATCCACGAAGTGCACGATCTCTCGACCCTGCATGAAGAGCAGTGCCCCAAGTGCGGCAGCCCGCTGGAGGTGCGGAGCGGGCGCTTCGGGCCGTTCATCGCCTGCACGCGCTATGCGACCAAGGAGTGCGACTTCTCGCGGTCCCTGAAGAAGGACAAGGTACCGGACCGGCCGTCGGACGTGGTGTGCAAGGAGTGCGGCGCGCCGATGGTCGTGAAGACGGGGCGCTTCGGCGAGTTCCTGGCGTGCACCCGGTACCCCAAGTGCAAGTACACCCAGCCGGTGCCGCTCGGCGTGAAGTGCCCGAAGTGCGGCGTCGGCGAGCTGGCCGAGCGGCGCACCCGCAAAGGACGGAACTTCTACGGCTGCCTGCGCTATCCCGACTGCGACTTCTCGACGTGGAACAGACCGGTGGCCGAGCCGTGTCCGAGCTGCGGGTTCATCGGGATGGAGCACAAACCGATCAAGACCGGGGGGGGGGGAGTGACCCGCAAGTGTCTGAAGTGCGGTCACGAGGACACGCTCGCCTAGAGCGGCCCGGCGGAGCCGAGCGCGGCCTGACGGGGCGCCGGGACGGGGTGGTGGTCGTCGGCGGGGGACTCGCGGGGAGCGAGGCCGCCTGGGCGTTGGCCGAGCGGGGGGTGGCCGTCGCGCTGCACGAAATGCGCCCGGCCCGCACGACCCCGGCGCACCGGACGGATCGCCTGGCCGAGCTGGTCTGCAGCAACACCTTCAAGTCGGTCGAAGTCACCAACGCCCACGGTCTCCTGAAAGCCGAAATGCGCCGTCTGGGGAGCCTCGTGCTGCAGGCGGCGGACACCGCACGCGTGCCGGGCGGAACGGCACTCGCCGTGGACCGGGTCGCCTTCGCCGAGGATGTCCAACGCCGGATCACGAGCCACCCCAACATCACGCTGGTGCGGGGGGAGGTCACCGATCTGCCGGCGCCCGGCATCGTGGCGACGGGGCCGCTCACCTCGGAAGCGCTGAGCCAGGCGATTGCGCGACGGCTGGGCGTCCAGGCCCTGGCATTCTTCGATGCGATCGCGCCCATCGTGTCCGCGGAGTCGCTCGACCACGAGCGGCTGTTCCGCGCATCGCGCTACGGCAAGGGCGGCGGCGAGGACTACCTCAACGCCCCGCTCACCGCGGAGGAGTACGACGCCTTCGTCGCCGCCCTGGTGGCGGGCGACCAGTACCAGCCCTCGCATGCATTCGACCGCATTCCCTACTTCGAGGGCTGCCTGCCGGTCGAGGAGATGGCGCGCCGCGGCCGCGACACCCTGCGGTTCGGCCCGATGAAGCCGGTGGGGCTGCGGGATACCCGGACCGGGCGCGAGCCCTACGCCGCGGTGCAGCTGCGCCAGGAAGACCGCGCGGGCCAGATGTGGAACCTGGTCGGCTTCCAGACGCGGTTGCGGACGGCCGAGCAGCAGCGCGTGTTCCGGTCCATTCCGGGTCTCGGGCACGCGGAGTTCCTGCGCTACGGCAGCGTCCATCGCAACTCCTACATCAACGCGCCGGCGGCGCTGACGCCCCACCTCTCCCCACGCGACGATCGGACTGTGCTGTTCGCAGGACAACTGACCGGCGTGGAGGGCTACACCGAGTCCGCGGCGACGGGGCTACTGGCGGGAATCAATCTCGCTCGGCTGCTGGCCGGCGAGGAGCCGCTCCTCCCCCCGCCGACGACGATGCTGGGCGCGCTGTACCGCTACCTGCGGGAGGCGGACCCGACGCACTTCCAGCCCATGAACGCCAACTTCGGGCTGCTCGAGCCGCTCGATCCGCCTGTGAGGGACAAGGGGAAAAAGCGGGAGATGCTCGCCGCCCGGGCGTTGGCGGACATCGAGGCGTTCGCCGCGCAGGTTGGGGTTCCGGTCCCCGCATGAGCTCCCGGGACCTCGCTGCCTTCGTCGACTTCCTCGCCAAGGAGCGGAACGACTCGCCCCATACCGTGAAAGCGTACGCGCGGGACGTCGCCGATTTCGCGGCGTTCTGCGGGCGCTTCTACGGGGGTCCGTGGACCTGGGGGGGGGTGGACCGGTTGGCTATCCGCGGCTACCTGGGCGCCCTGCAACAGCGGGGGCTCGCCCGGCGGTCGGTGGCCCGCGCGCTGTCGGCGCTGCGCACGTTCTACCGGTTCCTGAACCTCACCCGGGGGATCGAGGTCAACCCGGCCAAGGCGGCGCGCACCCCGAAGCTCGAGCGCCGCCTCCCCACTCACCTCGACCGGGCGGAGATCGACCTGCTGTTCGGCGAGGCGGAGCGGCGGGCCGCGGCGGGCGGCTGCAAGGAGGCCCGCGACCTCGCCATGCTCGAGCTGTTCTACTCCACGGGAATGCGGCTTGCCGAGCTGGCGGGGTTGAACGAGGCCGACCTGGACCTCGTCTCCGACCAGGTGAAGGTGCGCGGCAAGGGGAAGAAGGAGCGGATCGTGCCCGTAGGAACGCACGCGGCGCACGCGCTGCGCGACTACTTCCGTTGCCGCGACGCGCGTCTGGCGCAGGGGCCCGGATCCGCCGAGCGCCGCGCGGTGTTTCTCAGCCTGCGGGGGCGGCGCCTCACGCCTCGGGGCGTGCAGCTCGCCATCAAGGGCCTGTTCGGGGCGCTTACGCGCGGCAACGATCTGCACGTCCACTCGTTACGGCACTCGTTCGCCACGCACCTGCTGGACGCGGGGGCCGATCTGCGCGCGGTGCAGGAGCTGCTCGGCCATGCCTCCCTCGGCACGACGCAGGTGTATACTCATACGTCGGTGGAGCGCCTCAAGCAGGTGTACCACCGAGCACACCCACGAGCGTAGACGCCAAGACGCCGAGACGCCAAGAAAGACACTCAGTGACTGCATTCGGACGTATCCACAGCACTACCATCCTCGCCGTCCGCCGGGACGGGCGCGTCGCCATGGGCGGCGATGGTCAAGTCACGGTCGGGGATACGGTGATGAAGGCAAACGCCACCAAGGTGCGGGCCTTGAAGGGCGGCAAGATCCTGGCGGGGTTCGCCGGCGCGGCGGCCGACGCGTTCACGCTGTTCGAGAAATTCGAGGAGAAGCTGGAGCGCTACCCAGGCAATCTGCCACGCGCCGCGGTCGAGCTGGCCAAGGACTGGCGCTCCGACCGCGTGCTGCGGCGGCTCGAGGCGTTGCTCGTCGTGGCGGACAAGGAACACGGCTTCGTGATCAGCGGGTCGGGGGAGTTGATCGAGCCTGACGACGGAATCCTGGCGATCGGGTCGGGGGGCAGCTACGCCCTGGCGGCAGCGCGGGGACTGCTCGCGAATTCGGAGCTCGTGCCCCGCGACATCGTCCAGAAGTCGCTGGAGATCGCCGCCGAGATCTGCGTCTACACGAATACCCACATCACCATTCTCGAGCTGTAGCGATGGCCGAACCGACCCGCACGTCCGACCAGGAACAGCCACCCGTCAAGCCGGCGGCAGCGGAAGAGCAGCCGCTGCCGTGGCTCGAGGAGCTGCCGCCGCGCAAGATCGTGGCGGAGCTGAACCGGTACATCGTGGGGCAGGAGACGGCCAAGAAGGCGGTGGCCATCGCGGTGCGCAACCGCTGGAGGCGCGCCCAGGCGCCCGACGACATCCGGGACGAAATCCTGCCGAACAACATCATCATGATCGGCCCCACGGGAGTGGGAAAGACCGAGATCGCGCGGCGGCTGGCGCGGCTCGCGGGCGCCCCGTTCCTCAAGGTAGAGGCGTCGAAATTCACCGAGGTGGGCTACGTCGGGCGGGACGTGGAATCCATGGTCCGAGAGCTCGTGGACGTGGCGATCAACATGGTCCGCACCGAGCGCGAGGACGAGGTTTATCCCACGGCGGAGGAGCGCGCCGAGCAGCGTCTCCTGGATCTCCTCTTACCTCCCCCGCCCGCCCCGCTGCCCTCTCCACTTCCGCCTCCGGCCTCCCGAGCCGGAGAGGGGAGTCGGGAGACGGGAGAGTCGCGCCCCCTCTTCGTGGTCTCCTCCAAGGGCGACGTGACGCCCAAAGTGGCCGAAGCCGACGCCGAGAGCCAGGAACGGCGCCGCCGCACGCTCGAGAAACTGCGCCAGCAGCTGCGGGACGCCAAGCTCGAGGACCGGGACGTCGAAGTGGAAGTGCAGCAACAGAGCTTCCCGCTGCTCGAGTACATGCAGCCGCCGCAGGGGATGGAGGGCACCGACGTCAACCTCACCGAAATGCTGCAGGAGATGCTGCCGAAGAGGAAGAAGCGGCGCACGGTCAAGGTCGCGGAAGCCCGCCGCATCCTGATCGACGAGGAGCTGAAGAAGCTGGTGGACATGGACGACGTGGTGAACGAGGCGCTGGACCGCGTCGAGAACCACGGGGTCATCTTCATCGACGAGCTCGACAAGATCGCCGGTGAGCGCAACACCACCGGCCCGGACGTCTCGCGCGAGGGCGTGCAGCGGGACCTGCTGCCGATCGTCGAGGGCTCCACGGTGCAGACGCGCTACGGCTACGTGCGCACTGACCACATTCTGTTCATCGCAGCCGGGGCCTTCCACGTCTCCAAGCCTTCGGATCTGATCCCGGAGCTGCAAGGCCGCTTTCCCATCCGCGTGGAGCTGACGACGCTCACCGAAGAGGACTTCGTTCGCATCATGACCGAGCCCGAGAACGCGCTCACGAAGCAGTACGCGGCGCTGTGCGCCGCCGAGGGCGCGACGCTCGAGTTCACTGAGGACGGCATCCGCGAGGTCGCGCGCATCGCGGCCAAGGTCAATGAGCGAATGGAGAACATCGGCGCGCGGCGGCTGCACACGGTGATGAGCACGCTGCTCGAAGAGGTGCTGTTCGAGCTCCCCGACTACCCTCACAAGCAGATCGTCTTCGACGCCGCGCAGGTGCGTGAGCGGCTGTCGAAGATCGTCGACGACGAAGACCTCCGGAAATACATCCTCTAAGTTGCCAAGCGCCCGTGGGGCAGGTAGAATGCGCAGGCAAGCACTGTCATTTTGACCTGCCCCCGGGAATCCATGGTGAAACGCGACTTCCTGAGCCTTGCCGACCTCACTCGGGACGAAGTCGTGCGCCTCTTCGAGCTGGCGGCACGCATGAAGCGGCGGGCGTATCGGGAAACGCCGCTGTCGGGCAAGACCCTGGCCATGATTTTCGCCAAATCGAGCACGCGGACCCGGGTGTCCTTCGAGGTCGGCGCCTACCAGCTGGGCGGGCAGGCGCTCTTCCTCTCCGCGCGCGACATCCAGATCGGGCGGGGAGAGCCGATCCCCGACACGGCGCGGGTGCTGTCGCGGTACGTCGACGGGATCATGATCCGCACCTTCGACCACCGCGAGGTCGTCGAGCTGGCCCGCCACGCCACGATCCCGGTGATCAACGGCCTCACCGACCTATCGCATCCCTGCCAAGTGCTGGCCGACCTGTTCACCGTGCGGGAAGCCCTGGGCGGCTGGGACGGCAAGCGGATCGCCTGGGTGGGCGACGGCAACAACATGGCCAACAGCTGGCTGGAAGCGGCCGAGGTTCTGGGTTTCGAGCTGCGGCTGGCCTGCCCCGAAGGGTTCGAGCCTAACCGAGAGAAATTCGAGCGCGCCTGCAAGAAAGCCAGGGTGCTGGTGACCGAAGTGCCGGAGGAAGCGGTCGAGGGCGCTCACGTGGTGAACACCGACGTATGGGCGTCGATGGGGCAGGAGGCCGAGGTCGAGGCGCGGCGCAACGCCTTCAAGGGTTACACGGTGGACGCCGACCTGATGCGGCTGGCGGACCCGGGCGCGATCTTCCTGCACTGCCTGCCGGCGCACCGTGGCGAGGAAGTGACCGATGACGTGATCGACGGGCGCCAGTCGCGCGTCTGGGACGAGGCCGAGAACCGGCTGCACGTTCAGAAGGCGCTGCTCGCGACGCTGATGGGCTAGCCCTCGCCCTCCAGCCCCTGTATCGAGGAGCCGATGTCTGACCAGAGCCTGAAGCGCACCCCGCTGCACGCCATCCACGTGGCCCTGGGCGCCAAGATGGTGCCGTTCGGGGGCTACGAGATGCCGGTGACGTACCCGGCGGGCATCAACGCCGAGCACCGGGCAGTGCGCGAGGCCGTCGGGATCTTCGACGTGTCGCACATGGGCGAGTTCGAGGTGACGGGCCCGGACCGCAACGCCTTCGTGCAGAGAGTCACCTGCAACGACGTCGGCGCTTTGCGGCCCGGCCAGGCGCAGTACTCGGCGCTGCTCACTGAGCAGGGCACGTTCGTGGACGACTGCCTGATCTACCGATTCGAAGACAAGCTGATGGCGGTCGTGAATGCCGCCAACATCGAGAAGGACTGGGACCACATCGTCGCCCAGAAGGGTGGGGCCAACGTCCGCCTGCGCAACATCTCCGACGAGGTGGCGCTGCTGGCGGTGCAGGGGCCCAAGGCCGAAGAACTGGTCGGCTCGCTCACGGCGGTGGGCGTGGCAATGATCCCCTACTACCACTTCAGCGAGGGGAAAGTGGCCGGGGTGCAATGCTTCATCTCCCGCACCGGGTACACCGGGGAAGACGGTTTCGAGCTCTATTGCCGCGGCGGCGACGCCGAGACGCTGTGGCACGCTCTCGCGGGGCCCGGCCGCGCGGAGCCGTGCGGCCTGGGCGCCCGCGACACCCTCCGCCTGGAGGCGGGCCTGCCGCTGTACGGCAGCGACATCGACGACACCGTGACCCCGCCTGAAGCCGGCCTCAATTTCATCGTGAAGCTGGACAAGGGGTCCCCGTTCATGGGTCTGGCGGCGCTCAAGCGACAGAAGCTGGATGGGATCAGGCGGCGGCTCGTGGGCTTCAAGGTGATGGAGACCCCTCCCCGCCTGGTCGCGCGCCACGGCCACGAGGTGTTCCTGGACGGCCGCAAGGCGGACATCGTGCGCAGCGGCACCGTGACGCCGACGGTGAACGCGGCGATCGGGACGACCTACCTGCCGGTAGCCCAGGCCAAGCCCGCGACGAAGATCGAGATCGACATCCGCGGCAAACGCGCTCCGGCGGAAGTGATGAAGCTCCCGTTCGTACCACACCGGACAAAACGATGAACGGTTGGACGGTCGGATGGTCGGACAGCCGGACGGAGTGATGCGGGTCGGCATCCTGACCGTCTCCGACTTGGGTGCGCAGGGGAGGCGTGAAGACAGCTCCGGCGATGCGATTCTCGATTGGGCGGTGGCGCAGGGCTACGAGGTGGTGATCCGCAGCATCGTCCCCGATGAGACGGCCCTGATCGCGGGGAAGCTGGCGCGCTGGGCGGACTCTGGGGAGGTGGACGTGATCTTGACGACGGGTGGGACGGGCCTCAGCCCCCGCGACGTGACGCCCGAGGGGACTGCGGCGGTGCTCGAGCGGACCGCGCCGGGGATCGCCGAGGCGCTGCGCGCCACGGCTGCGAGCGCCTTCCCACGGGCCTGGCTGTCGCGCGGCGTCGCGGGAGTCCGCGGCAGGACGCTCATCGTGAACCTCCCCGGGTCTCCAGGCGGGGTGCGCGACGGACTGAGTGCGCTGCAGGGGATCCTGGAGCACGCGGTGGCACTGCTGGTCGGCGCACCCACGGACCATCACTGAGGGCAGACGCCTGATGGCTGAGTACTGCTATGGCTGATCGCCTCGTCATCACCACCGAGGACCTCGAGCAGGCCGTTCGCCTCAACGCCTACCTCGAGAGCGCCGGATTCGCGACCGAGCTGGCGACCTCGCTGGACGAGGTGCGGGCGGCGGTCCGCGCCCGCGAGCCCGATTGCCTGATCGTCACCGGAGGGCTGCACGAGCCGACGGGCGTGGTGGCCATCGCCCGCGACCGCGCCATCTCCACCCTCGGCCTGGTCGAGGCCACGGAGCCCGACGCCAAGGGGCTGGCCCGCGAGCTCGGCCTCACGGCGTTCCTGTCCAAACCGGCCGATCCGGTCGAGGTGGCCGGCACGGTGCGCCGGCTGATCGAGCGCCGCAAACTGCAGCAGCGCACCGGCATCATCGGGGAGTCGCCGGCCATTCAGGAGCTGCTCGTCAAGATCGAGCAGATGGCGCCGGTCAGCTCGACGGTCCTGGTCGAGGGCGAGTCGGGGACCGGCAAGGAGCTGGTCGCGCGCGCGATCCACGACCTCTCGCCGCGACGCGGCAAGCCGTTCATCACGGTCAATTGCGCCGCGCTTCCCGAGACGCTGCTCGAGAGCGAGCTGTTCGGGCACGAGAAAGGGGCGTTCACCGGGGCGGCGGAGCGACGCCTGGGCCGCTTCGAGCTGGCCGACGGCGGCACCATCTTCCTCGACGAGGTGGGGGAAATGGCCGCGGCCACCCAGGTGAAGCTGCTACGCGTGCTCGAGGATCGCAGCTTCTTCCGGGTCGGCGGCACCCAGGCGATCCGGGTGGATGTGCGGGTCGTCGCGGCGACCAACCAGTCGCTCAAGGAGGCGGTGTCCCTGGGCCGGTTCCGCGACGATCTCTTCTACCGGCTCAACGTGCTGTACATCTATCTGCCGCCGCTGCGGGAGCGCAAGAGCGACATCCCGCTCCTGGTGCGGCGCTTCATCGCCGAGTTCGCCGCCGCCCACGAGCGCGCGTTCCACGGCATCACGCCCGAAGCGCTGCAGCTCTTGGCGGACGCCGATTGGCCGGGGAACGTGCGCCAGCTGCGCAACCTCGTGGAGTCCATGGTCGTGCTCGCGCCCGAAGGGGAGATCCGCGCGAGCGACATCCCGCGCGATATCCGCGAGCACGGCTCCGGCCGCGGGCTGCCGATGCGGCTCGTCGGCGCGACGCGCGAGGTGGCGGGCCAGGAACTGGAGTTCATCTTCCGCAGCCTGGTCGAGCTGAAGCTGCAGGTAGAGGAGCTGCGCCGGCGGCTGGAAGAGCGGCCGCAGCGGGTCGAGGTGATCGAGGTGGGCGGCGGCCCAGGCCCGGCGCTTGGCGTCGTGGAAGCCGACGCCCCGACCGCTCCCACCCTCGACGGACAGGTGGTGTACCGGCCCGGCATGTCGATGGCTGAGGTCGAGCGCGCCGCCATCGAGGCGGCGTTGAAAGAAACCCAGGGGAACCGCCGCAAGGCGGCCGAAATCCTCGGCATCGGGGAGCGCACCCTGTATCGCAAGCTGAAGGAGTACGCACTGGCCTAACTTCATTGTTGACAAGATGTTGAAAAGCCAACCGCTATTGACACCCGAGTGGGCGACTCCCATGTTAGGGCGTCTTATCCTCCGGCCGCCGCGCCTCGGCCGATCCCTGCGTGGAATTTAAAGTCGATTCGGATCTCTGCGTCGCCTCCCTGGCATGCGTCCGCGTGTGCCCGGCAGACGCCGTAGCCGTCGAAGCGAACAAGATCTGGATCGTGGACGAGTCGTGCACGCGCTGCGGGATCTGTCTCCCTGCCTGCCCGCACGACGCCATCGTGGCGATCGGCGATCTCGCGCGGGCGACGGAGCTGGCGGTCGGCGGTCGGGCGGCTCTGATCCTCAGCGTCGAGGCGGCGGCCTACTTCTTCCCCGCCACTCCCGAACAGGTCGTGAATGCTTGCTACGCCGCGGGCTTCCGCACGGTGCACCGCGGCGTGATGGGCGACGAGCTGGTCGCGCAGGAATACTTGAAGCTCTACGGCGACGAGGATTGGGGGACGATGATCCGCAGCACCTGTCCGGTCATCGTCGAGACGGTCCGCAAAGAGTACCCCGAGCTGATCCCCTATCTGGCGCCGGTGGCGACGCCGGTGGCCGCCGAGGCGCGCTACCTCAAGGCGATGTACGGACGGGGGATGCCCGTGGCCTACGCCGGGGTGTGCCTGACCGAGGGCGGGCCCGACGTGGACGCCGCGATCACCTTCGAGGAGCTGGAGGAGCTGCTGGACAAGCGGCGGGTGCGCGTCGCCGATCAGCCCAGCTACTTCACCCGGATTCCGGAGGAGCGGAGGCGCCACTGGAGCACGGCGGGCGGCCTGCCGCTCGAGCTGCTGATGCAGGAGCGGCAAGCGAGCCGTCGGTTCCGCAAGGTGCGCGGCCTCGGATCGTTGAAGGCGATCGCCCGCGCGGTGGTGGAGCGCATCGACCTGGGGTTCGTGGATATCCTGCCCTGCGAGGGCTGCCTCGACCACCCGCTCCTGGGCCCGAGGGACGAGCTGTTCCGGCGTCGGGAGATCGTGAACGCCACGGAGCCGGCGCGCGCGGATGGGCCGGTCATCGAGCCCGAGGTGGCGCGGCGGGTGTCCGTGGGAGCGGTGTTCGAGGTGCGCCGCAACGGGCACGTACCGGCACCGGAAGCGGTGGACGAGGTGCTGGCGGCCATCGGACTGGCGCCCAACGGCCGGCTGTGGGACTGCGGGGCGTGCGGCTACGACACGTGCCGCGCGTTCGCGGAAGCGGCGGTGCAGGGGCGGACGACGTTGCGCGCCTGCCCGCCCTACCTCACCCGCCAGACCGAGCAGGCGCAGCAGCAGGCCGCCGTTGATGCGCTGACGGGCCTGGCCAGCTTCCGGGTGCTGCGGGATCGCCTCGGCAACGAGGTGGCGCGCAGCAAGCGCAGCGGCGAGACGTTCGCGGTCCTGTTCGTGGACCTGGACAACTTCAAACAGGTCAACGACCAGTTCGGCCACGAGGCAGGCAATGAGGTGCTGAAGGCCGCGGCACAAGAGCTGGGCGCGGTCGTACGGTCGACGGACTTCGCGGCGCGCTACGGGGGCGATGAGTTCGTGGTGCTGCTGGTGCGCACGGGGGCGGAGGGAGCGGCGGGCGTGGCCGAGAAGGTGCGCGCCCGGGTGGAACGGATGGGGCGGCGACTGGGCTACCCCGCGGGGCTCGTGACCGCTAGCATCGGGGTGGCGTCGTTCGATCCCGGCGTGCCCGAGAAGGAAGACGTGCTGGTGGCCGCCGACCGCGCGTTGTATCGTGCAAAGGCCGCCGGACGCAACCAGGTGGCGACAGGAGAGAGGTGAGTGAACCCAACGAAGCCGTTCCGCGATGCGGGCGGGCATCAATCGCCGCCGCCGCCGCCGCCCCCTGACGCGTTGGGACCGACCGGTGCCGCCGGCGCCCCGGACCCGTGGGGCGTGAAGCGCGCCGAGAACCTACTCACCAGCCTCACGGGTGTGCTGTCTGCGAGCGTGGTCGTGACGCCCCAGGGTGAGGTGAGCGAGATCCATGTCCTGACACGGAACGACATCCCGCCCAAACAAGTAGTCCGCAACATCGAGTCGGCGCTGATGGCCCAGCTCGGCATGAAGATCGACCACCGCAAGATCAGTGTGGCCCAGACGGCGGACGTGCGGCCGATTGAGGAGCTGCAGGAGGACGCGATCATGGCGCGGGTGAGCAAGCGCGTCGTGACGTTCAAGGGGCTCGAGGTACGGCCGGGGATCCGGCCGCAGCGGGTGACGGTGCGCGTGAAACTGGGTTTCGGGGACCGGGAAGCGGAGATGGAGGAGCAGGGGACGGACACGACCCGTAACCGCGTGGAGGCGGCGGCCAGGGCGGCGGCGAGCTGCCTCGATGAGCTGATGCCCGACAACTCCGTGGCCCTCGAAGGCGCGCAGCTGATCGAGGCGTTCGATCGCAAGTTCGTCATGGTGGCGGTGCACGGGCTCGGAGGTCGGGAAGCGCAGCTGCTGACGGGGACGTGCGAGATCCGCGAGAGTGCGGAGCGCGCCTCGGTGTTGGCGGTGCTCGATGCCACGAACCGCTGGACGGATGCCCGGCGTGGGTTGTAAGTTATTGTATAACAATCGCTTATAACGCTACCCCTCGAGTCGCGGCATCACCGAAACGGGGGACTAGCGGGTTTCTTGTTTTGATGGTATTTGGAGTTCTGTGATTTCACCAAGCATCAAGAATTACTGGGGCACGCAGCGAGTAGCGCGCGTTTGTCAAGTTTCGCCGGCGACGGTCGCAAGCTGGATTGACGCCGGTCATCTCAAGGGGCATAAGACGCCGACCGGGCGGCGGCGGGTGGCGTCGGCGGATTTGGTGGAGTTTCTCCGCACGCACGGGATGGCGGTACCGCCGGATCTCGTGGCGCGGGGACGCGGCGCGAGAGAAGCGGTCGTGGTGGTGGAGGACGATCCGTCGTACCGGCGCGGGTTGGTGCGGATGCTGGACGCGGCGCAGCTGGACCTGGACGTGGTGGAGGCGGGCAACGGGATGGACGCGCTGCTCGAGATCGGGCGGGTGCAGCCGAGTGTGATCGTGCTTGATTACCGACTGCCGGATCTCAACGCGGTGCAGGTGGTGGAGCGGCTGATGGAGCCGGGTCGCCAGCTCGACGCGGACATCCTGATCGTGACGGGTGGGATGCCGGCGGAGGCGCAGGCGCAACTGCGGGCGGTGGGGGTGCGGACGATCCTGAACAAGGTGGACGGGTTGCCGGCGGTGGTGGATGCGGTGCAGGAGGCGTTGCGTCGCAGGAAGGTCGCGTAAGTAGGGACAACGGACCGTGCTCCGAGGGGAGCGCGGGTTTCCATACAGAACATCTTGGCTAAGGGGGCCCCGGTTATCGCTACCTGAGCGAAGTGGAGCGGACAGCTGACGAGCGGAGCGTCGGGTACGTCGTAGCGAGGCGTACCACTCCTGGTCTACCGAGCCTATCGACTCGTAGTCCTGATGAGGAGGTGACGCTCAATGCTGGGATTCAGGCTGCTCGCACTGCTGAT
>CAZXKD010000049.1:0-16780 GCA_964641215.1 uncultured Gemmatimonadaceae bacterium
GCCCCGCCCCGGCCGCGCCCACTACCAGACGGGCGGCGGGCAGCGCCACCCCGGCCAGGGCTGCAGCGCGGCGCGCCGTCTCGGCGATCACCACCGCGGAACGCTCGGCGCCCTCTGGACGCATCGCCGCCCCGGGTCCCTCGGCGCGGGCGAGCAGCCGCAGGTCCTCCCGCGCAACGGCGACGGTGGTGTGGGTGCCCCCCGTGTCGATCCCCAAGAGGACGGACTGTGGGACAGTCGGACTGTCGGACGGAATGGGGGGGGGAGTGGACGAATTCACGGTCCGACCGTCCTCCCGTCCGACTGTCCGACCAATGATGAGACCATCCCCACGAGCACCGTGATTCCGGTGCCCAGCGGTACATACCACGGCCACGCGAGTCCGGGGAGCCAGCGTAGCGGGAACCGGGGAATCACCGCGCCGAGCACGATCGGGGCCATCACGGTCACGCTGATCACGATCGCCAGGATCACATCGCGCTGCCGCGCGCGGCGCCACAGCCCGCCCAGCAGGTAGGTGCCGAGCAGGCCGCCGTAGGTGAGCGATGCGATGGTGAGCGCGAGCTGCACGACGGGCGTGTCCTGGCGGCGGAACAGCAGCGCACCGGCGGTCAGGATCGCGGCCCAGGCGAGCGTCGTCCAGCGGCCCACGCCGAGGAGCCGCGCGGCATCCTGGCGTCCGGTGAGGGGGACGTAGAAGTCGTGCGTCGAGGCCGAGGCTAGTGAATTGACGGCGGAGGCATGACTGCTCATCGCGGCGGCGAGGATGCTCGCGACGACGAGCCCGGCCAGGCCGGCGGGAAGCTGGGTCACGACGAAGCTGGGATAAATCGCGTCGCCGCGCATTCCCGGGTGGTCCGCCCCGGCGAGCCAGAGCGAAGTCCCGACGACCAGGAACAGCGCGAACTGCGCGATGATGAACACGCCGGAGCCGATCAGCGCTCTGCGAGCGTCGCGCAGCCCGCGGGCGGCGAGGAGCCGTTGCACGATGAGGTGGTCGGTGCCGTGGGAAGCCGCCGAGAGCAGCGCGCCGCCGATGACGCCGCCCCAGAAGGTGTAGAGCACGCTGAAAGAGGGGCGGAAGTCGAGGACGGCGAGCTTGCCGGCGTCCCACGCGGTTCCGAACGTATGCCAGCCGCCGGCCAGGCCGGTCGCGACGAGGAGCGTCGCGATACCGCCCAAGAGGTAGACGCCGAGCTGGATCACGTCCACCCAGACGACGGCGCGCAGGCCGCCGATCCAGGTGTAGACGCACGTCACGATGCCGATCGCCAGGATGCTGAGGGCCAGGCTCCAGTGAGTGATGATGGCGAGGGTGATCGCGGTCGCGAAGATCCGGACGCAATCGGCCAGGGCGCGCGTCACGAGGAAGATGCCGGACGCCGTCCGGCGGGCGGCCGGGCCGAACCGATGCTCCAGCCGCTGGTAGGCCGTCTCCTGGGTGCCCTCGAAATAGCCGGGGAGGAGCAGCGCCGCGACGCCGATCCGGCCGACGAGGTAGCCGAAGGCGAGCTGCAGGAACGTCAGGTCTCCCCGAGCGGCGATGCCGGGGATGGAGATCACGGTGAGGGCGCTCGTTTCGGTGGCGACGATCGACAACATGATGGCCCACCACGGCAGCCCGTGGCGACCCAGGAAATAATCGCTCGTGTCGCGCTGGCGCCCGGCAAACAACAGCCCGGTGACGATTACGGCCGCGAAATAGACGGCGATGACGCCGAGGTCGAGCGGTCGCACCGATCAGGGTCCTCCCCATCCCCCCCGGGGGGGGGGGGGGGGGGGGGGAAGGGGCGTGAAAAAGGGCCCGCGTCCAGCGCGGGCCCGTAATGTTCCGGAGGGAATCGCCAACGAGGCTCAGACGGTAAAAGACGACCCGCAGCCGCACCCGCCCGTGGCGTTGGGGTTCTCGAATGCGAACCCGGACTCCTGGAAGTTGCTCTTGTAGTCGAGTCGCACACCGTTCAAGTACTGCGCGGAGAAGCCGTCCACGAACAGCCGTACCCCGGCGCTCTCCAGCACCAGGTCGTCCTCGAGAGGCCGCTCCTCGATGTTCAAGCTGTACTTGAAGCCGGAGCAGCCGCCGGGAAGCACCGCGATGCGCAGTCCCGCCGTCTCGGCCGACACCTTCTCCTCGGCCATGAACTTCTGGACTTCGGCGGCCGCCGTCTCGGTCAAGGTCAGGGTGATCGGCGCCGGCTTCTGGATCGTGGTCATGTTCGGTACATCCTCCCGTGTCGCATGAACTTAGAAAGTGCGAGGGGCGGCGTCAAGGTTCACATGCTTCAGCGTGTGAATCAACGAGCGGGGCTCACCAAGGCATCAACCACCAGGTCCGCCACGCGGGGCCGCACCTGCAGGATCTTCGTATTGGCGCGCGTGGGATGCACGCGGTTCGTCAGCAGGATGATGAAGAGATCTCGCTCGGGATCGACCCAAATGGACGTACCCGTGAAACCGGTGTGCCCGAAGCCGCGACGTGACAGCTTCGTGCCCGCGCTGGAATAGCCCGAGTCGGCAGGCGTGTCCCAGGCGAGAGCGCGGGAGGAGCCGGGGGGCAGGTCCTGGCGGCGGAGAAACTCCGACACCGTCCCGGTGCTCACCGTGGGTGGGTTAACCCCGGGCCCATGGCCCGGGGTTGGGCGGCCCTGGCGGGCCTCCAACAGCCACGTCACGAACACCGCCACGTCAGGCGCATCGCTGAACAGCCCCGCGTGCCCCGACACGCCCCCCATGCGTCCAGCGTTCTCGTCGTGCACCTCGCCCCGCAGCACGCGATGGCGGAACGCTGTGTCGTTCTCGGTCGGGGCGATGCGGTCGCGCCAGCTCGCCGGCGGCAGATACCGGGTCGCCGTCATGCCCAGAGGACCGAACACGCGCCGCTCGAGGAGCCGGTCGATCCGCTCGCCCGTGATCCGCTCCACCACCTGCATCAGGGTGATGGCGCCGAGGTCCGAGTACACGAAGCGCGCCCCAGGCACGGTGTCGAGCGGCGTCGTGTCCACCAGCGCGAGGACCTCTGTTCGATTCCGGGCCTCCCGAAACAGCGGGCGCCAGGCGGGCAGCCCAGAGGAATGCGTCAGGAGATGGCGGATGCTGACCTTCTCCTTGCCCGGCCCGCGGAACTCCGGGATATAGCGTTGGACCGGAGCATCGACGTCGAGCTTCCCCTCGTCCACGAGCAGCATGCACACGGTCGTGAGCCCGATCACTTTGGTGAGGGAGGCGAGGTCGTAGATCGTTTCCGGAGTGACAGGCCTCGGGTCGAGGGCGCCGTAGTGACCGAACGCGGCGAGCAGAGCGAGTCGGCCGTGCCGCCCGACCGCGACCACTGCGCTCGGGAACGCGCTGTCCACCTGGGAGCGCAGGTACCGGGCGACGGAATCGAGCCGGGTGCTGTCGAAGCCCAACGCCGCCGGGGACGCCGGCGCCACACCGCTGTCGTGAGTCGGCGGGAGGGGGGGAGGGGGAGGGGACGCGGTGTGGCACGCCGCGACGAGCAGCGCGGCGGCCGCGGTGGGACTGCGCCTCACGGCTGCGCGACCTGGGGGGACGCCGGCACGGTCGAATCGGGAAGAACGATGCCGAACCCGACCGCGTAGGCGGGCGGGAGGCGAATCGGCAGGTGGCCGGTGACCGGTGAGTAGCCGAGCAGTGCCCGGGCCACCGCGCGCTCGCAGGCCCGCGCGCCACTCCAGGCGAGCAGGTAGGTCTTGACCGTCGGCGCCTGGTTCAACAAATACGGGCTGCCGAAGCTGATCATCACCGTCGGCTTCATGGAATCGATCGCTGTGATGAGCCGCGCCAAGGAGTCGGGCAGCGCGATGTTGCCGCGCGATGAGATCGGCTTGACGTTGGAGGCGAACACCACCATCGGGGCGCGGGCCAGGACGGTGCGCGCCGAGTCGTAGGAGGCCGGGCCGGACATCGGCCAGAGCCGGAAGTACTCCACGGTATCACCGTTGCGGCGCAGGATGTCGGTGAGCGTGAAGCCGACGGTGGGGTTGCCTTCGTCCGAGTAGGCGATCAGGGCGATGCGGGACCGTCGGGCGCGCAGGGTGCGGAGCGTTCCGGCCGTGTCGCGCACCAGCGTGAGCGCGCGCACGGCGAGGTCGTTAGCGGCATCCTGGGAGGGCTTCGTGCCGACCACACTCATGATCGAGTCCAGTGGCACCGTGCGGCGCTCCAGCAGGCCGAGGCGCCGCTTGATCTCCAGCAAGCGGCGCACCGAGGCGTCGAGGCGCACGCGGGTCACTCGCCCGCTCGCCACCGCCGCCGTTATCGCGTTCACGGCCGAGTCGGGGTCCGCCGGAATGAGCAGCAGGTCGGCACCCGCGAGGAACGCGCGCACCGTCGCTTCCCCCGCGCCGTACTTCGTGACGATCGCGCCCATATCGAGGGCGTCCGTCACGACGACGCCGTTGAACCGCAGCGAATCGCGCAGCAGGCCGGTCAGGGCGGCGGCCGACAGCGTCGCCGGATCGCTGTCACCGGTGAGCGCCGGAAAGGCGATGTGGGCGCTCATCACCACGTCGGCTCCGGCGTCGATACCTGCCCGAAACGGCACCAGCTCCAGGGTATCCAGTCGCGCGTAGCCGGCCGTGATCACCGGCAGGCCGATGTGCGAGTCGGTCTGGGTGTCGCCGTGACCGGGGAAGTGCTTCAGCGTCGCCAGCATGCCGTGCTCGCGCAGGCCGCGGACGTACGCCTGGACGAGCCTCGAGACCGCGCGCGCGTCCTCCCCGAACGAGCGGGTGTTGATGATGGGGTTGAGCGGGTTGTTGTTGAGGTCGGCGTCGGGGGCGAAATTGACGTGGATGCCGACCGCGCGACCTTCCCTGGCCGCGGCGGCGCCGATGGTGTAGGCGTCCCGGGGGTCCCTCGTCGCGCCCACGGCCATGATCTGCGGGAACACCGTGGCGCCGACGACCCGCATGCCCGCTCCCCACTCGAGGTCCGCCGACACCAGCAGCGGCAGCCGGGAGCGGCGCTGCAACACGTTGAGCTTGGCGGCGATGTCGAACGGTGACCCGGAGAAGACGATGATACCGCCCACTGCGAGCGAGTCCACCCAGCGCTGCGCCAGCACGAACGCGGAATCGTCGAGCGCGCTGTAGTTTCCGGGGAGCCGGGGCATGACGAGCTGAGCGACTTTTTCACGCACGGAGAGCCCGGTGAGAATTGTGTCAATCGCGGCGCTGGTCCGCCCGACCGCCTGACCGCCCATCTCGGGCGGGCGGACGGGCGGACGGGCGGTCGCACAACCCGCGAGGGCGATGATCACCAGGAGCCTATGCGCGCGCATCATCTCTCACTTTTAGGGTTGCTGCTGTGGGTAACGCCTCCGCCCCTCACAGCTCAGGTGCGTCCCGGCATCGAGGTGCTGCTGGCGGACTCCGCGCGGCTCATCGCCGGCAAACGCGTCGCTCTCCTCACGAACCAAACCGGCGTGGACCGGCAGGGTCGCCGGGACGTCGATCTGCTCTTCGGGGCCCGCGGCGCGACGCCCGCGGTCCCGCTCCAGATTCCGCGACACGATCCGTCGCAGCTCGAAGTGCTGTTCAGCCCGGAACATGGCTTTCAGGGCGTCGAGGACCGTCCCGGGCTCCCGGACACCACGGACTCCGCCACCGGTCTCCCAATCTACAGTCTCTACAGCGGCGCGCGCCCGTCCCGTTTCTCGCCCCTCGACAGCATCGACGTCGTGCTCATCGACCTGCAGGACGTCGGCGTGCGTTACTACACGTACCCATCCACCGCAATCCTCCTCATGCGGGAGGCCGCGCGCCGGGGCAAGAAAGTCGTCGTCTTGGACCGTCCCAACCCCATTGACGGCCTCACGGTCCAAGGGAACGTGCGTCTCACGCCGGGCTCCCTGGATGACGGCGGCCTCGACTTTCTCCCGCTGCCGATGCGACACGGGATGACGCTCGGGGAGATCCTGCGCCTCGCCAACGATGTGTACGCCATCCACGCGGACCTGGCCATCGTGCCGGCAGCGGGATGGCGCCGCGGCATGGCGTTCGACGCGACGGGCTTGCCCTGGGTGAAGCCATCTCCCAACATGCCTGATCTGGAAAGTGCGCTGCACTACGCCGGCACCTGCCTGTTCGAGGCGACCAACCTCTCGGTGGGTCGCGGCACGCCCTTCGCGTTTCAAGTCGTCGGGGCGCCGTGGCTCAATCCCCAGGCGGTGCTGCGGAGCATCCGCGCAGAGAACAGGGGCAACCGGAATGGTCTGCTCGGCGTGGAAATCACGACCACGACCTTCACGCCGCACCGACCCACCGATGGGAAGTACGATGGCGTGCAGCTACCCGGGATCCGCCTGCGCGTCACTGACCGTCGCCGCTACGATCCGGCCCGTCTGGGCGTCGCCTTGCTCGCGGCCGTGCGGGCGGTGCATCCGGACTCGTTCCGATTCCGCGCGACGCGGTTCGATCAGCTGGCGGCGGGGCCCGAGCTACGCGCCGCGATCGATGCGGCTCGCGCCCCCGCGGCGATCTGGCGGACCTGGGAGGCGCCGCTCGCGCGGTTCCGGACGACCCGCGCCAAGTACTTGCTCTATTAGGGGTTCACGCTCGTCGCGCACCTTCCGCGCGCTCCAGGGCCCCGTTAGCTTCCCCCGGCTATGAACGTAATCCCCCAGCGGGTCAAGGACGGCTTCGTGCGATTGGTCGGGCCGATCGCCCGGGCCTTGATCCGGAGCGGGGTCAAGCCCAATGCCGTCACCACCGCGGGCACGCTCGTGGTGCTCGGCTCGGCGGTGGCGTTTTGGCGGGGGGCACCGCAGCTGGGGGGGGCGCTGCTGCTGGCGAGCGGGCTGTTCGATATCATCGACGGTCAGGTCGCGCGCCAAGGGGGGCTCACCACGAAGTTCGGGGCCTTCTACGACTCGACCTTGGATCGAGTGGGCGAGTCGGCCATCTTCGCGGGGATTACGCTCTGGTTCCTGGGCGGCGGCGTGCCGGCCGCGCGAGCGCCCCTGGCCGTCGGCCTGGCGATCGCGGCCCTCGTCTCCTCGCTCCTCGTCTCCTACACGCGGGCGCGGGCCGAGGGGTTGGGCCTCGAGGCGAAAGTCGGGATCGCGCAGCGCGCGGAGCGGTTCGTGTTGCTCGGCGTGCCCACGCTGTTCTTCGGCGCCGGGCAGGACGGGGCGCTGCTCTTCTGGATCATCGTGGTGCTCGCGGGCGCTACGACTGTCACGGTGCTCCAGCGCGTCGTTCACGTGGCGCGTGTCAGCGCGGACCCGACCCGGGCGGCGACGGCGGCCAAACGGGACACGCTGCCGGGCCGCGTCGCGCAGCGGAAAGGAACCTAGGTCGTGCCGACTCCGGCTCGCCGGGACATCGCGCCCGCGCAGGGCAAGCTCGGCGTCCTGCTGGTGGGATTGGGCGCCGTCTCCACTACCTTCATCGCCGGCGTCGAGAACGTGCGCCGTGGCCGCGGGCTGCCCATCGGGTCGCTGACCCAGATGGGGACCGTCCGGCTCGGCAGGCGCACCGAGAAGCGCACACCGAAGATCAAGGACTTCCTGCCGCTCGCCGCCCTGACCGACCTGGTCTTCGGGGCCTGGGATCCCATTCCCGACGATGCCTACGCCGCGGCGCGGAAGGCGGGGGTGCTCGAGCACCAGCACCTGGAACCCATCGCCGATTTCCTGAAGGGCATCAAGCCGATGCCGGCCGCGTTCGACCAGCACTACGTGAAGCGGCTGCAAGGCAGCAACGTCAAGCGCGGCGAGACCAAGCGTGATCTCGCCGAGCAGCTGCGCGCCGACATCCGCGCTTTCAAGAAGAGCAGCGGCGTGGACCGGCTCGTCATGGTATGGTGCGCCTCGACCGAGGTGTTCATCACACCGGGCCCGGCGCATCAGACGCTCGCGACGTTCGAGCAGGCAATGGAGCGGAACGATCCGGCCATCGCCCCGTCGATGCTCTACGCCTACGCCGCGCTGATGGAAAACGTCCCCTTCGCCAACGGCGCGCCGAACCTGACGGTGGACATCCCGGCCCTGGCGCGGCTGGCCGAGGACCGCAACCTCCCGGTCGGCGGCAAGGATTTCAAAACCGGACAAACGATGATGAAGACCGTGCTCGCGCCCGCTTTCAAGGCGCGGATGCTCGGCCTCGCGGGTTGGTACTCGACCAACATCCTGGGCAACCGCGACGGCGAAGTGCTCGACGACCCCGAGTCGTTCAAGACGAAGGAAGAGTCCAAGCTCGGCGTGCTCGAGTACATCCTGCAGCCGGAGATGTATCCCGAGCTGTATGGGAAGGTGTTCCACAAGGTCCGGATCAACTACTACCCGCCGCGGGGAGACAACAAGGAAGGCTGGGACAACATCGACATCTTCGGGTGGCTCGGCTACCCGATGCAGATCAAGGTCGACTTCCTGTGCCGCGACTCGATCCTCGCGGCCCCGATCGTGCTCGACCTGGCCCTGTTCTTCGACCTGGCCCAGCGCGCCGGTCTGTCGGGGGTGCAGGAGTGGCTGTCCTTCTACTTCAAGAGCCCCCAGACGGCCCCCGGCCTCTATCCCGAGCACGACCTGTTCATTCAGCAGACGAAGTTGAAGAACACCCTCCGGTGGCTGATGGGCGAGCAGCAGATCACCCACCTCGGGGTCGAATACTACGAGTACGGGGAGAAGTGACCGCTTCCCTCGACGGTCCAGCACCCAAGGAGATTCCTGCCCGATGATGACGCCGCTGTTTGACGCCGTCCGCCGCTGCGCGGCCGCCGCCCTGCTGGTCTTGGGGCTCGCCGCCCTCACGACTCACCAGGTGCACGCCGAAGTGGCGCAAGGGGCGGGGGGGGCGGCGGCGGCGGCCCAGCCCACCGCGACGGGCGGAGGTGGGGGGGAGGCCACCCTCGTGCTCCCCGACCTGCAGCGGGCCACGTTCCTGGGCGGGATCGGCGGCGGGCACCTGTTGATGTGGGGCCTCCTGGTGTGCGCGTTGGGGTTGCTCTTCGGTCTCTTGATCTACACCCAGCTCAAGCGGCTCCCGGTCCACCAGGCGATGCGGGACATCTCGGAGCTCATCTACGAGACCTGCAAGACGTATCTGATGACCCAGGGAAAGTTCCTGCTCTTCCTCTGGGTCTTCATCGGCGCGATCGTGGCGATCTACTTCGGCGGGCTGGCCAGCACCGTGGGCCCCGGCGGGACGGTCGTCCACGGCTACCCGCCGCTCAAGGTCGCGATCATCCTGCTCTTCAGCCTGATCGGCATCGGGGGCAGCTACAGCGTGGCCTGGTTCGGGATCCGGGTGAACACGTTCGCCAACTCTCGCACCGCCTTCGCGAGCCTGTCCGGCAAGCCGTTTCCCTGCCATCAGATTCCCGTGAAAGCCGGCATGAGCATCGGCATGCTGCTCGTGAGCATCGAGCTGATCATGATGCTGTTCATCCTGCTCTTCGTCCCGGGGGACTACGCCGGGCCATGCTTCATCGGCTTCGCGATCGGGGAGTCGTTGGGCGCGGCGGCGCTGCGCGTGGCGGGCGGCATCTTCACCAAGATTGCGGACATCGGGTCGGACCTCATGAAGATCGTCTTCAAGATCAAGGAGGACGACGCCCGCAACCCCGGGGTGATCGCCGACTGCACCGGCGACAACGCGGGCGACTCGGTAGGGCCGAGCGCCGACGGGTTCGAGACCTACGGCGTCACCGGCGTGGCGCTGATCACGTTCATTCTGCTGGCGGTCCACGAGCCGCTGGTGAAAGTGCAGCTGCTCGTCTGGATCTTCGTAATGCGCATCATCATGATCGTGACCTCCGGTCTCTCGTTCTACCTGAACGCGGCGGTCACCAAGGCCCGGTACGCCAACGCCGACACGATGAACTTCGAGGCCCCGCTGACGACGCTCGTGTGGCTGACGTCGATCCTGTCGATCGTCCTGACCTACGTCGTCTCCGCCCTCATCATTCCCGACTTGGGCGGCGACCCCACGCTGTGGTGGAAGGTCTCGACCGTAATCACCTGCGGCACCCTCGCCGGCGCGATCATCCCGGAGCTGGTCAAAGTGTTCACCTCGATGGACTCCCGCCACGTGCGCGAAATCGTGACCTCCTCACGCGAGGGCGGTGCCTCGCTCAACATCCTCTCGGGCTTCGTGGCCGGGAACTTCAGCGCTTACTGGCTCGGCCTGGCGATGCTGTCGCTCATGGCGATCGCCTTCGGGGTCAGCACCACCGGCCTCGAGCACCTGATGGTCGCCCCCGCGGTGTTCGCGTTCGGGCTGGTGGCCTTCGGGTTCCTGGGCATGGGGCCGGTCACGATCGCGGTGGACTCTTACGGCCCGGTGACCGACAACGCGCAGTCGATCTACGAGCTGTCCACGATCGAGCAGCTCCCGGGCGTGAAAGCCCAGATCCACCGCGACTTCGGGATCGAAGTGAACTTCGCGCGCGCCAAGGAGAACCTCGAGGAGAACGACGGGGCGGGGAACACCTTCAAAGCCACGGCCAAGCCGGTGCTGATCGGCACCGCGGTGGTGGGCGCCACGACCATGATCTTTTCGATCATCGTCGCCCTCACGCACGGCCTGCAGCCGCAGCTGCTTGGCAACCTGTCCATCCTGCACGCGCCGTTCCTGCTCGGCCTGATCGCGGGCGGCGCGATGATCTACTGGTTCACCGGCGCGTCCACCCAGGCCGTGACGACCGGCGCCTACCGGGCCGTGGAGTTCATCAAGGCGCACATCAAGCTCGAAGGCGCCACCAAGGCGTCCGTCCACGACAGCAAGAAGGTCGTGGAGATCTGCACGCAGTACGCCCAGCGCGGGATGTTCAACATCTTCCTCGCGGTGTTCTTCGCCACGCTGGCCTTCGCGTTCGTCGAGCCGTACTTCTTCATCGGCTACCTGATCTCCATCGCGCTGTTCGGGCTGTTTCAGGCCATCTTCATGGCCAACGCCGGCGGCGCCTGGGACAACGCCAAGAAGATCGTGGAGACCGCCCTGAAGCAGAAAGGCACCGAGCTGCATGCCGCGACCGTGGTCGGCGACACGGTCGGCGACCCCTTCAAGGATACCTCCTCGGTCGCCATGAACCCGATCATCAAATTCACGACGCTCTTCGGGCTGCTCGCCGTGGAGCTCGCCGTCTCGCTCACCGCGGAGCGCGGCGGCGCGCTTACCCATGTCATCGCCGCCCTGTTCTTCGCGGTGTCGGTCGCCTTCGTGTGGCGCTCGTTCTACGGCATGCGAATCGAGGCGAAAACCGCGGCGCGACGATGAGCCCGGGGCAGATCGCCGTCACCGCCGCCGGCGCCGCCGCCATCGTCTGGGTGTTGTGGTACTTCCTCTTCTCCCGGCGACCGGGGGCGGCGGCCGCCGCGATCGATGCGGGGGGAGTGCAGGAGATCCCCATCCTGGTGAAGGGGGGGTACACGCCCGATACCATCCTGGTGCAGGCCGGCAAGCCGGTGCGGCTGCAATTCTATCGTGATGAGACCGCCGACTGCTCCGAGCGCGTCGTGTTCGAGGCGTTCGGGATCAACCAGGCGCTGCCGGCGTTCCAGACGACGACCGTGGAGTTCACCCCCACGGAACCGGGCGAGTACCAGTTCCGTTGTGGAATGAACATGCTGAAGGGCCTCGTCGTCGTGGAGGCGGCCGGCAACAGGAAGGCGGCTTCCTCACCGCACAAATTCCATGAGTAACAGCCGGATCGTCCTGCCGATCGAAGGGATGAGCTGTGCCTCCTGCGCCCTGACGGTGCAGGAGGCCCTGCAGGGCACCGCCGGCGTCAGCACCGCCGCGGTCAACTACGCCACCGCCCGAGCGGCCGTCGAGTACGACGACGCCCAGGCCAACGTCGGCCAGCTGGTGCGGACGGTCCGCGAGGCCGGCTACAACTGCGGCAAGGCGACCGTCACCTTCGGGGTCGAAGAGCTTCACTGGGCCCCCAGCGTCGCGCCGCTCGAGCGGGAGCTGGGCCGGGTCCCCGGCGTGATCCGCGCCGTGGCCAATCAGGCCACCGAGCAGGTGACCGTCGAATACATTCCCGGCGCCGTCACGGCTGAAACGCTGGAACAGGCGGTCGCGGACGCGGGGTTCCGCGTCGCGGCGCCGATCGCCGCCGAGGATCCTCTGGAGCGCGAGCGCGTGGCCCAGCGCCGCGAGATCCGCACCCTCGCCTGGAAGTTCGCCCTGGCCGCGGTCGTGACGGTGATCGGCATGCTGGGCGCCATGCTCCTGATGGCCGACCGGCCGATGGGGACCTTCAAGCAGTTCGACCTGCTCGGCCGCCTGCTCATGCCGCTTGCGGTGCGGCTGCGCGATTGGGTCTCGGGCCAGGGGTATACGCTCGACCTCGAGTGGGTGAAGCGCGGGCTCGGCCTGCTCACTCTGCCGGTCGTCCTGTGGTCGGGGCAACAATTCTACCGCGGGACCTGGAGCGGCTTCACGCACCGGACCGCCGACATGAACACCCTGATCGGAGTGGGGACCGGCGCCGCGTTTCTGTATTCGGGGGTGGCCACGATCGCGCCCGGGTTGTTCACCGGCGCTGGGCTCCCCGCCGACGTCTACTACGAGGCCGTCTCCGCCATCATCGCCCTGATTCTCCTGGGCCGGCTGCTCGAGGCCCGCGCCAAAGGCCGTACGTCGGAGGCCATCCGCCGGCTGGCGGGGCTCAAGCCGAAAACCGCCCACGTGCGGCGCGACGGCACGGAGACCGACATCGCCGTCGAGGCGGTGGTCGCGGGTGACCTCGTCATCGTGAAACCGGGGGAGAAGATCCCGGTGGACGGTCTCGTGACGGAAGGGGCCTCGGCGGTGGACGAGTCGATGCTCACGGGGGAGCCGATGCCGGTCGCCAAGAAGGTCGGCGATGAGGTGATGGGGGGCACGCTGAACACCACCGGGACGGTCACCTTCCAGGCCATGCGGGTAGGGAAAGACGCCGCCCTCGGCCAGATCATCCGCCTGGTCGAGGACGCCCAGGCGACCAAGGCGCCCATCCAGGGACTCGCCGACCGGGTCGCCGGCGTGTTCGTGCCGATCGTGATCGCGCTCGCGATCGCGGCCTTCGTGATCTGGTTCGACCTCGGGCCGCAGCCCGAGCTCATCTTCGCCACGATCGCCCTCGTCACCGTGCTCATCATCGCGTGCCCCTGCGCGCTCGGCCTGGCCACGCCGACCGCCATTCTCGTCGGCACCGGCAAAGCGGCCGAGCACGGCATTCTGATTCGGGGCGGCGAGGCGCTGGAGCGTCTCAGCAAGGCGCGCACCGTGCTGCTCGACAAGACCGGCACGATCACCGAGGGCAAGCCGACGGTCACCCACATTGTCACGGCCAGGAAGCCCGACGGCACGCCGATCTCGCCCGCCGACGTGCTCAAGTGGGCCGCATCGGTCGAGCAGCGCTCGGAGCATCCGCTCGCCCTGGCGATCCTCAAGGCGGCGAAGGACAAACAGGTTAGCCTGTTGCCGGTGGAGAAGTTCGCCGCCATGGAGGGCCGCGGCGTGCGCGGCACGGTGGACCGGCGCATCATCGAGGTGATCTCGCTGCGCCACGCGCGCGAGCGCAGCCTCGAGCTGGGCGCCCTCGGCCAGGACGCCGACCGGCTCGCCGCGCAGGGCCGCAGTCCCGTGATCGCCGTCGTCAATAACACCGTCTACGCCGTGATCGCCATCTCCGATCCGATCAAGCCCACGTCGAAGACGGCGGTGGAGCACCTCAAGAAGATGGGGCTGCAGGTGTTGATGGTCTCCGGCGACTCGCGCAAAGGGGCGGATGCGGTCGCGAAAGACGTCGGCGTGGAAGAAGTGGTCGCCGAAGTCCTGCCGTCCCAGAAGGCCGACCTGGTGAGGAAATACCAGCGGAAACAGGGCGGCGTCGTGATGGTGGGCGATGGCATCAACGACGCGCCCGCACTCGCTCAGGCCGACGTGGGGATGGCGATCGGCACCGGCACCGACGTGGCGATGGAGGCCTCCGACGTCACGCTGATCCGGGGCGACTTGCGCGCGGTCGTGACTGCGATCCAGCTCTCCCGACGCACGCTGCGGACGATCCGGTTCAACCTCTTCTGGGCGTTCATCTACAACGTCCTCGGCATCCCGATCGCCGCCGGGGTGCTCTATCCGTTCCTCGGGGTGCTGCTCTCGCCGATCCTGGCAAGCGCGGCGATGGCGTGGTCAAGTCTCTCCGTGGTTCTCAACTCCCTCACGTTGCGGCGCTTCAGGCCGGCGTGGGCGACGTGACGGCCGGACCGCCGGACCGTCGGACGGCCGGACGGGAGAATCGATGAGATACTTTCATCGGACGAGCCTGTCTCCGGACGCGGTGCTTGCGCAGGCCAAGGCGTTTTTCGGGGCGCGTCTGGTGCCCGCTGAGGAGTCGACGCGGCGGCGGGTGTACAGCGGCAGTATCGGGAAGGTCGCGATCAGCGCGCGGCCGGAGGGCGGGCACTACACGTTCGTTGAGGTCGGCACCGATCAGCCGGGAGAGTCGGAGCTGGACCGGCTCGCCAAGCGCTTCCTCACCGAGGTCCACCAGGCGGTGGAGCCCACGCACGAGGTGCGGGGGGCCTACTAGCCGCCCAGCCTCGCTTCGTAGCCTGCCGCCCGCACTGCGGCGACCAGCTGCGCCGTCGTCACCGAGTCGTCGTCGAAGTCGATCTCCGCTTCACCGTCCGGCAGGTCCACCACCGCGACGTAGACGCCGGCGATGCGTTGCAGCGCCTTCGCCACCTTCGTCTGGCAGTTGCTGCAGTGCATGCCCGACACCCGCAGTTTGACGCTGGCCATGTCCTTCTCCTCGCGACCCCGGGGCGCTTGATTTGCCACTACCGTCCCGCCAAGTTTCACGCCCACTATAATTTACGTCAATGACCTCGCGGGCTGTACCCACCACCGAGCCCAGTCTCCCCGCTATCCCGGCGGACCTGACGCGCGGGCAGCTGCTGGAGATCTACCGCTACCTCCGGCTGACCCGTGGCCTCGAGGAGCGTCTCACCGCCCTGTACCGCCAGAGCAAGGTGATCGGCGGCCTGTTTCGCTCGCTCGGGCAGGAGGGGGAATCCGTGGCCTCGGCCTACGCGCTGGAGCGCGGCCGGCATCGCGACATCCTCTCCCCGCTGATCCGCAACCTCGGCTCGATGTTGGTGATGGGGGCCAAACCGGTGGCGATCCTGCGGCAGTACATGGCCAAGGCCGACGGCCCCACCCGCGGCCGGGATACCAACGTCCACTTCAACGACCTCGAGCTCGGCTACCTGGGCCAGATTTCCCACTTGGGAGACATGGTCGCGGTGATGGCCGGCATCACCCTCACCTTCAAGATGCGCGGGGAGTCGCGCGTCGGCCTGGTGTACATCGGCGATGGGGGCACCTCCACCGGCACCTTCCACGAGGGCTTGAACTTCGCTGCCGTGCAACGCTGTCCGTTGGTCGTGATTGGGGAGTACAACCATTGGGCCTACTCGACGCCGCCCGAGAAACAGTTCGGGGTGAAGGACCTGGTTGAGAAGGCCAAGGGGTATGGCATCCCCGCGGTGACGGTGGACGGCAACGACGTGTTCGCGGTCTACGCCGCGACCCGGCACGCGGTCGAGCGGGCCCGGCGCGGGAAGGGGGTGCACTTCATCGAGGTGAAGACGTACCGTCGCAAGGGTCACGCCGAGCACGACGACCAGCACTACGTGCCGCCGGGTGAGCTCGAGCGCTGGGCGCGGGAAAACGACCCGGTCGACCGCTACGTGAAGCAACTGCTGCAGAACGAATGGGTGGAGGAAAGGGATCTGACCGCTATCGATGCCGCGGTGCAGGACGAGGTGGACCAGGCGACCGACGCGTGCGTGGACGAGCCGCTGCCACCGGGCGAATCGGCGCTCGCCGACGTGTACGCCGATCCTGCCACAGCGGCGGCGCTGTGGTTCCGGCGGGCCTGATGGCCGAGATCACGTTCCTCGAGGCGCTGCGCCAGGGGCTCTGGGAGGAAATGGAGCGCGACGAGCGCGTCTTCATCCTCGGCGAGGACGTCGGCATCTACGGTGGGGCGTTCAAGGTCACCGAGGGGTTCGTCAAGCGGTTCGGCGAAGGGCGCGTGATCGACACGCCGATCTCCGAGGCGGCGATCGTCGGGGCGGCGGCCGGGGCGGCCCACATGGGCATGCGACCGGTGGCCGAGATGCAGTTCATCGACTTCATCTCGTGCGCCTACGACATGCTGACCAACTACGTGGCCACGGCGCGCTATCGCGCCGGGCTGTCGACGCCGATCGTGGTGCGCGGCCCGTGCGGCGGCTACGTGCGCGGCGGGCCGTTCCACTCGCAGAATCCGGAGGCGGCGTTCTTCCACACCCCTGGGCTCAAGATCGTCTACCCGGCCACGGCGCGGGACGCCAAGGGGCTGATCAAGAGCGCCATCCGCGACGACGACCCGGTGATCTACCTCGAGCACAAGTGGCTCTATCGCCGCATCAAGGAGCAGCTGCCGGAAGGGGAAGAGGTCCTGACCCCCATCGGCGAGGCCCGGCTGGCGCGGGAAGGGAAGGACCTGTCCATCGTCACCTATGGTGCCATGGTCTGGAAGGCGCTGGAGGCCGCCGAGGCGCTGGCGCAACAGGACGGCGTCGCCGCCGAGATCCTCGACCTGCGGACCTTGCTGCCGCTGGATGACGCGGCGATCATGCGGACGGTGCAAAAGACCAACAAGGTGCTCATCGTCCACGAAGACACCCGCACTGGTGGGGTGGCGGGCGAGATCGCCGCCCGCATCAACGAGCAGGCGTTCGAGTGGCTCGATGGCCCGATCATGCGCGTCACGG
>CAZXKD010000050.1:0-16770 GCA_964641215.1 uncultured Gemmatimonadaceae bacterium
CCTCCCGGCATCGGCACCGGCCCCTGCCGCGGCGCTCGCGGTGCACTCGGTGCTGGTCAACGGGACCGAGCTGCATTACGCGGAGCTCGGCAGCGGCACTCCGGTCGTGTTCATCCACGGCAGCCTCAGCACGCTCGACGACTGGCGGGCCCAGGTGGACACGTTCGCCCGCCACTACCGGGTGATCGTGTACAGCCGCCGCTACCATCCGCCCAATCCGCAGCGGCGGGATGGGGCCACGTACGGACTCTCTCTCCACGTGGACGACCTGGCGGCGCTGCTCGAGCGACTCGGCGTGGAACGCGCCCACATCATCGGGCACTCCTATGGCGGGTATGTGGCGCTGGCGTTCGCCTTGCGGTATCCGGACAAGGTGTGGGATCTCGTGTTGGTCGAGCCGTCGATTCTGCCCTGGCTCGCCCGCACGCCTGAGGGCGATTCCATCCGCCGGGCATTCGAGGCCACGACCCTCGCGCCGGTGCGGGCGGCCTTCGCGCGCGGGGATTCGGTGGAGGCTCTGCGGCGGTTCTTCGACGGCGCGAACGGCACGCCGGGACGGTTCGACGCCCTGCCGGTGGAACGGCGGGCGGCGATGCTCCGGCTGGCGTTCGAGCTGCGCGTGGAGCTCTCCGCTCCCGCGGACGTCCGCATGCCGGCGCTCGAGTGCCGCGACGTGGCTGGTATCCGCAGCTCCGTCCTGCTCGTCACCGGCCAGCGCAGCCCCCGCCGGTTCCACGTGATCGAGGACGAACTCGAACGCTGCCTCCGGACCGCGGAGGTCGTAACGGTGCCCGGCGCCGATCACCAGGTGCCGAGCACGAACCCGCGATACTTCAACGCGGCAGTCCTGAGCTTTCTCGCCCGGCACTGAGTTATCTTGGCTGCATGCGAGAGCAGCCACGCGTGACCGCCCAGGCTGCGGGCCTCGCCCCTGCGGTGCCGGCCCGGCCGCCCGCCCCAGCCGCCGCGCCGATGCCCGTGGCCGTCGGTGTGCGCCCCGACGATGCCACCCGCCAGGCGCAGCTCGACAAGATGAAGCGGCGGGCGACCGGCTTGTTGGCGGTCGCCGCTGCCGTATTCGGCGCCGCCAGCGCGTTCGAGGGCCGGTACCCCTGGCTAGGCTTCGTACGTGCCACCGCCGAGGCGTCCCTGGTCGGCGGCCTCGCGGACTGGTTCGCCGTGACCGCCCTGTTCCGCCATCCCCTCGGCATCCCGATTCCCCACACCGCGATCGTGGCGACCCGCAAGGAACACATCGGGCGGATCCTGGGGAACTTCGTGCAAAACCACTTCCTCTCGCGCGAGGTCGTCGCCGCCAACCTGCGCGCCGTCCGCCCCGCCGAGCGTGGCGCCCGCTGGTTGAGCGATCCGGAGCACAGCCGCCGCATCGCGCGGCAGGTCGCGAGCGGCCTGGCCAAGACGCTGGAAGCGCTTCCCGACGACGAGGTGCGGGAGCTGGTGCGCCAGATCGTGAGCGCCCGCCTCCGGGCGACGCGCGTCGCCCCCGCGCTCGGCAAGACCCTCGCCCTCGTCCTGGCCGGTAACCGGCAGCAGGAGCTGATGGATGTCGCCGTGCGGCTCGCCGCGGAGGCGGTGCTCGACAACCGCGAGCTGATCCGGGAACGGGTGCGGGCCGAGAGTCCCTGGTGGGTCCCGGGTGTGGTGGACGACCGGATCTATCAACGCATCATCGACGCCGTCGAGCGCCTGCTGCGCGAGATGAGCGCCGACCCGCTGCACCCGCTGCGCGCCGCGTTCGATGATGCCGTCCGAGACTTCATCGATCGCCTGCAGCACTCGCCGGAGGTCATCGCCAAAGCCGAGGCGATGAAAGACGAGTGGCTCGCGGACCCGTCGGTCGCCGATCTGTCCAACCGTCTGTGGGAGGCGACGCGGCACGCCATCGTCGGGTATGCGACGGGCGCCGACGGGAGCGCGGGGGCGCCGGGGCCGCTCGAGCGGGGCCTCAGCGAGTTCGGGACGGCGCTGCTCGCCAATGTGAACATGCTGGCGGAGATCGACGACCTCGCCATCGACCTCACGGCCACCGTCGTGGAGCGGTACCGGCAAGAGATCGGCGACCTCATCGCCCAGACGGTCGCCGGCTGGGATCCGGAGGCCACGTCGCGCCGCTTCGAGCTGGCCGTCGGTAGAGACCTCCAGTTCGTGCGGATCAACGGGACGCTCGTGGGCGGGCTGGTGGGGTTGACGATCTACGTGATCTCACGCTTCTGGCGCTAGCTGGCGACCGGTCTCGGTGGTTGACACCTGACGGCCCGGAGCCAGAATACGGCAGAGTTCCGGCCACTAGATGAAGATCCTGACAGGAGGGAGGCTCACATGAGAACCTGGATACCCAGGCTGGTGCTCGCGCTCGGCGCGGCCGTGTTCCTGCCGGGCGCCGCGCAGGCGCAGGCCCCGAGTGGCGCGAAGGTCAAAATCACGGCCCCCACGAACGGTGCCACGGTGAGCGGTCCCGTCAAGGTCACCCTCGCTGCGACCGGGGTGGAGATCGTCCCCGCCACCGTCGAGCGGGCTGGTACGGGGCACCATCACCTATTCGTGGATCGGGACGTGACCCCGGTGACCGACACGATCCCCCGCGGCGTGACCGGCATTATTCACCTCGGCCGGGGCCAGACCGAGTTCGTGCTGGACTCCCTGAAGCCCGGCCCGCACCGCGTGATCGCCGTGGTGGCGGACTGGAACCACGTACCCTTAAAGCCGCTCGTCGTCGACACGGTGCGGTTCACGGTGAAGTAGAGGCCCACTGAGCGCACGTGACCTGACCCGTCGGGAGTTGCTCGGCCTGCTCGGGAGCGCGGGGGCTGTGGCGCTCGTGGGTCGCGTCCGACCCGGCTTCACGCTGAGCGGCCTGGGTCCCTCCCTCGACTGCGTCGTCAGGCCCACTCAGACCGAAGGTCCTTACTTCGTCGACGAGCTGCTCCGCCGTGCGGACATCCGCGTGGATCCGACGGACCAGGCGGTGAAAGACGGCGTCCCGCTCAGTCTCAAGCTGACGGTCCAGCACGTGGATCGAGGTTCCTGTAGTCCGCTCCCCGGGGCCCAGGTGGACCTGTGGCAGTGTGATGCGTTGGGCGTCTACTCGGATGTCCGCGATTTCAATGGGCTGTTCGACACCAGAGGCAAGAAGTTCCTCCGCGGTTTTCAGGTGACGGACCGGAACGGGACGGTGGGATTCACGACGATCTATCCGGGGTGGTACAGCGGCCGGACACCGCACATCCACTTCAAGATCCGGCTGTTCCCCGAGCGCCGGCAGGCATACGAATTCACCTCACAGCTCTACTTCGACGAGGCCGTCACCGATCAGGTGTATGCGCAGGGCCCGTACAACGCCAAAGGAGCTCGGGACACGCGGAACGCCCAGGACGGCATCTTCACCGACAACGGCGCTCAGTTGATGCTACCACTGTCCAAGGCCGCCCACGGCTACGTCGGGGCCTTCGACATCGGGCTCCACCTGGCCTGATTTGGTCGCGATCGGCTCCGCGACGCGGCATTGCTGAATCGGCCATTGGGCGACAGATTGGGGCTGCGTGCCGCCTCACTCCGCTGATCCACTCCCCGCGACTGTTCGCTGGCTCGCGGACCGCCGCCGTGGCGTCGACCGGCGGGCGGCGCGCCGTCGCGACGCCCTGCAGCTCGTGTCCCAGGAGCGGCGCCGGCAGACCGACCGGCGGCTCGGTGCCGAGCGGCGCAGCACCCTGGACCGCAGGGTTCACTCCCGCCGGCCCCGGTCCGTGGAATCGCCCGGCGAGCACCTGCGGAACGCCCTCCAGTTGCTGTCCCACCTGAACGATACGGGTGAGCTGAGCGCCGACTATCGGGCTGACCTGGCGGCGGCCTGGGAGCGTCTGCGGCGCGCCCTGCACCTCCTCGAAGGGCGCAACGACCAGACCTAGAACCACCGGCTGAGCCAGCGTCGCTCGAACAGCACCTTGCCCCAGTGCCACCAGCGACCGGGCCCACGGAGCTTCACCTGAGGGGTGGGTTCGGCGTAGAAGTTCCCGGTGCCGAGCCCGGCCCGTCCATCACCGGTCTCCAGAAAACACTGGCCCTGGCCGTCGAAACGGCGCGGCGCTCCCCGTCCCGCCCATTCGGCCGCGAGATTGGCCGCCACGACTTCGGCTTGCGCGTGGGCGAAGACCCCCGCCTTCGGCAACGGCTTGCCCATTGTGAGGGGCACGGCAGTCACGTCGCCGATGGCGAAGAGACCCGGGAAACGCGTCGCGAACGTGGCGCGGTCCACGCTCACCCAGCCGCCGTCCGGAGCGAGTCCCGCCTGCCGCACGACGGCCGGGGCGCAATGCGGCGGCACATAAACGAGCAGATCGAACTCGGCCCGGACGCCGTTGGCGAACGCGAGCCGACCGGGTCCTTGCTCCACGGCGACTACCTGGTGCTCCGCGTGGTACCGAATGCCTTTTTGCTCGACGATCGCGCGGACCGCCGCCGAGACGGCAGGCCCGGCCACGCCCATGGGGGCGGGCTCGGCGGCATAGAGGTCAAGCTGCACTCGATCACGGACGCCCTCCCCCCCGCGGCGCCTGAGAGCGTAATCGATCAGCATCGCCGCCTCGTACGGCGCCGCCGGACACTTGTAGGCAGGCGCCGCGGTGAGCACGGCGACCCGCCCGCCGTCGAACTCGGCGAGCGCGTCCCGGAAAGCGGTCGCCCCCTTGAGCGTGTACAAGTTGTGTCCAGCCTCGACCAGCCCCGGGATCGTCTCGGGGGCGAGGTCGGCACCGAGCGACACGATCACCGCGTCGCCGGTGAACTCCCGGCCTCCGGCTCGGACGGTGCGCGCCTCGGGATCGAGCCGTTCGATCTCCGCGTGCACGACGTCAATCCCTTTGCGCTCGAGCCGGGCCAGTGGCCGTTGGATGCGCTCGGCGCGTCGCTCGCCTATAGCGAGCCAGAGCAGTGACGGCTGAAAGAGATGCTGCTCCTCGCGGTCGATCAGCACCAGCCGGTGCGGGCCGCGGAGGTGTTGCCGCAGGCGATTCGCGGCCACCACGCCGCCCACGCCACCTCCGAGAATAACGACGGTCTTGGCCTGGGACATCACCCCAGTATACCCGCGGGCCTCTGTCCTTGCCGGATCCGCGGGGCGGCGCGATGTTGGTCCGAGCATTATGTCGCTCGGCCGCAACGGTGCCGCCGTTGGGGCGCTGCTTTCCGTGCTGCTCGTGAGGTCCGTCGGAGCCCAGTGCCCCGACGGCTCGCCACCGCCGTGCGCACGGCCCACCCGCCCCGCCGCCTCCCCGCCACCGCCCCAACACGATCGCGCGCGGACCTTCCTGGTCCTCCCATTCCGCAACTTGTCGCGCCTCGCGCGGCACCAATGGCTGGTCGAAGCGTCGACTACGATGCTCGCCGACGCCCTCGGGCAATGGACTGAGGTGACCGTCGTGCCCGACGAGCGGCTGTATCCGGCGCTGCGTCGGCACGGCCTGCAGCCCGGAAGCCTGATGGATCTCCCTCGGCTCCGCCCGGTGGCGGCCGAGACCGGCGGGTGGACGGCCGTAACCGGCGAGGTCATCGTCGTCGGGGACCAACTGCAAGTGAGCGCCAGGGCGTATGATCTCGTCACCCAACGCTTGGTGGCCCGCACGACACTCGAAGTTCGGGCCACGGAGGACGTCCGCAGCGCGTATGAGGGCATCGCGACAGTGCTGCTGCATACGGCCGGGCTCGAGTCCGCTTCTGCAGATCTGGCAACGGCCACGACGCGCTCCCTGGACGCGTACCGCTCGTATCTTCGTGGCCTGGCACATCTCAACCGCGCTGAGTACCGGCAGGCACGCGAAGCGCTGGTCGAGGCAGTTCGTATCGACAGCACCTTCGCGCAGGCGTACGCCAAGCTTGCGGAGGTCTCGCTGCTCGCCTTCGCGGTGCTGGATCCGGACCATCCGGCGTACGGCTACGCCGAGCGCGCCGCGGCGCTCAGCAACCGCCTCCCGCCGCGAGCGGCGCTTCACGTGCGCGCGCTGCGCAGCTTGTTGAACGCTGATTTCACCGTGGCTCGCGTCGCGCTCGCGGGTCTCGTCGGCCAAGATTCCAATAACGTGGACGCGCTCGAGGATCTCGCGAGCCTCGAGTTCCTCGACCCCCTGCTCGTGGCCACGCCGGCCGGCGATCGGCGCCGAGGGTCCCTGAACGCGGCTACTCGGCTCTCCCGGCGCGTGATCGATCTCGATCCCACCCGCCACGGGGCCTACCAGGGCCTGGTCGTGATCTACTCGCTCGCGGGCGGGCAGCCGCCCGGCGCGGTCGCGGGGTACCGCCGCGAGCTGCCGCGTCCCGTCCGGAGCTCGGTCCGAGCCTGGTGCAGCTGCGACTTCGAGCTGGCGGCGCTGGGCACCGAACGTGACTCGGTGCCCCCCCCCCTCCCCCTCCCCCTCCCCCTCCCCCTCGCCGGCCCGGACCTCGTGCTCGTCCCGCTGTTACGCGACTCGATCGAGCTCGTCCCGCTCGATTCCCTGTCGGCGATGCCGGCGGAGTCGTTAGCAGCCTCGCGGGCCCGCGGGCGGGCTGCAGCTAGGGCATGGGCACGGCGCTGGCTGGTCGCCGGCCCCGCCGAGGCCGAAGCCCATCGTATGATGGCGCGCGTCTTGGAGCTGGACGGTGATTACGAGGGCGCGCTGCGCGAGCTCAACATCGCGGACTCGCTCGGCGTCGAAGCCGAAGGAGAGGCCGTGGCGGCGCGGCGGATGATCCTGCTGGGCAAGCTGGGACGATTGGACGACGCGCGCCGGATCGCGGACTCTCTATGGCACGCGAGCTATTTCGGGGGGGAGTTATTCGCCACTGTGCCCGCCATGACCGAAGCCTATGCCTGGGCCACGAATCTGTTCGCCGCAGCCGGAGACTTCGTGCGCGTGCGGGCGTCGCTGGCCGCGTTCAGTGCCCGGCTGTCCCTACGTCTCGAGCCGGCGCGCGCGTACGCCGCGACAGTCGCGGTACTGTCGGGATCGGAATCCGGGCCGGTCGCGCCGGTGGTACTCCCGGACAGGCTGCGGCTCGCCGTGCGGGAGGCGCTGCGCGCCGAGCAGGCGCGGGCGCCGGGAGATCCCCTGCTCGGCGCCTGGCTACGGATCCTTTCCCGGGCGTCCCCCAACCGCTGAGGGCGGGCAGCTTCATTTGACTCCTCGCCGATCGCCTGCCACGTTGGTGTCTCGCCCCCCTTCCCCCACAAGGGTCCGTTCCCGCTGGAGGCACCTGTGATCCGTCCTCGTCATTTCGCTCTCGCGGTGGGCTTCGCCGCAGTGGCGTGCCGCGACGTTCCCGAGACGACCTCGCCCGTCCCCGCCCGGCTGCTCGCGGACGCTCAGACCCAACCGTCCTCGCATAACCCGACCTGGTGGGCCAAGTATCTGTTCCTCGCCCAAAACGGACCGAAGAATGGTGGTGGGCCCACCAGCGCGACCTTCTTCGGGAACGTCGACGTATCGAACGAGTGCGGCCCGCAGAGCGAGACGTTCATCGCGCTGAACCCCAACGGGCCGCGCCAGCTCACGGCCGGCTCGAACGAGATCTTCCGGTTGCCGATGCGCGCGTACTTCTCCACGGACGGCGGCAGCAGCTGGGGAGGCGTCGACGCCCCGCTGCCACCGCCGCTATCGGGCACCAACGACACGCGGTTCGGCTCCGACCCCTCGCTTGCTTTCGACACCCGGGGCAGCGTCTTCTACGGCTTCATCGTGGTGTTCTTCAGCGCCGCCTTCAACACACCGGGCAAAGGCACCGGCATCAACGGGACCGAGGTGGCGGTCGCCCGTTCGACCAACGGCGGGAGCAGCTGGCCGCTCTTGACGGAGTTCTCGTTCGAGGGGGGGGAGAATCACTTCAACGACAAGCCGATCATCACCGTGGACGCGAGCGCGACCAGCCCCTTCCGCGACGATGTCTACATCGCCTGGGACGCGGCTTCGGGTGGGTCAACAGGCGGTGGCATCCGCGTGGCCCACTCGACGGACAATGGCGTGAGCTTTGCCACCAACCGCGTCGACGATCCCAGCGGGCCGGGCCGCTCCATCGGCGCAATTCCCTTCGCGGGCCCCGAAGGCAACCTTTACGTCGCCTGGAACGATTTCTCCGCCAACGTGATCGCCTTCAACCGTTCCTTCGACGGCGGCGTGACCTGGGGCACGCCACACACGATCGCCCCCAAGAGTATCGCCTTCGATATCGGCATCCCCGCGGAGGCGGTGCGGCGGGCCCTGGTCTACCCCGCCTGCGACGCCGATCGCTCCCCGCGAGGCGCACATCGCGGCCGGCTGTATTGCTCCTGGATGGATCTGCACGCGGGGGGCAACACCGCCATCGTGCTCTCGTCCTCGGATGACGCGGGCTCCACCTGGTCGGCGCCCGCGCCGGTCGGCCAAGAGGCCACAGGGCACGACCGTTTCAATCATTGGCTCTCCGTCGACGCCGTGACCGGCGAGGTGACCGTCTCATACTACGACGCGACCGGCTTCTCGACCGACGTCTTCCTGTCGCGGTCCACCGACGGCGGCGCCACCTGGCTGCCCGACGCGCGGGTCACGACGCAAAGCTCCAACGAGCACGACTGCAGCGGCCTGTTTCCCTGCCCCTCGATCAACTACGGCAACCAGCAGGGCGATTACGAGGGCCTGGTGTCCTTCAGCGGCGTGTCGCACCCCATCTGGACCGACAGCCGGCGTAATACGGTACGCGCGGGAGATCCGACGTGCGCGGACGGGCGGGGGCTCATGGAGGAAGTCTTCACGGCGAGCGTGAAGAACTAGCCGCGTCGGGGCCGGGTGGTGTGCTTGATGAACGTGCCGTCGTGCAACTCGGCGTAGGCGCGGCGTAGCTCCGCCTCGGTGTTCATCACGATCGGCCCCTGCCAGGCTACAGGCTCACCGATCGGCCTGCCGGAGACGAGGAGGAACCGGATTCCGGCGTCGCCGGCCTGGACGGTGATCTCGTCGCCCGAGTCGAACAGCACCAGCGAACGATTCCCGACGAACTCCGGCGTCCCACTCGCGTCGCCCACCCATTCGGTGCGGACGCTCTGCGGCTGGGACGCATCGCGGAACGTGCCACTTCCCTCGAAGACGTACGCGAAGGCGTGACGTGACGACTCGACGGGCAGGGTCTTGCGCAGCCGCGGCGGGACCCAGACGTCGAGGTAGCGCGGGTCCGCGGCGACGCCTTCGACGGGACCCGTCTTGCCCCAGAAGCTGCCGCACACCACCCGCACGCGCGTCCCGTCGTCGTCGCTGACCTCCGGAATTTCGCGACCGCTGATGTCCTGGTAACGCGGATCGGTCATCTTGAGTGTGCGTGGCAGGTTCGCCCACAGCTGGAACCCGTGCATCCGGCCGCGCTCGTCGCCCTGCGGCATCTCCTGATGCAGGATGCCGCTGCCCGCCGTCATCCATTGCACGTCCCCGACGCCGAGGGTGCCGCGGTTGCCCAGACTGTCACCGTGCCGCACGGACCCGTGCAGGACGTAGGTGATGGTTTCGATGCCGCGATGCGGGTGCCACGGGAAGCCGGCGAGGTAGTCCTCCGGGTTCTCGTTGCGAAAGTCGTCGAGCAGCAGGAAAGGATCGAATTCGTCCGTGGTCCCGAAGCCGAAGGCTCGGCGCAGCTTCACCCCCGCGCCCTCGATCGTGGGCCTTGATTGCACGATGGACTTGATCGGTCGGATGGACATGTTGATTTACTAGTCTTTGGTTTACTAAACTATACAACGTTGGACAAGCCCTTCGTGACGACGAGACCCCATGGATCATGAATCTGAGCTGCTCGACATCAAGCAGGCTGCCGCGCTGCTCCGGGTCAGCGAGACGTCGCTGCGTCGCTGGACCAACGCCGGCCGACTGGTCTGCTTCCGCGTTGGCGGCAGGCGGGAGCGTCGCTTCCGGCGCGCCGATCTCCTGGCGTTTCTGGAAAGCCCTGCGGGCGGGACGGCGCCGCTGCTCGGCCCGGACGCTCCGGGCCGCGACCTCGCGACCGGCCACCTCTGCGGCCTGTACACGAGCGACCTCACGCGGACGCGCCAGGCGGCGGCGTTCCTCGCCGACGGCCTGCGCGCTCGCAGCGCTTGCTTCCTCGCTGCGGAGCCTGCCGTCCACGATCGCGTGCGCGCCCTGCTCGAGCGCCAACGGTCGTCGCTGCGCCAGGACCTCGCCGCGGGGCGTCTCGTGCTGTCGGAATACGCGGATTCCGTCGCGAGCGCAACTGGAGTTCTGGGAGGCCCGGTTCGTGCGCGCCACGCATGCCGGTGCGCGCTCGGTGAGCGTCGTCGGCGACGTCTCCGGCGGGCCCCTCGGGCGGCGCAGCGCGTTCGACGACGTGCTTGAGTACGAGGTCGAGTACGATCGCTCGTTCACGCGGCGCTTTCCGGTGACGACGCTGTGCCTGTACGACGCGCGCGCGCTGTCCGGCGTAGAGACGGCGCGCCTGCTCCAGGTCCATGGCGACCTGTTCCGAGAGCCCACCGAATGGTAGTTCGTCTGGCGCGCCTCCCCCCCCCCGGTCCCCTCGCCGGCATCGTCGCCGCCCACAGCGTCGTCGTGCTGCTCGCGTGGAGGAGCGGCTGGCAAGTATTCACCCGGGCGTCGCCGCGCTTCATCCCGATGGCTCCGTCGACGGCGGCCGCGTTCCTCGTGCTCGGGCTCGCGCTGCTCACCCGCGGCGTCTGGACCGCGCGACCCCGCGTCCGCCTCGCGGCCGCCACGGTCGCCTGGGTCATCGCAGGGGTCGCGGTGCTCAACCTCGCGTTCCCGGCTCGGCTGGACCAGCTGCTCGGCGGGGCCGCCGGCAGTTTCGGACCCGTTCCCCTCGGCGTCATGTCCCCGCTGACGGCTGGTGCGTTGCTCCTGTTGGCCCTGGCCATCGGCCTGCCCGGCCGGTATGCGCTCTACGCCAACATCTACGCCACGCTCGCGGCCCTGGTGGGCGCCACCGTCGCCCTTGGCTACGCCTACGGGACGCCGCTGCTGTACGGCAGCTCTACCATCCCGGTCGCCCTCCCCACAGGACTCAGCCTGGTGCTCCTCGGGTCCGCGATCGTCGCCGGGAACGGCATGGGCGTGTGGCCGCTGCAGCCGGTCGTCGGTCCGTCACCCCGCGCCCGCATGCTGCGGGCTTTCTTGCCGGCGACCGCCGCCCTCGTCGCGTTCGTCGGTCTGCTCGACGCCCGGCTCGGCGAATCCCACGGGGCCAATCGCGTGCTCATTACGGGGTGGTTTGCCATCGCGGGCGTCGCCCTGGTCACGTTGCTCGTGTCCCGCCTGGCGCGTCGCATCGGAGGGGAGCTCGATCGCGCGTTCGCGGACCGCCACCAGGCCGAGCAACGCTACCGGGAGGTCTTCGAGCAGACCCTCGCGGGCATCGCGACAACTACGGTGGACGGCCGCATCGTGCTCTGCAACGACGCGTTCGCCCGGATGTTCGGCTACGCGTCGTCCCAGGAGCTCGTCGGGCAGCCGGCCACGACCCTCTATTGGGAGAACGAGGATCGCGCCCGCGTCCTGGCGGCGCTGCGCGAAACCGGCGAGCTGCGCAATTGGGAGTTCCGCATGCGACGCCGGGACGGCCGGCCGGTGTGGACCCTGGCGAGCGTCACGCTGCGCGCCGAGCCCGGCAGCGAGACGCGGATTGAGAGCACGGTCATCGACATCAGCGACCGCAAGATGCTCGAGCAACAGCTGTGGCAGGCCCAGAAGCTCGACGCGCTGGGCAGCCTGGCCGGCGGTGTGGCCCACGATTTCAACAATCTGTTGACGGCGATCGTCGGGAATGCGGAGCTGATCCGCCTCGACTCACCCCCAGGCGACCCGCGCCTCGGCGACCTCGAGGAGATCGAGAAGGCGTGCGCCCGCGCCGCGGCCCTCACGCGGCAGCTGCTGGCCTTCAGCCGCCGTCAGCCATTCGAGCCGCAGCCCCTGCAGCTGGACGAGCGCGTTCGGGACATGGAGAAGATGCTGCGGCGGCTCCTAGGTCCGGAGGTCCGGCTCGTCACCGCCACGGACGAGCGGCTCGCCCGCGTCTGGGCCGACCCCAACCAGATCGAGCAGGTCGTTCTCAATCTCGCTGTGAACAGCCGTGATGCCATGCCGAAAGGTGGGACCCTCACGATCGAGACGCGCAACCAGAAGCTGGACGAGCGCTACGCGGTCGAGCAGGTGGACCTGCCTGCGGGAGCCTACGTCCTCCTCGCCGTGAGCGATACGGGAACCGGCATGGACCGCGAGACGCTGGCTCGGGTCTTCGAGCCGTTCTTCACGACCAAGGAAAAGGGCAAAGGCACCGGCCTCGGCCTGGCGACCGTGTACGGCATCGTCAAGCAAACCCGTGGCCACATCCTCGTCTACAGCGAGCCTGGCGTCGGCACGACGTTCAAGTGCTACTTCCCCGTCACCGACGCGGAAGCGGGCGTCCCGGTCCCGTCCGTCGCGCCGGGACGGGTCGAGGGTCAAGAGACCATCCTGGTGGTGGAGGACGAGGCGGCGATTCTGACCCTGGCCGTCTCCGCGCTGCAGCGCCACGGATACCACGTCCTGCAGGCGGGCGACGGTGAGACGGCCATGCGCGTCGCGGCGGCCCACGACGGGGAGATTCACCTGGTCCTGTCGGATGGCGTCCTCTCGGGCGTGCGCGTGCCCGAGCTACTGCGCCGCCTCAAGGCCGCACGGCCGCGCACCAAGATCCTGCTGATGTCGGGGTACTCTCAGGAGGCCGTCTTCCAGACCGAGATCGTCGAGCCCGCGACGGCGTTCCTGGCGAAGCCGTTCACCATCCGGCAGCTGACGACGCGGGTCCGCGAGGTCTTGGACGCCTCTCCCCCTTTGACTTCACCCTGACCTCCGAGCCTCAAGCGCTTGATCCCGCAGCGGCGGCAGCGAGCAGGTCGGCGACCTGATCGAGCGCGCGCTTATGCGCGCGAAACGCCGCCGTCTGTCCTTCCTTGTTGCGGACGGCCGGGTCGGCCCCGTGAGCGAGCAGCAGCTCTGCGATCTCCAGCGCGCGCGCTTCGTCGTCCGGCAGCCACATGAGCGGCGTGCCGTAGTCCGCGCTGACGACCTTGGCGCGATCGGGTTCCGCGCTCAGCACCTCGCGCAGGCGTTCGGCGTGGCCGGTGAACGTGAGGTTCCAGACGTCGCGGCTGACCGGGCCCAGCAGCGCGATCATGCGAGGCTTGTTCGCGTACACCGCGCAGTCGAGCGGCGTGTTGCCGTAGTTCGCCTCCACGGGATCGATCTCCGCACCGCGCTCCAGCAGCAGCGCCGCCACCCGGACGGAGTCGTGGTATGCCGCCACGTGCAGGGGGCGCTGCTGCTGCGGATCTTCGACGTCGGGGGACATCCCGAGGTCGAGCAGGAACGCGACCACGTCCGCACGGTCGCGCTCTGCCGCCACGAACATCGCTACCGTGGAACGCAGGTGCTCAGGGTGCGCGCTGAGCAGCGCGCTGGCGTTCTCGCCATCGAGCCGGAGACAGGCCGCCGCAAACGCTGCCTCGCCGTGCGGCGCCACCACGCTCGGCGCCGCCCCGTAACGCGCCAGCAAGGCAGCCATCTCCGCGAGCCCTCGGCGCAGCGCGTCCTCATGCAGCGTGCGCTTCGTAAACCTCGGGTCGCGCGCCGGCCCCGCGTTGGGGCTCGCGCCGTGCGTGAGGATCCATTCGGCCAGCTCGAGGTCGTTGTTCCGCACCGCCGCCTCCAGCAGCCAGCGCGCCCCCGAGCCGTAGCCGCCCATGTCGAGCATGGACCACTCGGGATCGTTCCAGTCGGCCTGGCGACCGAGCTGCACAGCCCGCGCGTGGATCAGCTGCAAGAGCCAGAGGACGTCGCCGTGAAAGTGCGTGTTGTAGATGACCTGCATGTCGTACGGCTCGGCGCCGCGCTCGAGCAGCAGGCGGGTGAGCGCGTCGCGTTGCGGGTGCGCCGGCCGGTCTTCCTCCCCTTCCCCGATGACGCCGACCAGCGGTGTGTAGCGGCTGTCCCCCGCCATGCAGTACGCGTTGGGATCGGCGCCCCGGTCGAGCAGCGCGCGCGCGATGTCGACCGCGTTGTCGCTCACCGCCGGAAGTGGGAGGCGGGTGAAGCAGAGGTAGAGGAGCGGCTCCCATCCCTTGGGGCCGATGTCGCGGAACAGATCGTCGGCGCCTCCGACACCGGCACGATCGTGGCCGGTCGCAGAGCTTTTCTCCATCGCGGCCTGGGGCCGCTCCGCCAGCAAACGCCCGACTTCCTCCAGATCGCCACAGACGACGGCCGTACAGAGACTGGCGTGGGCGATTTCCGGATGACGCTTCAGGATGCGCAGCGCGGCATGTTGCGCCATCATGTGCGCGGGGCCGCCCCTGATGTGATGGTCGGGACAGGCGCACTCCAGGAACCGGGCGACGAGATCCATCAGCGCCACCCCTCCTCGACGTTCTGGCCGTGCGATGCCATCTGCCGCAACACCATGCCGTAGTAGGCGCCCCGCGCACCCATGAGCTCCTCGTGATTCCCCCGCTCGATGATGCGCCCTTCTTCCATCAACAGGATCAGGTCGGCGCGGCGGATGGTGGAGAGGCGATGCGCGATCACGAACGTGGTGCGACCGGCGAGCAGCGTGGCCATAGACGCCTGAATGAGCTGCTCGCTCTCGGTGTCGAGGTTGCTGGTGGCTTCGTCGAGGATGAGGATCTGGGGAGACGCCACAATCGCCCGGGCGATGGCCAACCGTTGTTGCTGCCCGCCCGAGAGCTTGACCCCACGCTCGCCGATGAACGTCTCGTACTGTTCGGGAAGTCTGACGATGAATTCGTGCGCATTGGCGCGCCGGGCGGCGTCTTCAATGTCGCCGTCCGTGGCATCGCGGCGGCCGTAGGCGATGTTGTCCCACACCGAGCCGTCGAACAGGAAGACGTCCTGTTGGACGATGGCCAGCAGCTCGCGATACGTCCGCAGCCGAAAGTCGCGAAGGTCGACCCCATTGAGCAGAAGGCGCCCCTGCGTGGGGTCGTGAAACCGCGCGACCAGGTCCGTCACCGTCGTTTTCCCCGCCCCGCTGCGGCCCACCAGGGCGACCACGGATCCGCCCGGCACGGTGATGTCGAAGGCGCGCACCACTGGTTGGCCCTCGCGGTACGCGAACGCGACGTCCTCGAACTGCAGCTGGCGCACCACGGCCGGAGCGTCTCGAGCGCCGGGCCGGTCCGGCTTGTCGTCGTCCATCGCCAACACTTCGAACACCCGCTCCATGGCCGCGAGCGAGCGCTGCAGCTCGGAGAATGAATTGACGATGTTCCAGACCGGGTTCAACAACAGGAACGTGTACCACTGGAACGCCATGATGTCGCCGATAGAGGCACCGCCGGCGAGGTTCAAATAGCCGCCGTACCACACGATCACCACGTTGACGGCCCCCTGGAGCAGGCCCCAGGAGGTCCACAGCACCAGCTCGCGGCGTTGGGCGAACAGCTCCTTGCGCAGCACGGTGTGCCGCCCGAGGATGTAGTGGAGCAGCTCCTGCATTTCCCGCCGGAACGCCCGCACGACTCGAATCCCCGAGAACGTCTCGCCCACCCGGCCGTCGATCTGCTCGACGTCCTTGCGGAGCGAGCGGTAAATGGGCCTGATGCGCCGCGCGAACGTCAGGCTCAGCAGCATGATGCCGGGGATGATGGCCATGGCGGTCAGCGCCAGCCGCCAGTTCAACACCAGCAGCACCACCACGGCAATGACCAGCCGGATGACGGAGAGGGCGGGCGACACGATCGCCATCTGCAACAGCCCGGTCGTCGTCTCGATGTCGCCCGTCAGCCGGGACAGGATCCCGCCGGTCTTCATGTCCCACAGCTTGGGCAGTGGCAGATGCAGCAGCCGGTGGAACAGTGACCGGCGCAGCGATAGCATGACCCGCGCGTTCAGCAGGCGTTGGCGGTAGTCCTTGAACGCGCCGACGAGGTTGGAGAGGACGACCACACCGACGAACGCGGCGCCGGCCACGTGGAGGCGGGCAAGGCGTGACGCCGAGTCCAGGCCGGAATTCAAGAGGACCCGGTCGATGATGAACCGCATGAACAGCGGCTCGATCATCTCCAGGCCGGCGGCCAGCAGGGCGACCACAAACACCACGGCGACCGCGTAGCGATAGGGCCACAGCCAGCGGAGGTATTCACGGGCATACTCGCGGCGCTTGCCGTCCCCCCCCCCCAGGCGTCGCGACTCCGCTGCCGATGCGTCCTCGACTGGTTCCGCCGAGTCGTCGAGTCGCCGCTGCTTGTAATCCTGGAGGAAGCGTCGGTACCGCTCGCGTGACGAGCGAAGGCGACCCATCAGGTGCTCATGGCCGTCCCGCCGGGGCGAGCGGACCCAGTGACCGCTGGGCGATGAACAAGGCCCTCATTGCCCGGGCGCCGCGCCGCGACGCCGCGGGCCGCTCGCCACCGACGTACACACGGGCACCGCCAGCACCGACGCAGCCGGAGCGACCGGCTTGAGGTTGTTCTTTGTCAGCACCGCGTTGAACGCCGTGAGCGCCGTGCCGTTGATCGTCCCCCAGTTCGTCACCGCGGTCTTCAGGTCCGTGCAGCCCATGACGTAGCCGTGCTGCATCGCCGCGGTGGGCGCCTGGTCGCCATTCTCGAGCGTGGCTAGCAGGCGAATCAGGGCGCCGCTCACGGCGAAGAAGCTCGGCGGCGCGGGCGGCCCGCCGCGACCCCCCCCCCCCCCCCCCCCCCCCCCCCCCCCCCCCCCCCCCCCCCCCCCCCCC
>CAZXKD010000051.1:0-16728 GCA_964641215.1 uncultured Gemmatimonadaceae bacterium
TGCGGGCCCAGCGCACCCTCGGCGCGGAGACCAACGACCGTGACGTCCTCGCCGCCGAGCTGTGCGCCCTCGCCGAGCAGCTGGGCCGCGCGCTCCGCGCGCGCGGCGCCACCGCCGCGGTCCTGACCCTGCGGGTCCGTTATGCCGACCACCGCGACGCCGAGGGCGCCGCGCCGCTCGCGCCCGCCACCGACCTCGACGTCGAGCTCACCGCCGCGGCGCGCCAGCTTACGGACCGGGTGGTTACGCGGCGGATCGCGCTCACCGCGATCGGCCTCGTCGCGACCTTGGGCGTGGGACACGACGTCCAGCTCTCGCTGTTCGACCCGGTACCCCTGACGCTGCGACGTCGCGATTTGAACCACGCGATCGACCGCGTGCGACGGCGGTATGGGACGAGGAGCATCGGCTATGCGCCCGGCAGGGCGCTGCCCTGAGGGAAAACGTGCTTCAACACGGTGACTCGCCGAGCACACCCTTCGTCCACCTCCACGTCCACTCCGCGTACTCCCTCCTCAACGGCGGGGCGGGGGCGTCGTCGCTCGAAGCCCTGGCCGCAGCCGCGGTCGAGCGCGGAATGACGGCGCTCGCGCTCACCGACGTGAACGGCGTGTATGGCGCGATGGATTTCCGTCGTGTGACGGCGGCGTACGGGCTGCGACCGGTCTACGGCGTCTCGCTCGAGACGCCGACCGAGCACGCCGTGCTGTTGCCGCTCGATGCGGCGGGCTGGGCGAGCCTGTGCCGCGCCGTCACCGCGCGACACGGCGAAGACAACTTCGCCATCAGCCGTCAGCTGTCAGCGGATCGCACCGGGTTGGCTATTCTGTCGAGCGACGTCGCTCTGCTCGACCGGCTAGCGCGCGAGTCGGGCACCGAGCACCTCTACGTCGAGCTGGTGCCGGGGCGCGGGCGGGAAGCCGCGCAGGCGTTCGCGCGTCGTCGCGGCTTGCCGCCGGTCGCCACGAACGCCGTGTGGTTCGCCCACCCCCAGGACCACGCGCGCCATCGGCTGCTCGCGGCCATTGCCGGCAACGCGACGCTCACGACCCTGCCCGCCGGCGCCCTGGCACCGCGGGACGCATGGCTCAAGCCGGGCGCCGAGATGGCGCGGCTGTTCCCCGACTGCCCCGAGGCGCTACGCAACGCTGCGGAACTGGCCGAGCGCTGCGCCGGCGGCCCGCCCGAAGGCCAGGTGATCCTCCCCGAATTCACCGGAGCCCGGGGGGAGGGGGGGGGGGCCTCGTCAAGTTGCGGGAGCTCAGTGAGTTGGGAGCTCGTGACCGCTATGGTGCCGAGACGCTGTCCCCGGTGGTGCGGGAGCGGATCGACCATGAGCTGGCCGTCATCGCCGCCAAGCATTACGCCGATTACTTCCTGGTAGTCTGGGACATCGTCACGCACGCGCCCACGCACTGCGGCCGGGGCAGCGTCGCCAACTCGATCGTGAGCTACTGTCTCGGCCTGACCCACGTGGACCCGCTCGCGCAGGGGCTGGTGTTCGAGCGCTTCCTCAACCCCGGTCGCCGCGACCCCCCCGATGCCGACCTCGACTTTCCCTGGGACGAGCGCGACCGGGCGTTGGAGTACGTGTTCCGGAAGTACGGCGCCGCGCGCGCCGCGATGGTGGCGAACCACGTCACCTTCCAGCGCAAAGCGGCGCTCCGGGAGGTGGCCAAGGTGTACGGCCGCCCCGCGACGGAGATCTTGGGCGTCACCAAGCGTCTGCCGTGGGCCGACGGCGGGCCGCTCCCCGAGCTGCTCGCGACGCACCCGAACTTCCGGTCGCTGGCCCTGGGCGGACCCTGGCCGGAGATCGCCTCGCTCGCCGAGTCGCTGGTGGGATTGCCGCGCAACCTGTCCCTCCACCCGGGGGGCGTCGTCATCGTCCCCGACGCGCTCACCAACTACGTCCCGGTCGAGCCGGCGGCCAAGCAGATCGAGACGACGGACGGCCACGAGGGGAGCGGCAGGGAGGGGACATTATCCATCCCCACGATCCAGTTCGAGAAGGACGGCACGGAGGACGCCGGGCTCGTCAAAATCGATCTCCTGGGCAACCGCTCGCTCGCGGTGATCCGCGACGCGATCGCCGCGGTGCGCGAGCACGCCGGCGTGACGATCGACTACACCAGCTGCGATCCCCAGGCCGACGAACCCACGCGGCAAGTATTTCGGACCGGGAACACGATGGGCGTGTTTTACACCGAGTCGCCCGCCTCGCGGCTGCTGTGCCAGAAGAGCCGGGCCGACACGTTCGACCTGCTGGTCCTCAACACGAGCATCATCCGTCCCGCGTCGAACCGTTACATCAACACCTACCTGGCGCGGCTGCACGGCGCACCCTACGAGCCGCCGCACCCGGTGCTGCGCGACGTGCTGGCGGAGACCTTCGGGGTGATGGTCTATCAGGAAGACGTGGTGAACGTGTGCGTGGCGCTCGCGGGGATGGACGTTGCCGACGCCGACGGGGTGCGCAAGGCGCTCACTAAGAAGCGCCCCCTCAAGGAGTTACGGGGCTACGCGGCGCAGTTCCGCGCCGGCGCCGCCGCCCGCGGCGTGCAGGCGACGGTGATCGACGACGTCTGGGACATGATCCTCTCCTTCTCGGGCTACAGCTTCTGCAAGGGGCACTCGGCGTCCTACATCCAGGTGGCGCTGCAGTCGGCGTATCTGCGGGCGCACTATCCCGCCGAGTTCATGGCGGGGGTGCTGGCGAACGAAGGGGGCTACTACGCGCCGTTCGCCTACATCGCCGAGGCGCGGCGCATGGGCCTCGCGATCCGGCCGCCCGACGTGAATGCGAGCGAGGCGCACTACAGCGGCCGCGGGCGCGAGCTGCGGATCGGGCTGCAGGCGTTGAAAGGCCTGACGGCGGACGGCCTGGCGCGGCTGGTCGAGGAGCGCGGCTGCGGCGGACCGTACGCCTCGCTCGAGGAGCTGTCGTGGCGCGCGGGGCTGCCGCCCGGGGATCTGCGGGTGCTGATCCAGGCGGGGGCGTGCGACGGCATCGCCCAGGGCCGTACCCGCCCGCAGCTGATGTGGCTGGTGGACAGCGCCCAGGGGCGGTGCCCCGGGGTGAGCCGCTCACAAGGAGCGCTCGACCTGGCCGACACGGTGCCGGCGCCTCCACTCGCCGAGTACGATGCCGACCGGCAGCTGCGGGATGAGTACGCGGTGCTGGGCTACCTCGCCTCACGCCACCCCATGGCCCTGTTCGCCGACACCCTGCGGGCCGTGCGACCGGTGCCCGCGCCGCGCCTGCAGGATCACGTGGGAAAGGTCGTCACCTGCGCGGGGATGCTCACCACGGCCAAGCCGGTGCACACCATCCGCGACGAGCCGATGGAGTTCGTCACCTTCGATGACGGCGCCGGGCTGATCGAAACGGTGATCTTCCCCGATGTCTACCGCCGAGTGGTGCCGCTGCTGTTCGGCACCGGGCCCTACCTGCTGCGGGGGAGGGTGGAGGAGTCCTACGGGGCGATCACGCTGACGGTCACGGCCCTGGAGCGGCTCGAGCGCTACGCCCAGCGGCGGGGACTGCCGTGGTTGCCGGCCTCGGAGGACCGGGCCAACTTGCTGAGCCATGGACCTCCCAACCCAGCGTGAGCGCGCCGCGGCGCTGCGCCGCCTGCATCAGGGTCCCGGAATCCTCGTGCTGCCGAACGCCTGGGACGTGGCGAGCGCACGCCTGATTGAGACCGCCGGCTTCCCCGCCGTGGCGACCACCAGCGCCGGCGTCGCCTTCGCGCTCGGCTACCCGGACGGCGAGCGCATCTCGCGGGATGAGATGGCCCGGGCAGTGGGCCGCATCGCGGGCCGGGTGTCCGTGCCGGTGACCGCGGACATGGAGGCGGGCTACGGGCCGACCGCCGGCGACGCGGCGGCGACGGCGCGCGCCGTCGTGCATGCGGGGGCCGTCGGCATGAATCTGGAGGACGCGCCCGGACCGGGTGGCGAGGGCACCCTGATGGACGAGGCGCTCCAGACGGAGCGCATCCGCGCCGCGCGCGAGGCGGCGGCGGCGGCCGGCGTCCCGATCGTGATCAACGCCCGCACCGACGTCTTCCTCGCCCCCATCGGCGCGCCGGCCACGCGCCTGGCGCACGCCGTGCGCCGTCTCGCGGCGTATCGGGACGCGGGCGCGGATTGCCTGTTCGCACCGGGCGTGTGCGATGCGGCGACGATCGCCGCCCTGGTGCGGGAGCTGGGTGCGCCCCTCAACATCCTCGGCGGGAAGGGCTGTCCGACCATCCCCGAGCTCGCCCGGCTCGGCGTGCGCCGGGTGAGCCTCGGGTCGGGAGTGATGCGCGCGACTTTGGGCCTGGTGCGCCGCATCGCCGAGGAGGTGCGGGGTCCGGGAACCTACGAGCAGCTGCTCGCCGGGACGATCCCGTTCGCCGAGATCAACCGCTTACTCGAGCAATGAGCCCGCCCGGTCAGCCATCGCTGTTCGACGACCGGGACGCGCTACCACCGCCTCCGGCCGAGCTCGTGGAGCTGGCGCGAGAGTTGCCGCCCCAGGTTCGCTTCGGCACCTCGACGTGGACCTACGACGGGTGGGCCGGCGACGTCTACCACCGCGACTACCGCGGGGCGCAGCCGGCGCGACGGCTCGAGGAATACGCGCGCTACCCGCTGTTCGGGACCGTGGGGATCGACAGCGCGTTCTACGACCCGCCCACCGAGGAGGCCCTGCGCGCCTACGCGAGAGCGCTGCCGCCCGCCTTCCCCTGCGTCAGCAAGGTCTGGGACAGGATCACGGCGCGGCGGTTCAACCAGGACCGTCGCTGGGGAGAGCTCGCCGGCAAGCTCAATCCCGACTTCCTGAACGCCGAGCTGTTCAAAGATGCGGTGCTGCTGCCCTACGCTCGGGCGTTCCGCGACCACGCCGCGTGCTTCGTATTCGAGTTGCAGGCGATGCGCGGTCGCGACCTGCCGGAGTCGGGGATCTGGGCGGCGCAGCTCGACGCCTTCCTGGGGCAGCTGCCGAGTGACTTCAGCTATGGCGTCGAACTTCGCAACCCGGAGCTGCTCAACGACTTGCACGGTGAGGTCCTGCGGCGCAACGGCGTCGCTCACGTGTTCAACTCCTGGGCCGAAATGCCACCCATCGGAATGCAGCTGGACCTGCCGTGGACATTCCCGGCGGGCCTCACGGTCGCCCGCGCGCTGCTCAAGCCGGGCCGTCCCTACGCGGATGCGGTGCGGCTGTTCGAGCCCTATGACCGGATCCGCGAGCCGCTGCCCGGCCTGCGACGCGACCTGATGCGGCTCATGGCCGAGGCGGTACGGCGCCGGATCGAGGCGATGATCGTCGTGAACAACCGCGCGGAAGGGAACGCGCCGGGTACGATCCGGGCGCTCGCCGAGATGTGGAGAGCCGGGAGGCGGGAGACGGGAGTCGGGAGTCGCTAGAGCTTCAGCTGTCCTTGCAGCGCCGGCAGGTGCGGCTTGTAGCGGTCTATCATGCCTTCGTTCACCGGGAATCCATGCTTCGCCTGCAGCCGTTTGATGCGCCGCGTCAGCGCCCTCGCATACTCCCGCGGCGCGGCGCTCTGCCTCGCGTAGGCCCGGCGGTAGCTCGGAGCGAGGCGAGGGAAGTGCTCCTCGAGAACCGGCAGGAAGCGGTCCCGCACGCCGGGATAGAGCCGCAGCGGAGACGCGTGGATGAAGCGGGCGCCGGCATCGCGGGCCGCGGCGAACAGCGCCTCCAGATGCGCGCGGTCGTCGGTGATGCCGGGCAGGACCGGCGCGACGATGAGCCCCGCGTTGATCCCGGCGGCCGTGAGCTTGCGCAGCGCCCGGAGCCGCACCGCCGGCATCGGTGAGCGCGCCTCGACCGCGCGGATCAGCGGCACGTCCACGGTGATCAGCGACACGTACACCTCGAGGTCGTTGCGCGCTTGCAGGCCGGCCAACACCTCCACGTCGCGCGCGACGAGCGGGCTCTTGGTGATCAGCCCGACCGACAGCCGTTCGCACCGCGCCAGCCGCTCGAGCACCATGCGCGTGACCCGGAACCTGCGTTCGGCGGGCTGGTAGGGGTCGGTGGCGGTGCCGATGACGATCGTGTCGGACTGTGGGACGGTCGGACTAACGGACCGGAAGTAGCGCTGCAGGTCCGCCTCCAGTGCGGCCAGGATTGTTTCCTTCACGAAGATGCGGCGCTCGAACGCTTCCCAGCCGTGCTCGCCGCGGAAGTCCCGGAACTCGGCGTCGTCGAGCCTGCCGGCGTCGTGCGCGCGCTCGACGACATAGCGGTGCGTGTAACGCGCGTAGCAGTAAGTGCACCCGAACTCGCAGCCGACGTACGGGTTGAGTGACCAGAAATCCATCCCCGTCTGGGCCGGCGGATTGAGGACGCGCCGCGGCTCGAGTGCCACGTAGCGCGTGCCCCGCAGCCGCTCATCAAGAACTGCGTCGGACAGTCGGACGGTTGGACGGTCGGACGCAAACAGCGGGAGCTGCCTGGGGCGGTTCGTCATCCGCAGCGAGCCCAACCGCATTGTTGGCAGACGAGACAGCCAGACTGGCGGGCTAGAGGAGTCCCGCAGTCGGGGCACACGAGGCTCTGCGAAGCATGGCTGGGCTGCGATGTGGTCGGAGGTTGCTCGGTGAGTGGCTCCATTAACCCGAATATACACCGAAGATAGTAGCCCGCAACATTGCGCAACCGATTGTCCTGCAACGGCTAGAAGCTTTGGGTGGGAGCGGCCATCCTACGCCAGGCGAAGTAGACTGGCACGCCGATGAGTACCAGCGCGAGTCCCAGCAGGCTGTAGGTCCGAGTGACCGAGGCCACAAGCAGGTCCGCGGCGATCAGCCCGGTCCCGAGCAGGTACAAGCCGGGCAGCCAGGGGTAGGCCACGGCTTTGACCGGCCGCTCCGCCGCCGGCCGCTTGGCCCGGAGCCCGAACAAGCCGATCGCCGTGAGCATGTAGAAGAGCAGTGCGGCGAAGATGACGAAGTTGAGCAGCTGGCTGTAGGTGCCCGAGAGGCACAGCAGGCAGGTCCACACCGCCTGCACGACGAGCGCGACGGTGGGCGTCTTGTACCGGGGATGCAGGATCCCTGCCGTCTTGAAGAACAGGTTGTCGCGCGCCATGGCGTAGTAGACGCGCGCCCCGGAGAGGATGAGCCCGTTGTTGCACCCGAACGTCGAAATCATGATGGCGATCGCCATGATGTACAGCCCCGCGTTTCCGAAGATCGCTTGCAGAGCCGCCGTGCCGACACGGTCTTGCGGTGCATGGGCGATCGCGTCGGCGGGGAGGACGTTCAGATAGGACACGTTGGCGAGCAGATACAGCGCCGTGACGGTCAGCACGCCGACGGCCATTGCGAAGGGGAGATCCCGCTGCGGGCTCTTGAGCTCGCTCCCCGCGAAGCCGACGTTGTTCCAGGCGTCCATCGAGAACAGCGAGCCCACCGTCGCCGCGCCGATCACCGGAAGCAGCGCCAGGGTCAGACCGCCGGCGGGCCAGAAGCCCGGGCCGAAGTTGGCGACGAGGGCGCCGGCGTTTCGCCCGATCGTGATCCCGAGCACGATCAGGCCGGCCAACGCGGCGGTCTTGATCGCCGTGAGCGAGGTCTGGATGATCGCCGCGGTGCGCACGCCGCGGACGTTGATCCACGTCAGCACGACGATCGACAAGATGGCGAAGACGCGCTGGGGCGAGAGGCCCACCTGAATCGGACCGATGGGCTGGGGAAGCGTCACCACCGTGCCCAGCCCGGGCCACAGGTCGGGGGAGAGGGAGGGCACGAGGACCGAGGTGAAGCGCGCGAACGCCACGGCGACCGCGGCGATCGTGCCCGTCTGGATGACGACGAACAGCGTCCACCCGTAGAGGTAGCCGAACAGCGGTGAGATCCCTTCGCGCAGGTACACGTATTGCCCGCCCGCATTGGGGAACATCGCCGCGAGCTCACCGTAGGTCAGGGCGCCCATGAGGGTGACGACGCCCGAGAGGGCCCACACGACCAGCAGCAGGCCGGGGGCTCCCACCTCTCTCAGGATCTCGGCCGAGACGATGAAGATGCCCGAGCCGATCATCGAGCCGACGACGAGGGCGGTCGCGTCGAGCCGGGAAATGGCCTTCACGAACTCGGGTATCGGCTGTTGCGCCGTCGCCATGCGGGTCCTCGCGCGAGAGGAGAAACGGGGGGGGGCTCGCATAACCTAGTGAGTCCCCAGGGGCGCCGCTATCTTTTCGCCCTGCCGGATTCCCCCCCCTGCCCGAGGTACGCCGTGCGTCTGTTGCCGCGTGACGAAGAGTTCTTCGACCTGTTCGTCGAGGTGGCGGATCGCAACAAAGAGGCCGCGCAGCTGCTGCGTGAGTTGTTCGAGGCCGGCCCGGAGCGGCGCACGCCGATCGTGGAGCGGATCAAGCGGCTGGAGCACGAGGCCGACCAGGTGACCCACGAAGTGGTGAACCGGCTCGACCGCACCTTCATCACGCCGCTCGACCGCGAGGACATCCACCAGCTGGCGTCCGACCTGGACGACGTGATGGACGTGATGGACGGCACGGCGCGCCGGGCGCAGATCTTCCATCTCGGCACCGCGCCCGCCGGCGTCCGGCAGCTGGTGGAGGTGATCCAGCGGATGGTTTCCGTGCTCGCCGAGGGCGTGGGGCGCCTGAAGAAGGGCGACGACGTCATGAAGTACTGCGTCGAGGCCAAGAAGCTCGAGGAGGAAGGGGACTCGATCTACCACGAGGTGCTGGGCCAGCTCTTCGAGCGCGAGCGGGACGCGCTCGAGGTGATCAAGTGGAAGGAGATCTACGACAATCTGGAGCGCACCCTCGACCAGGCCGAGGATGTCGCCAACGTGCTGGAGTCCATCACGCTCAAGCACGGCTGATGTCCGCAACTGTCTGGTTCGTGCTCGCGATCGTCCTGGTCGCGCTCACCTTCGACTTCATCAACGGCTTCCACGACGCCGCGAACTCCATCGCTACGGTGGTCTCGACGCGCGTGCTGACACCGGGAGTGGCGGTGATCTGGGCCGCGTTTTTCAACTTCGTAGCCGCCTTCGGGCTCGGCACGGCGGTCGCGAAGACCGTAGGGAGTGGGCTGATCGTTCTCTCGATCGTCGATCCCGTGGTGGTGTTGTGCGGTCTATTCGGGGCGATCGTGTGGGATCTGATCACCTGGTGGCTGGGCCTGCCGACGTCCTCGTCGCATGCCCTGATCGGCGGCTATGCGGGGGCGGCCGTCGCCAAGGCGGGGTTCATGGCGATCATCGCCAAGGGATGGATCAAAACCCTGGTGTTTATCGTGGTGGCGCCGCTGATGGGGCTGGTGCTCGCCCTGCTGCTCACCGTCGCCCTGTCGTGGGCGCTGCGGCGCTCGCTGCCCCGGCGGGTGGACCGCACCTTCCGGGTGCTGCAACTCTTCTCCGCGGCCGCCTACTCCCTGGGGCACGGTACCAACGACGCTCAGAAGACCATGGGGATCATCGTGACGCTGCTGGTCGCCGTGCAGGCGGCCTTCGTCGGCTTCCCGATCAGGGCGCTCCACCTCACCACGGCGAGCGTGATTCCCTGGTGGGTCATCATCAGCGCGCACGCGGCCATCGCCCTGGGGACGTTGGCGGGCGGGTGGCGGATCGTCCGCACGATGGGTCAGCGGATCACGAAGCTCAAGCCCTTCGGGGGGTTCTGCGCGGAAACGAGCGGAGCGATCACCCTGTTCATCGCGTCGCACTTCGGCATTCCGGTGAGCACGACCCACACCATCACGGGTGCGATTACGGGGGTGGGCGCCTCCCAGCGCCTGTCGGCGGTTCGCTGGGGGGTGGCGGGCCGGATCGTCTGGGCCTGGCTCCTGACCATCCCGGCGGCCGCCTTCATCGCGGCGCTGAGCTACATCATCCTACACGCCGTCCTGCCCTGACAGCTTCGCCAGATCGATCATCTTGACCCCGGGGACGTAGTCCGTGGTCGGGGCCTGGGTCAGCCCGGTCAGCCTCTCCACGCTGTCCCGGATGCGGCGGGTCATGGCCATCATGTTGTGCAGCGACTCCACATCGTGGGGGCTGGTGAGCGCCCCTTCGTGCTCGAGCATCTGCCCTTCGGCCATGATCGTGGCCAGGGCGTTGTTGACCTCATGGCGGATGGCGACCGCCACCTGGCCGATGACCGCGACGCGCTCGCCCTGGATGGCGCGTCCGTAGAACAGGTGCAGCTGCTCCGACAACCAGCCGACCGAGATGGCGATCGCCCCGTAGGCGGCGTAGATCGGCACCGTGATGCGCCAGTCCTCGGCGTCGAGGTTCCACGCCACGAGCAACTGGATGGTGGTGAACAGCACCGTGCCCATCACCAGCCCCGCTACCGCTCCGCGCAGCCCGTAGGTCAGCGACAGCATGTAAGCCGGCACCAGGGTCACCAGCCAGACGAGATCGCGGTAGGGGACGTCGCCGCCTGGGATGAGGCTCAGGATGAGGCTGGGCGAGAGATAGGCGACGGCGCAGTAGAGCCACCAGCGCTTCGGCAGCGGTGGGCGGTGCGCGAGGGGCGTGAACCCCAGGAAGTCGACCAGGTGGTAGCGCATTATAGGCCCAATACCTCCACGACCGCCGCGGCGATCGCCGCGTCCTGCACCCCGACGCCGGTCAGATCGGCGATGGTAATCTCGCCCGCCGTCTCTCGGCCCGCGAGGCGTCCCGTGGCCAGGTCGCTTAGCTCCGCGTACACTTTCGCCTTCGTCACGCTCCCGGCGGCGATGGCGTGGCGCAAGTTGCCGTAGTGCTCGGACTGGACCAGCCGGTCGACGACGAGCTTGTCCGCGCGCGCCAACAACGCCGGCTCCAGCTCCACCTTCCCCGGGCTGCCGGTACCGGCGGAGGTGACGTGGGTGCCCCGGACCACCCAGGCCGCCTTGAGGACCGGCGTGGTGCTGGCGGTACAGGTAACGATCAGGCGATGGCGTCGCACCTCGGGCTCGAGCGTCCTGGCGACTCCGGCTGGGACGACCGTGGCGATCTCCCGGGCGAGCGCTTCGGCCCGCGCCGGCGTGCGGTTCCAGATCGTGAGCCGCTCGATCGGCCGTTCGGCCGCTATGGCGCGGGCCGCGAGCCGGCCGACCGCTCCGGCGCCGACGAGCAGCGCCTCGCGGGCATCCGGCGGGGCGAGGTACCTGAGGGTGAGGGCGATCGCCGCGGCGGTGCGCAGATCAGTCAGATAGCCGTGCTCCTCGAGCAGCACGTCGGGGACGCCGGTCTCCGCGTCGAGCAGCAGGAACAGGCCGTCACCGGACGGCAATCCCCGCTCGCGGTTCTTGTAGAACCCGGTGGCGACCTTGAGCACGATGTGGCGCGCGCCCAGGATGCGCGCCCCCTTCACATGCACCTCGGCGGGGATCTCGGGTAGCTCGAAGACGAGCGGGTCGGGGAGCGTGACCGCCCCGCGGCCCAGCGCCCGAAAGCCGTCCTCCACCGCGGTCACCGCGGCCGCCATGGGGACCCGGTCGCGGAACGCTTCGAGCGACACGACCCGCATCGCCTTCAGTCCGTGAAGATGCGCTTCAAGCCGAGCTCTGTTTCGGCGAGCGCCGCCTGCAGCTCCGAGAGCTCGTTACCGTAACCGAAGCGGATGTGGTTGGGCGAGCCGAAGTGCTCGCCGGGCACGAGCAGCACGCTGTGCTGGGCCCGGATCCTCTCGACGACGCTCAGCGCGCCGACTCCCTGGCGATACTTCACGTAACAGATGGCGCCGGCCTGCGGCGGGTGCCAGGTGAAGCTGTCGCCGAAGCGCTTGAGCCACTCCTCGAGCACCGGATAGTTGGCGTTGAGGATGCGGCGGGTGCGCTCGATGATCTTCTCCCGCACGCCCGGCGCCAGGGCGACGGCCGCCAGATGATCCGATGCCCCAGCCGGGCCGATGGTGGTGTAGTCGTGGCGCGCCCAGCTCTCGGCCGCGAACTCCGGCGGCGCGACCAGCCAGCCGATGCGCAGCCCGGGCAGCCCGTACGCCTTGGACAGCCCGCTCACGCAGATCAGCTTGTCGTAGCTTCCCCAAAAGCTCGGCGTGGTTTTCCCGTTCAGCTCGGCGCCCGCGTACACCTCGTCGGCGAGCAACCAGGCGCCCACCTCGCGGGTGCGCTCCAGGATCACCCGGCATGCGTCGGCGGAGAGGATGTGACCGGTCGGGTTGTGGGGATTGGTGACGACCACGAGCTTCGTGCCCGGGACGATGGCGGCGCGGATCTCCTCGGGAAACGGCTCCCAGCCGTGGCTGGCGTGCAGGTCGAATCCGCGGACCTGGGCGCCGAGGTTCTGGGCCTGGCCCCAGATCTGGAGGTAGTTGGGGAGCAGCATGGCGACTTTGTCGCCGGGCTCCAGCAACCGCCAGCAGGCCACGAAGTTCGCCTCGGCGCTGCCCGTGGTGACCAGGACGTGGTCGGGTGAGGCGCCGGCGTAAAGCGCTGCGATCCGCTGGCGCAGCAGATCGGTGCCGTTGGACTGGCTGTAGCCGAGGCGCACCTCGAGCAGCGGCACGGCGGAGGCGCCAGCGAGGCCGAGCAGCTCCTGGATGGAGAGCGGGTGGACGCCCGACTCCGCCAGGTTGAAGCGGACGCGGTTCTCCCAGGTGCTCTGCCACCGCTCGAGATCGAACGGGACGAAACGCATCGAGGCGCGGTCTCGCTTTTCCGTTATCCGTCGTCGGTGAACTGCGCTAGATCTTCCGGGACTTCCAGCCAATAATCTGGGGCCAGATCCTCGAGATCGCTGCGGCCGAAGGGACCCCACAGCGCCGCTGCGGTTCTCACGCCCGCGGCGCGGCCGCACTCGAGGTCGTGCCGCGAGTCGCCGATGAAGACCGCGCCGGCGGCCGGGGCACCCAGCCGCTCCAGGGCCTTGAGGACGGGTTCGGGATGCGGTTTGGGGTGCCGCACTTCGTCGGAGCCGACGACCACATCGAACGTCCGCTCCAGGCCCGCGACCCGCAGCCCGCGCTCGGCGCCGCTCCTCAGCTTGCTCGTCACCAGGCCGAGCGTCTTGCCGTGCCGCTTCAGGCGGCGTACCTGCTCCACGACGCCGGCGTAGGGCCGGACCATCGCGTCGTGGTTGGCGAGGTTGAACTCGCGGTACGTGGCCACCATCGCTTCGATCTCCGCAGGGTCCTCGGACCACTCGCGGAACTGCACCCACAGGGGAGTGCCCAGCCCCTTCATCCAGACCTCGTCGGGCGGCTCGATGCCGCGGTGCGCCTTCAGGGTATGCCGGTAGGACCGCAGGATCAGGTCGATGGAATCGATGAGCGTGCCGTCGAGGTCGAAAAGGAAGGTGGAGAGGGAAGGAAGGGAGGGCACGCCAGCAAGCTACGTCGCGCCGCGTGTTCTCGCTTGTATCCGCTGGTACCACGGGCAGCTGGGGGCGAGCGGGCAGATCTCGCAGCGCGGCGCGGACGTCTTGCACAGCTCCTGGCCGTGGCGCCGCAGCAGCTGGTGAGCGCGGATCAACCAGCCGTAGTCCATCGAGAGCTCCGGTGCCACTGCCGTGGTGACGGACCGGTACATCCGGCCGTAGTCCGTTCCCTCTTGTCCATAGCCCAGGCGACGCAGTACCCGCAGCGCATTGGAGTCGGGGCCGAGCGAGCGCTGGCCGCGGCAGAACAGCAGGATCTTGTCGGCGCCGGGCATGCCGATGCCCGGGAAGCGGCGCAGCAGCTGCTTCGCCAGCCTGGGATCGGCGCGGACGGCGCGCCGCAGGCGGGGGAGGCCGATCTCCAGCGCCAGTTCGGCGCAGCGCTTGAGCTTTTCGGCGCGCATCGGGGGGAGCATGCCGCCGTCCTTGATGAGCGAGGCGAGGGCACCGGTCGGCGTCGCGAGGATCTGGTCGGGAGAGAGTCCGACCTTCCGTTTCAGCGCGGCGAAGGCCTTGGCCCGGCGCGCATCGTCCACCAGGTAAGCGACGTTCTCCCAGAGCAGCAGCGCGAACGGATCCCGGAGCGGTGGCCTGGGGCGGCCATAGAGCCGCTCGAGGAGGGCGACGGTCTGTTTCAGCGACTTTCGTATCCGGGAGCGCGTCGGCATGGTCTCGGCCTTGCAATGTAGCACCCCACTCGAGAGCATTGCAGAACGAGTCATGACCCGCCCAGAGCAGCTGGTCACAGGCAAGGATCCAGGAGCGCGCGACGTCGAGCAGCGGCGCGTGGAGACCGCGGTGCGGAGCGCGGCGCTGCGTCAGCTGCTCGCCGGCGGCCCGCTCGCCGAGTCGCTTCATGTCCTGCTCGTCCTCGTTGTCGCCGCCCTGGTGTGGAACTCCTTGCCGCGCGGGCTCACGGTCGGCTGGATCGGCGCGGTCGTCGTCGCCGCGGGGATGCGGACGTGGTGGCGGCTGGGGGTCGGTCGGCGGACGCCGTCCCCCGAAGAGGCCTTGCGGGGCGTGCGCCTCACCGTTGCCGGTATCGGTCTGGCGTGGGGGGTAGGCGCCGCAGCCGCCATCCCGGAGCTTCCGGCCGGTGAGGCCGCCCTGATCCTCGTCGTGGTCGCCGGAATCGTCGCCGCTGCGACCAGCGCGCTGGTGGGCGACCGGCGCAGCTTCCAGTATCTCCTGATCGCCGTCTTGGCCCCGCTCCCCATCGGCGTGCTGCTGCTGGGCCAGGCTCGCTTCAACGTGTTGGCGGTCGTTCTGATTGCCGTCTTCGCCTGGGGCATGAACCGGGTGCACGCCCGCGCCCACCGCACCTTCGTGGAGCGCGTTCGGGCGGCAACCCTGCTGGAGCTCTCCAGTCAGGAGTTGACGCGCCAGAACGCGTACCTCGATGCCCTGATCGCGAGCGCGCCGGTCGCCATCGCGGTGCTGGACGATCAGAAGTCCATCCGCAGCGTGAATCCGGCGTTCGAGAGCTTGTTCGGGTATCCGGCAGCCGAAGCCCTGGGGGCGCGCCTCGACGCGCTGATCGTGCCCGAAGCCCTGAAGTCGCAGTCGAGCGACCTCGAGGCGCGGGTGCGGCGTGGTGAGGTCGTGCGCACGGAAGTGGAGCGGATGAGCAAGGACGGCCGCCGCATCCCCGTGCGCCTGTCCGCCACCGCAGTGCGGGCCAGCGCCGAAGGCGGGCTGCTGGCGGTGTACGAGGACATCAGCGATCGGAAACAGGCGGAAGAGGCGATGCGCGCCGCGCGCGACCTGGCGGAACGAGTGGCGCGGGCGCGGAGCACCTTTCTCGCCAACATGAGCCATGAGATCCGCACGCCGATGAACGCCGTTCTCGGCTTCGTCGAGCTCGTGCTGGACACGGAGCTCTCGTCGGAGCAGCGCCGCGCCCTCGAGCTGGTGCGCTCCTCGTCGGAAGCGCTCCTCACCATCCTCAACGACATTCTCGATTACTCGAAGATCGAGGCCGAGCACCTGGAGCTCGAGTCCATCGCCTTCGATCTGCCCAAGGTCGTGTATGCCACGGCAACCCTCCTCGCGGTCCGGGCGCGCGAGAAGCATCTCGAGCTCACCGTGGAGGTGCCGACCGACGTCCCACCCCTCGTGCGCGGCGATCCCACCCGCGTGCGCCAGGTGCTCGTGAATCTGATCGGGAACGCCATCAAGTTCACCGAGGAGGGCGAGGTCGAGGTATCCGCCGTGGTCGTCCGGCGCGACGGTGATCGCGCGTCCGTCCGGTTCCGCGTGCGCGACACCGGCATCGGCATGTCACCGGACCAGCAGGCGACCATCTTCCAGGAATTCACCCAGGCCGACGCGTCCATGACGCGCCGCTATGGGGGCACCGGCCTCGGCCTCGCGATCTCGCGGCGGCTGGTGACGTTGATGCAGGGCGAGTTCACGGTCACGAGCGAGCTCGGCCGCGGCAGCGAGTTCAGCTTCACCCTCCCCTTCCAGATCGAGGCGGCCGCCCACGCTGCGTCGGCTCGTACCGCGTCGCCGTCCCCCTCCCTCAGCGCCCGGCGAGTCCTGGTGGTGGACGACAACGAGACCAATCGGCGTATCTTGCGGGATATGCTGGGCGCCGAGGGCATCGCGGTGCACGAAGAGTCGCGCGCGGCGGCGGGACTGGCCGCGCTGCAGCGCGCGGTGCAGGCAAGCGCGCCCTTTGACCTCGTCATCCTCGACGCGCAGATGCCCGAGCGCGACGGCTTCCAGTTCGCCGCCGATGTGCGGGCCACTCCCCAGCTGGCCAAGACGCACCTCCTCGTTCTCACGTCGGCAGGCCAGCGGGGCGACGGCGAGCGCTGCCGGCAGCTGGGGATCCAGGCGTACCTGACCAAACCCATCGCGCGGGCCGATCTGATCGAGGCCGTGGGGGTCGTGCTCGCGGCTCCAGCGTCGGTCGGCGAGCACGACCTCATCACGCGGCACACGATCGCCGAGTCGCGACACGCCCTGCAGATCCTTCTCGCCGAGGACAACCCGGTGAACCAGCAGGTGGCGACGGCCATGCTCATGAAGCGCGGGCACCAGGTGGACGTGGTGAGTGACGGCCGCGCCGCGGTGGCCGCCGTTGGCGCCCGCCCCTACGACGTCGTGCTGATGGATATCCAGATGCCCGAGATGGACGGGTTCGCGGCGACGGAGGCGATCCGCGCGCTGCCCGCGGGCCGCACGCTCCCCATCATTGCCCTCACCGCCCACGCCCTGAGCGGCGAGCGCGAGCGTTGCCTCGCGCATGGGATGAGCGACTATCTCGCGAAGCCGTTCAAGGCGCACGAGCTGTTCGCCGCCGTCGAGGCCCGGAGTGCGCCTGCTGCGGCGACCGCCGC
>CAZXKD010000052.1:0-16515 GCA_964641215.1 uncultured Gemmatimonadaceae bacterium
CGACGGGGGCGAAGATCGTCGCCTGGAGGTACAAGCAGAGCTAGCGTCGCTGCCGGGCTGACCCGCGCCGGCTCGTAGGGATCGTGACCCGCAGCGACCTTCTGGCCGTGCACGCCCGTCGGCTGGAGGAGTCGACCAGAGCCGAGCTAAGTCTGGACGTGCGGCGCATATGGGCCGACTAGTACCTAACACCATGTCCTGCATTGGTTTGTCGGTCTTCGGCTATGTTTCGTTGCACTGCCAAAGCACGTATAATGCAATAATCGTTGCGAACTGCGAGACAACATAACGTAAGCTGTGTCACGTTTGGACCGAAGCCAGAGCGCGGCCTGTCGCCTGGCACCCCCCTTGCTGCTACCTGACTGCGAGCCCGGGCGATGGTCCCCGGGCGCTGAGGTGCGCCCCTCAGTTGTGGCTCTTCGACCTACTGGAGAGAGTTATGCGCGTCCTCAGAATCCTGCTTGCGTTGCTCATCGCGCCGTTCCTCGCAAGCGTGTCTCAGGCTCAAGCACCACATTCGCAGGGCCTAATCAATGGTCAAGGCCATGACGCCGCGCATTGCGCCATGCGTGCCGCCTTGCACCCGAATGAGGTCATAAACAAGTGCGGCGATCCCAACCCGCAGCCGCCGCCCCCGCCGCCCCAACCGCCCCCCAGCTGCCCCACAACGGTCCTGTCGGGTGGAACCGTAACGATCACTGGGAAGGTGACCGATGCGGCCACGGGGAACGGCCTTGCGAACTGGTGCATCCAAGTCTTCGGCACCCTCTCAGGATCGACGACGACCGACGCCACGGGCAACTACAGTTTCACGGGCTTGCCACCTGGGACCTACTCGGTGTGCGAGGTGGTCCAGAGCGGCTGGACGCTGGTATTCCCCTCGAGCGCTGCCGCATGCCCGGGCGGCACGGTGTATACGTTCACCCTCAACAACGGGGATGTCGGGGGGTTCGTCAACTTCAGGAATACCTTCCCTTAACTGCTTGAACGCTCGCACCACGGCCGGCGTCTTGCGACGCCGGCCGTTGTGTTTTCCAGGAGCCCTGCCCATCTTGCCACGGCAGCGTTCTTGTATCAGTGTTCTTAGTCCGTCACTACCGAAGCACCCGCGGGCGTAATTCAGGGGTAGAATGCCAGCTTCCCAAGCTGGACGTCGCCGGTTCGAATCCGGTCGCCCGCTCTTTATGGTCGGACAGTCGGACAGACGGACTGTCAGCCCCCCGCCTGCATTGACCTGAGGTTCCTCATGCGATCGCCTGCCGTCGCCACCGTCTGCTGCCTCCTTGCCGTCCCCCCCCTCGGCGCCCAGAACCAGTGGGTGCCGCCCCAGCCGCCCTGCGACATCGCCGCGGGGTTTTTCCGGATCAACAGCGCGGTGGTGGACTTGAAGGGTGCGTCGGAGCAGCCCCGGCAGCGCGAGCACCTCCTCGCCCAGGCGGTGGACGTCCTCACCCGCTCGATTCGCGACGACCATCAGGACAAAAACCCGGCGGCCTGGTATTACCTCGGCCGCTACTATTTCGAGACCGCGAACGCCGTCGGCGCGGACTCCGCCTTCGGGAAAGCGCAGGTGCTCGCGCCCCAGTGCGCCAAGGACATCGCCTACTACCGCGCCCGGCTGTACGGGGACCTGCTCGCCGCCGGCCAGCGCACGTGGCAGGAGCAAAAATTCGACTCCGCGCTCGGGCTGCTGCGCCTCGCCCAGCATCTGTCTCCCGAGAACCCGCGGGCCTACTTCGTGCTCGGCGCCGTCTTCACGGCCCGCGATGAGCTCGATTCGGCGACCAGCTATTTGAGCAAGGGAGTGCAGGCCGCCGGAACGGATACGGCATTCAACGCCGCGAAGCAGGACGCCTTGAGCACCGTGGCCCGCGCCGCCGTGCGCCGGGTCCAGACCGATCCTTCCGCCCAGCAGTGGCAGCGGACCCGCTACAGTCGTGATTCGCTGAGCCGCGCGGTCGGCAACGATTCGCTCATCCTGGCGCGCATGCAGGCCTCGGCGGCCTCGCGCCGCGCCCGTGGCGCCCGGCTCTCGCCTGCCGACCAGCGTGCGTTCGCCACCGACTCGGGGGCGCGGGGCCAGGCGGTGGAGCGGGGGCAGGCGGCCCGGCGCGACCTGGCGCAACGAGTCGCGCACGACAGCGCCGCCGTGGCGACGGCATTCACCCCGGCGATCAGCGCCTACCAGTCGTACGTAGCCGCCTACCCGATGGACGCGGACGCCGTCATGACCCTCGCCGCCCTGTACTCCCAGAGCGCCCGGCCCGCCGAGGCCAACAACGTCTTCGACGCCTTCTTCAGTCGCGCGGCCGCCGTGGAGCCCGGGGTGCTGTTCGATCTGGGCCAGCGACTCGTGAATGGTGGTGCGTTGACGATGGGGGTGAAGGCCTACGCCCTGGGCCTGCAGCGGAATCCGTGGAACCGGAACGCCCTCTTCGATCTGGGGAGCGCCTACGTCGGCCTCAAGGACACGGCCAACGCCGTCGCCACCGCTCAGCGCCTGGTGTCGGTCGACCCCCTGAGCCGGGCCTCGCTGCGGCTGGCCGCCTCCGCCTGGGACCTGCGCGGCCGCCGCGACTCCGCCCAAAAGTACCTGGCCATCGTGGATTCCACGCTCGCCGTGGACGTCAGCGTCGGGAGCTTCGTCCCCGATAGCGGCGGCTATATCGTGACCGCCATCGCGACCAACCTGCGCGCGGGTGTGTCCAAGCCGTTCCGGGTCGTCTTCGAGTTCCTGGACGCCGCGGGGGGGGTTCAGACGAGTCAGGCCACGGACATTCCCGGCCTGGCGAGCGGCGCGAGCCGGCAGTTCCAGGTGCGCGTGAGTGGGAAAGGGCTCGTCGGCTGGCGCTACCGGCCTTCCTGAGCGATATTTCACGGCGTCCAAGTTTCGGCCGGCGTTGAGGTTGCCACGCCAGGCTTCATAAACTCCTTTAAGTCGCAGGAATGGCACGGTGATTCGCGTGCAGTCCGTGGCGCCGGACTCTCTGGGCGCCGAGCTCGGCCTCTTCCCCGGTACAGAGCTCCTCGCCGTCAACGGTCGAGCGCTCGAGGACTTCCTCGACTGGGAGTTCCTGACCGCCGAAGACGCTTTTCTCCTGCTCGCCCGGCTTCCCACGGGCGAGGCGGTCGAGTACGACGTCGAACGTCCCGAGGGGCTGCCGCTGGGGGTGACGCTCGAGCCCCCGCGCATCCGGCGCTGCGCCAACCACTGCGATTTCTGCTTCGTCGACGGCAATCCCGCAGGGCTGCGCGAGACCCTCTACATCCGGGACGACGACTACCGGCTCTCCTTCCGGTACGGCAACTTCGCGACGCTGACCAATCTGAAGCCCTGGGACGAAACCCGGATCGTGGAGTACCGGTTGTCGCCGCTGTACGTGTCGGTGCATGCGAGCGACCCCGTGATCCGCCGCTGGTTGCTGCGCAACCCGGAGGCGCCGGCCATCATTCCGCAGCTGCGCGGCTTCGCGGCTCAGGGGATCGAGTTCCACGCCCAGGTGGTGTTGGTTCCCGGGGTGAACGACGGGGTCGAGCTGGTGCGCACGTTGGGCGATCTGTGGAGTCTGGGCACGCCCATCCTGTCGGTTTCCGTCGTGCCCGTCGCCCTCACCGAATACAGTAAGCACGAGTTGGTGCGCCCGCCCCGGCGCGCCGAGTGCCGCGCGGCGCTGGGCGTGGTGTCCGACTTCGCCACCCGCGCGGTGGCGGAGCGGGGCCACCCGTGGTGCTTCGGCGCGGACGAGCTGTATCTGCGGGCCGAGGAGACGTTGCCGCCGGCCGAGTGGTACGGCGACTTCGATCAGCGCGAAAACGGAGTCGGGGCGGTGCGCTACCTCCAGACGCGGATCGCGGCGGCGCGCGCGGGCCTGCCCGACCTGCGCGGCAAGCGGATCGCGATCGCCACGGGGACGGCGATGGGCCCGCTGCTGCCGCAGGTGGTGACGGATCTGGAGCGGGCGATCGGCGCGACGTTCGAGGTGCTGCCGCTCGAGAACACCTTGTTCGGGTCGGCGGTGACCTCGGCCGGGCTGCTCCCCGGCGCCGCCTTCCTGGCGGCGCTCCGCGACCGGCGCGACGTGGACCTCGCGCTCCTGCCCGCCGAGGCGGTGAACGACGACCTGCGATTCCTCGACCAGGTTTCGGCGGAGGCCCTGGCCGCGCGTCTGCCGATGCCGGTGCGGTTCTCGTACGATTTCGCGGACGCCCTCACGGAACGCGGAACAGGTGGTGCTGCTGTTCCTGCCGCGTTCCGCGTGCCGCGTTCAGCGTTGGGGGAGGTGGACCGGTGACGGGCGCTCCCACCGTCGCGATCATCGGCCGGCCCAACGTCGGCAAGTCCACGCTGTTCAACCGGCTGATCGGCCGCCGGGCGGCGATCGTGGACGAACGGCCGGGCGTGACGCGCGATCGGAACTTCGCCGCCGCCGAGTGGAACGGCCGCCGCTTTTGGCTGGTCGACACGGGGGGACTCGTGCCCGGCTCGACGGACCCGTTGGACCGCGCGGTCCGCACGCAGGTGGAAGCCGCCGTGGCCGAGAGCGACGTCGTGCTCCTCCTCGTGGACCTCGCGGCCGGTGTGCATCCCGCCGACCTGGCGATCGCCGAGTACTTGCGCAAGTCTCAGCGTCCGGTGCTGCTCGTGGTCAACAAGGCGGACCGCCTCCCCGACGAGACCGAGCACTTGGCCTTTTACGAGCTGGGCATGGGGGACCCGTTCCCGGTCTCGGCGGCGGTGGGGAAGAGCACCGGGGACCTGCTCGACCGCGTCGTGGCCGCCTTGCCGGCAGCCGGCGACGCGGACAGCGAGCCAGCGATTCACGTCGCCATCGTGGGTCGACCCAACGTGGGCAAGTCCAGTCTCGTGAATCGCCTGCTCGGCCGGGAGCGCGTCGTCGTGGCCGAAGCGCCCGGCACGACCCGCGACGCCATCGACACCCCGTACCAGTACCAGGGCCACAAGCTGGTCTTCATCGACACTGCCGGCCTGCGCAAGCGCAGTAAGGTCCAGGACGACATCGAGTTCTATGCAACGCTGCGCACCGCGCGCGCCGTGGAGCGCGCCGACGTCTGCGTGCTCGTGGTGGATGCTGCTAACGGCATGCACACACAGGACTTACGCATCGCCACCGAGGCCTGGGACCGTGGCGCCGGCGTGCTCGTCGCCGTCAACAAGTGGGATCTGATCGAGGAGAAAGACACCAACACCGCGGTGCGCGGCGAGCGGGAGCTCAAGGAGCGGGCACCGTTCCTCGCGTTCATTCCATTCCTCTACGTGTCCGCGAAAACCGGCCAGCGCGTCACCAAGCTGCTCGATCTCACCCTCCAGGTGGCCGAAGAGCGGGAGAAGCGCGTCCCCACCGCCGAGGTCAACCGCGTGCTCGAGGCGCTGGTGCAGCGTCAACAGCCGCCGCAGCCGGTGGGCGAGTCGCTGCGCCTCTTCTACGCTTCGCAGATCGGGACGGCGCCGCCCCGGTTCGCCGTGGTGGCCAACCGGCCCGAGGCGATCCCCGAGTCCTACACGCGCTACCTGGTCAACGGCTTCCGGGAGGCGTGGGCGTTCACAGGGGCGCCGCTCAACATCAAGTTCCGCCGCCGGCGGCGGGAGCGCTCGCCGCGATGAGCGCCGCGCTGTGGCTCCTGGCCGCCTACCTGCTGGGCGCGACCCCCACGAGCTACTTGGCGGGCCGGCTCGGTCGCCGCATCGACCTGCGGGAGCACGGCAGCAAGAACCTCGGGGCCACCAACGTGTACCGCGTGCTGGGGTGGCGGTACGCGATCCCGGTGGGGCTCGTGGACATCGCCAAGGGAGCAGCCGCCGTCGCGCTGCTGGGGACGTGGGCGCGCGGCCCGGCGTGGCTCCCCGTAGCGCTGGGTGGCGCGGCGGTGCTGGGGCACATCTACTCCCCGTACGTCCGGTTCCGGGGCGGCAAGGGGGTCGCGACCGCCGGCGGCATGTTCCTCGCCCTCGCCCCGTTCGCCGTGCTCATCGCGCTGCCGGTGTGGGGCGTCATGCTCTGGCTCACGGGATTCGTCTCGCTCAGCTCGATCGTGGCCGTACTGACGTTCCCGTTGTGTGTACGGCTCACGGAGCCGGGCGCGCCCTACGCCTTTTGGGCGAGCGTCGCCCTGGCCCTGTTGATCGTGTTCGCCCACCGCACCAATATCCAGCGGTTGCTCGCCGGGACGGAGAATCGATTTCGGACCCGGAGCGGCGGGGGGGGGGGTGGGGGCGGGGTCGGGCTGTCCGGCCGTCCGAGCGTCCGGCCGTCCGACCGATGAGCCGGATCACCGTCGTCGGCGGTGGCGCCTGGGGAACCGTGCTGGCGGACATGCTGACGCGCAACGGTGCAGCCGTCACTGTGTGGGCCCGTGAGCCCGAGGTGGTGGAGGCCGTCAATCGCGACCACGTCAATCCGCTGTTCCTGCCCGGCGCGCCGCTCGCCCCGGCGCTGCGAGCCACCGGGGACCTCGCGGCCGCGGTCCGGGACGCGGAGGTCGTCGTGTCCTCCGCACCGTCGCACGCCGTGCGCACGGTGATGGCCGAAGCGGCTCGGGCCGCGAGCGGGCGGCCGCTCGTCGTCAGCGTCTCCAAGGGGCTCGAGCCCGATCGGCTGGTGACGCTGTCGTGCGTGCTGGAGGAGCTGTTCGGTGCCGCGACGCCGTTAGCCGTGCTGTCGGGGCCGTCCTTCGCGCAGGAGGTGTACCAGCGCCAGCCCACCGCCGTCGTCGCGGCCGCCGCGGACGAGGCCGTGGCCCGGCGCGCGCAGCAAGTCTTCGCCTGCGCGCACTTCCGCGTCTACACGCACACGGACGTGCTGGGCGTGGAGCTGGGTGGAGCGTTGAAGAACGTGATCGCCATCGCCGCGGGCATCCTCGAGGGGCTCGGCTTGGGTCATAATCCGCGCGCCGCGTTGATCACGCGCGGGCTCGCCGAAATCACCCGGATCGGAGCGGCGCTCGGCGCCGACCCGCTCACCTTCGCCGGGCTGGCGGGCATGGGCGACCTGATCCTCACCGCGACGGGCGCTCTGTCCCGCAACCGCATCCTGGGGGTGGAGTTGGGAAAGGGGAGGACGCTCGAGCAGGCGCAGGCCGGCAAGCAATCCGTCGCCGAGGGCGTCCCCACCGCCCGGGCCGCGGTCGCGCTGGCGGACCGCCAGGGCGTGGAGCTGCCCATCGCCCAGGAGGTGGCGGCGATCCTGTTCGCTGGCAAAGCCCCGCGCGACGCCATCGCCGACCTGATGGAGCGCGACCTCAAAGCGGAGCAGTGGCGATGAGCGCTCCCTATCCCGTCCAGGAATTCTTCTCCATCGGGGAGGTCTGCCAGCTCACGGACCTCAAGCCGCACGTGCTGCGCTACTGGGAGAGTCAGTTCCGGTTCTTGAACCCCGCCAAGAACCGCTCCGGCAACCGCGTCTACCAGCGGCGCGAGATCGAGCTGATCATGCTCGTGAAGCATCTGCTGTACACCGAGAAGTACACCATCGAGGGGGCGCGCCAGAAGATCGAGCAGTACCGCCGCAGCGGCGAGCTGAAGCCGGAGGCCCGGCGCGCGCTGGCGACCGAAACGGTGCGCGACCTGCGCGCCGAGCTGAAGGCGGTGCTCGCCATCCTGGACGGCAGCGCCCCGCCGCATGCCGGACCGCGCTGATCTCCGGATCGCCGTCGTCGTTCCTGCGTACCAGGCAGCCACGACCGTGGGCGCCCTGGTCGCCCGAACCCTGGTGACGGTGCCGGCGGCCCGGGTGGTCGTGGTGGACGATGGCTCGACCGATGGAACCGCGTCCGCCGCGTCCGCCGCCGGCGCGACGGTGGTCCGCCACGACCGGACCCGCGGCAAGGGCGCCGCCCTGCGGACCGGCCTCGCGGCGGTGGCGCATGGGGGGGAGGGGAGGGGGGCGGACGTGATCGTCACGCTCGACGCCGACGGGCAGCATCCTCCCGAATCGATCCCCCGCCTGGTGGCGCCGATCGCGGACGCTCGCGCTGACCTCGTCCTCGGGGCCCGCGAGCGGACCGGCGCGATGCCGCACGGCCGGCGGTTCACCAACCGTCTCTCCGCCGCTCTCGCGTCCCGCATCGGCGGCCGGCCGATCCCCGACGCCCAGACGGGCTTCCGGGCCTTCACCGCGGCGGTCGCGGCGATGGTCCGGCCGCCCCAATCTCACTACGATTACGAGACCGCGTTCCTCCTCGAGGCGCTGGCGCGCAGGGTCCGCGTGGCGTCGGTCACCGTCCCGACCGTGTACGACGGAGCGCCAAGCCACTTCCGGGCGGTCGCCGATACCTGGCGACTGGCGCGCGTCTTCGCTCGCTACTGCCGCGCGATCGTGTTCGGGGCCCCATGAAGATCCTCATAAGCAACGACGACGGCATCCTGGCCCGGGGGCTCGCCCTGCTCGGCGAAGTGTGCGCCACGGTGGGGCAGGTGACCGTCGTCGCGCCCGACCGCGAGCAGAGCGCGACGTCCCACTCGCTCACCCTGCACCGCCCGCTGCGGGCGACGCGGCGCGCCGACGGATCGTTCCAGGTGGACGGCACCCCCACCGACTGCGTGCTGCTGGGGCTCGGCGGCTTGATGCCGGAGAAGCCGGACTTCGTGATCTCCGGGATCAACCACGGGCCCAACATGGGTGAGGATGTGCTCTATTCCGGGACCGTGGCGGCGGCGATGGAGGGCCTGGCGGCCGGCATCCCCAGCATCGCCGTCTCCTACGGCAGCTTCGATCTCGAGTACATGGAGAGTCACCGGGACGGCCTGCGGCGGCTCGTCCAACGCATCGTGCAACGGACCGACTTCCCCGCGGAGACGCTGCTGAACGTCAACCTCCCGCCGATCGCCGGCAATGAGGTGAAGGGCGTCCGGATCACGCATCTGGGCAGCCGCGTCTTCCACGAAGAGATCGCTCGGATGAAGGACCCGTGGGGACGCGAGATCTACTGGATCGGCGGCGGGCACGTCACCTGGTCGGGCGGCGCCGATTCCGACTTCCAGGCGGTCCGGGAAGGCTTCGTGTCCGTGACGCCGCTCCACGTCGACCTCACCAATTACAAGCTCCTCGAGGTGGTGCGCTCGTGGAACCTCGGCACCTAGACCGCGGGGCCGACAGCTATGGCGGCTACCGCGCGCGGCTGGCCGAGACGCTGCGCGTGCAGGGGATTCGCGACCTGGCCGTGCTGAAGGCGTTCGCGGAGACGCCGCGCCATCTTTTCGTCCCGGACGCCGTGCGGCATCGGGCCTACGAGGACACGGCGCTTCCCATCGGGGCAGGGCAGACGATCTCCAGGCCGTTGACGCAGGCGCGCTACCTCGAGGCGCTACGGCTCACGGGGCGGGAGAGAGTGCTCGAGATCGGCACCGGCTCGGGCTACGAGACCGCGCTGCTGGGCGCGCTGGCCGAGCAGGTGTTCAGCGTCGAGCGGGTGCGCGCTCTCGCGGAGGCGGCCCTGCGGACGTTGCGCGCCGCCGGCGTGGGCAACGTGTCCGTCCTCGTGGGCGACGGCACCCTCGGCTGGAGCGCCTACGCGCCCTACGACGCGATCCTCGTGTCGGCAGGCGGCCCCGAGGTGCCCACGCCGCTGCTCGATCAGCTCGCGACGGGCGGCCGTCTGCTCATCCCGCTGGGAGCCAAGGGCGCCCAGACGCTCACCCTCGTCGAACGCGCGGCAGGCGGAGTGAGACACACGCCCCTCGGGGATGCGCGCTTCGTCCCCCTGGTCGGGGAACACGGCTTCGATGCTTGAGCACCTCATCAACTGGCTGCTCGACCGGTTCCGCGACCTCGGCTATCCCGGGATCGTCGTGCTCATGGCCATTGAGTCCTCGATCCTGCCGCTGCCCAGCGAGCTGGTGATGCCGCCGGCCGGCTACCTCGTGGCCAAGGGCGAGATGGATTTCTTCGTCGCGGTCGCCTGCGGGGTGGTGGGATCGATCCTCGGAGCGCTCGCCAACTACGGCCTGGCGTACTGGCTCGGCAGGGCGTTCGTGCGCCGGCTCGGCCACTACGTCCTCGTGTCGGAACGGAGCCTCGAGCGGTCCGAGCGCTTTTTCGCCGCCCATGGCGAGATCAGCACCTTCGTGGCCCGCATGCTCCCCGTGGTGCGGCACCTGATCTCGCTGCCGGCGGGGATTGCCCGGATGCCGCTGCCGCGCTTCGTGGTGTTTACGGGCTTGGGTGCCGCGATCTGGTGCACCATCCTCACTTGGATCGGCTGGTTCATCGGGAAGCGGGAAGACTTGCTGCGCAGCGCCCTCGACCAAGCGGCGCGCACGTACGCCGGTCGGGCCGTGATGATTCTGATTCCGATCCTCGCGGCGGTGTCGGCCGCCTACGTCTTCTGGCACCGGCGCCGCGTCTCCCGGCAGTCGGGGAACTGACCGTGGCCCGGCTCCGGTGCGTGGTGCGGGGCCGGGTGCAGGGGGTGGGGTTCCGCTGGTTCGTGCTGCAGGAGGCCGAGCGGTTGGGACTGGGGGGGGTGGTACGGAACATGAGGGACGGGTCGGTCGAAGTCTTGGCCGAAGGCAGCGCGGAGGCGTTGCTGGAGCTCGAGCACATGTTGCAGCGGGGGCCGCGATCGGCACGCGTCGAGACCGTGGAGCGGATGGAGGTTCCACATGATATGGATCTCCCGAAGCCATTCGAGGTCATGTGATTGATCGAGGGGATCTGGCCGATCTGCGGCGGGCGATTCGGGACGTACCCGACTTCCCGAAGCCGGGGATCGTCTTCAAGGATATCACGCCGGTGCTGCTCGACCCCAACCTCTTCGCGAAGGTGGTCGACCTGATGGCGCGGCCCTACCGTACGCCAGGCGTGAGGCGAGTCGTGTCCATCGAGTCCCGCGGGTTCCTGCTGGGGGCGCCGGTGGCGCTCGCCCTCCATGCGGGCCTGGTCCCGATCCGCAAACCGGGCAAGCTGCCGGCCTCGCGAGACCGGGTTGAGTACGCTCTGGAGTACGGCAGCGACGCATTGGAGATGCACCAGGACGCCCTGCAGCGGGGGGACAGGGTGCTCGTGGTAGACGATGTCCTGGCCACCGGAGGGACCGCCGCCGCGGCGGGCAAGCTCGTGACGAACCGCGGGGCGATACTCGTGGGCTTCACGTTCCTGATCGAGCTCGAGTTCCTGCACGGCCGCCGGCTGCTCTCCCAGACGCGAGTCGAGGCCTTGCTGCGCTATGCGTAACCCCTCTAGATTACGAGGCTTACGCCCCTGTAGCTCAGGTGGATAGAGCAGCGGTTTCCTAAACCGTTGGCCGGGTGTTCGAGTCACCCCAGGGGCATTGAAGTCGGGGGGGTGGGGGGGGGTGGAGTCGAACAGCGGGCACGGGACACGAGAGGAAATGGGAGGCATGGCGACTTCGGTGGGATCAGCGCGGCCCGCGGTGGGTGACGCCGACCGCCTCATGCGCGTGATCGGCTGGATCAAGACCCACAAGCAGTTGTCCCTGTGGGTCGCCGCGATCCTGATCGTCGGCGGTGGGCTGGTGTGGTGGAACGCCCTGTCCACGAGGCAGAGTGAGCAGAGTGCCGGCCGGGCTCTCGTCTCCGCGCGTCTCGCCTTCGAGTCCCGGAACTATCCTCTCGCCTCGAGCGAGTTGTCGCGCATCGTCGAGAACTATACGGGCACGCACGCCGCGCAGGAGGCCAACCTACTGCTCATCCAGGTGCGCCTCGCGCAGGGTCAGAACCAGACGGCGCTCGAGCTGCTGCGCCGGTTCGCGCCGGGCGCGAGCCGCGACTTCCGCGCTCAAGCGTACGGACTGCTCGCGGCCGCCTACGAGAACGTCGCTCGTCCGAGGGAGGCGGCGGACTCCTACGAGCAGGCCGCGGCAGCCGCCCAGATGCCGTTCCTGAGAGCACAGTTTCTCTCCGATGCCGGACGCGCCTGGACGGAGGCAGGGGACACGGCCAAGGCCATTGCCGCCTACCAGCAGATCGTCACCAAGCTCGATTCGACCAACACGGTGGGCGAGGCGAAGGTCCGGCTCGGGGAGCTGACGCGGGGGGCGATCCGCAAGTAGCCTGCGTGGAGATGTACTTCGTATAATAGATGTTATGTTAAGTTAACATGTGGGAGAAGGTGGAAAACTCCACCGCTATCCCTCCCCCAGTCGCGAGTTCCAGGCCCGCCCGTCGCAAGATTCGCTCATGTCAGGACGGCTCGAAACACCAGTCGCGCCTCCCCGATCAGCCAGACATCGTTGTAGCTGCTGCCCGCCTTCCTCGCCCGGACTTCGAGGGGCCGGCCGCTCCGGCTCTGAATGACGAGCGGTAGCGGACTCAGCCCCCACGCTTCCAAGGCGCAGCCGGCGGCCACGGCGCCTGTGCCACACGCCAGCGTTTCGCCTTCCACGCCCCGCTCGTAGGTCCGCATCCGCCATTGGCCGGGCGACTGGGCGGGCGAAATGAAGTTCACGTTGGCCCCATGCGGGGCGAGCGCGGCATGCTGCCGCAGGAACCTGCCCCGCACCACTACCCCCACCCGCTCGACGTCCTCGACCACGACGACCAGGTGCGGGACTCCGACGTTCCCGAAGGCGAGGCGCTGCTCTCCCGGCTCAAGCGTGATGCCCGGCACCTCTACCGGTGCCTGCACCGCCGCCAGATGCAGCTCCGCCCGGCCGGGATCGCCGTTACAGCGGCTCTCGTACATACCCGCGTCGGTCTCGAGCCGCATGCCTTCGGCCGGGGCGACGCCCAGGTGGGCGGCGAGACGGGTGCTGCATAGGGCAGCGTTACCGCACATCGCCGCGTGCGAGCCGTCGCTGTTGAAGTAAATCATGCGCGCCGCCCCAGGCGCGGTCCCCTGGAGCACGAACACAAGGCCGTCGGCTCCCACCCCTGTGCCGCGGGCGCAGGCCGCGCGGATGTCGGCCGCCGTCCAGTCCGCGGGCGTCGACACCCGCCCGTCGACCATGACGAAGTCGTTCCCCGAGCCTGTCATCTTGTAGACCGGAAGCCCGACTAGATGCGGCCGAACCACCCCATCAGTCGCAGGCGCGGCACCATCCATACTGCCTCGCGCACGATGGCCTTGTTCATCTTGCTTTGCCCCTCGGTCCGGTCCACGAACACGATGGGGATTTCCGCCAGCTTGAACCCTTTTCGCCATGCCCGGACACTCATTTCGATTTGGAACGCGTACCCGTTGGAGCGGACCTGGTCGAGGTCGATCGCCTCGAGCACGCGCCGGCGAAAGCACTTGAACCCGCCGGTCAGGTCCCAGATCCGCAGCCCCGTCAGCCAGCGGGCATAAATATTGGCGCAGTACGAGAGGAGCAGGCGGCCCATGGGCCAATTGACCACCGTCACCTTCCCTCCAAGATAACGCGACCCGAGCACCAAGTCCGCCCCTTGGACGGCCTTGAGAAACTCCTTCAAGTGCGCGGGATCGTGCGAGAAGTCCGCGTCCATCTCGAAGAAGTAGTCGTAGCCGCGCTCCAGTCCCCAGCGAAACGCGGCCCGGTAGGCCGTGCCGAGTCCCAGCTTCTCCGGCCGGTGCAGCACGTGGACCCGGGAGTCGCCTCGAGCCAACTCGTCCGCGATCCGGCCGGTGCCGTCCTGGGAGTTGTCGTCCACGACCAGCACCTCGATGCGCGGGTCCTGCGCCAGCACCTGCGGCAGCAGGTTGGCGAGGTTCGGCGCCTCGTTGTAGGTCGGAACGACGACGAGGGCACGCTCAGCCACGCCGCCTCCGGCGCCACAGCGGCGGTCCCACCAGCCCCAGGGCCAGCACCAGCAGCGACAGCAGCGTCGCGCGTCGGCCGGTGCGATAGTCGCGCGAGTCGAACACCAGATCGACCCGCCGGGCACCCGGGGGGACCGGCACGGTGATCAACGTCCGGTCGCCGCGGTAGACCGCGGCCGATGCGCCATCCACCGTCGCGTGCCAGTCCGGATACCAGTTCTCGGCGACCACCAGGTAGCTCGGCGCCGGCGGCGCCGGGTCGAGACTGATCGACATCTTCCCCGGCGCCCACTGCGTCACCGCGGCTCTCGAGGGACTCGGCTGCGGCATCTCGGTGACGGGCAGCGGGTTCAGGTGCTGCGTGGTGTCGAACAGCACCAGCCGGTTGAAATCCAGGCGGGGGTCGATCAGCGTCGGTACGATCTGGTCCGCCGGCGCTTTCACGGCGGCGGGCACCACGCGCGCGTAGGGGGGCAGCGTGTCCGCCTCGTACACGAAGGCCCTACCACCGGCGGCCGAGGCGACGGGGCCCAGCACGCGGTGATACCCTCGGAGAGCTGCCGTGTCCGCGAGGATTAGGTCCCGCACCGCGAGCAGTTTCCAGAGCTGGGAGGTTCGGAACAGGTTTCGATACCCTTCCTGTTTGCCGACGAGGTCGTCGAATGCGCTCAGCTCGAAGCCATGGTAGCCCAGCACCTGTGGGATGCTGTATCTCATCAGGGTGCCGGAGTAGACGCCGGTGTCGAGCACCCGGTACGGAGGCCGGGTGGGCTCGAGCAGTCGCACGACGTCGTCCTGGGCGTAGAGTTGTTGCTCGGGCCGGCTCCAGTGCCAGAACGGGCGCCCGGCGCGCCACAGATCGGCGCCCACGAGCAGGACGAGCGCGGCGGCAAAGACTGGTAGGGTGAGTTTGCCGTCCACAAACGCCAGCGCCACGCCCGCGACGAGCGCCAGCCCGACGCAGCTTCCCACCGCTCCCCACATCATGTCCGCTTGCGCGAGGGTCGCGGCCGGGAGGAGGTCTGGGCCGGCCTGGGCGCTGTGCGCCGCGGCCCACGCGGTGGCGATGCTGCCGTACGTGCCGACGAGACCCAGCAGTCCCAGCAAGCCGGCCGCGCCCAGGCCGGCCAGCAGCAGCCGGCGTCCTTCGCGCCGCTCCAGCCGCTCCGCACCGGCGGCGGCGAGGATCGAGACGACCAGCGCGACCACGTAAAAGGCGATCCCCGGCGCCCGCGTCTTGTTGACGTAGGGGACGACCGCCCACCACAGCCGGTAGAACGGGGTCGCTCCCCCGAGACTCACGAGCAGGAACAGGACGCCGATCCCGAGGAGCCAACGGACGAGGCGACGCCGCGCCCCGCCCCCGCCGAGGACGGCGAGCAGGATCACCGGCAGGCCCAGGTACTCGCTGTGGAGCTTGAGGAAGTTCGGCCCCCAATACGTGCTGTGCGCGCCCGTGCGATCATAGACGCCCGTGAAGCCGGACAGGAAGAACTCCGGGATGTGGATCAGGGGCGTCGCGTAGCTGGCGGACCACTCGAACCCCTGTGAGCCGGCTCGAGCCGAGAACGGGACGTAGTGGAGGAACGGCAGCACCTGGATGAGCGAGAGGCTGAATCCCACCACGACGCCGCCGAGGGCGAGCGCCAGCCCCAGCCAGCGTGCTCGTGGCGGCAGGGTCACGGGCTCGCCGAAGGTGAGATACAGGGCGAAGATGCCGCACACGATGAGCGCGTACTGCGCGGTCTGGTACTGCGGGGAGAGGAGCGCGAGCCCGACCGCGAGCCCGAACAACGCAAAGCCTTCGTGCCGGCGGCGACGGATGCCGAGGAGGAGGCCGATCAGCATCAGCGGCAGCAGCGACGTCACGAACAGCTTGCCGTCGTGGCCCGGGGAGGCGTACGAGACGATGACGCCGCTCAGCTGGTAGGCCGTTCCCCCGATCACCGAGCCGAGCCAGGAGAACGCCAGGAGGCGCAGCAGCCAGTAGAGAAAGAACCCGGCCATGACGTAGTGCGCGACGAACGCGATGTTCATCGCCGGCACCGTCGGCATGACCAGGCGGAGCCACGCGGTGGGATAGAACAGGTCCCCGAACCCGGCGAAGACCGGCACCCCGCCCATCAGTAGGGGGTTCCATTGCGGCGGATGCCCGGTCGCCCGCCATTGCATGGCTCCCCAGAAGCGGATCGCGTAGCCGGTGATGTACTGGTCGCTGTTCGGCCCGCCCAGCAGCTGCCCCGTCCACATCGGCAACGACAGGATGCAGATCCACAGGCAGCAGGGCCCGGGCGGGGTCAGGTGGGGCCAGGCGGGGGGGGGGAAGGGGGGGGGTGGGGGGGGTGGGGCGACTGCCACGCCGGCTGGGGACTTGCTCAATTAACGTCTCTCTTTCGCGCCAGGAGGAACGGCGCCGCGGCGCCAAGCTCGGTGATCGTCAGCAGGACCCGCGTCGCGAGCGCCAGCGCGACCGCCAGCTTCGGCCCGACGGCGCCCGCGAGCAGGAGATAGAACAGCGACTCCCGGGGGCCGAGGCCCGCGGGGGCGAATACGGCCACGAGGCCTACAAGATACGAGATCGTGAACACCGTCGCGGCCAGGCTCCAGTCGAGCGCCGCGTCCGGCGTGAGCCCGCGGGCGAGACACTGGAAGGCGATCCCGTAGGCGCCCCAGGCGGCGACATTGACGAGGAAGGCGGTGACCATGACCCGCGGCGGAATCGGCGCCAGGGCCGGCCACGTAGGGGGCAGGACGCGCCGCAGCATCCCTAGCGCCCACCGCGACGAGAGGGTACCGATACCCAGCACCGCGCCGGCGCCGA
>CAZXKD010000053.1:0-16392 GCA_964641215.1 uncultured Gemmatimonadaceae bacterium
GGGGGGGGGCGGGGAGCGGGCGTCGCGGTCCGGCGGGGGGCGCACGGGCGCGGGTGTGGTGTCCGGGCGGGGGGGGGGGGGGGGGGCGGGGCCAGGGGGGGGGGGGGGGGGGGGGGGGGGGGACGGGGGAGGCGGAGGCCGGGCGCCTCGGGCGCCGCGGTGCCTCGGCGCTGCGCGCCAACAGCACCCAGCCCCCACCGACCGCGAGCATGGCTCCCAGCGCCAGCAGCACCGCGCGCCGCCGGCGCGCCACGCCCAAGGCCGGCGGGGGAGGCTGGTGGCGCAACTGCGGTGGTGGCGTCCAGCCCTCGCGCACGGTCCCCAGCAGGGTCGCCCCCCGACTCAGCGCATCCCGCACCCCCTCACCGCCGGCGGCCTGGAGCTCGAAGCCCTGGGGGGCCAACACCAACACCCCGTCTGGGACGGCCGCCAGTTTCACGAGGCTCGCATCCGACAGGAACAAGAGCAGGAGCGCCTCTTCGCTGCGAAAGCCGGCCTGGAGCTTGCGCCAGCGTGGCTGCGCGAGCAGCTCCTGGGGGTGCAGGGTCTCCGACCCGGCGGGAATGAAATACACGCCCCCTACCTCTCGGGCCGCCTTGGTGAGCGAAACCCCGAACTCGAAAGCGTCTACGATGCCCTCGTCCCGCCCCAGCCCGACCACATCGTGCAGCAGCGGCGCGTCGAGCCAGAGGTCCACCAGCGCCACCCGGCGTCCCCCCTGGGACGCCGCACGCGCCGCGTCCCAGGCGGCGGCGGCAGCCCAACGCAGGTCGCCGGTCTCGGGCACCAGCGCGACGAGCGCCTTGGCGGCCACGAGCTGGGGCACCAACCGATCCAGACTTGAACGCGGCAGCGGGCGCAGGGTCACTGGGTCGGCGACGGCGGCGGGGTCGGCGTCGTCGGCTGATAAATCCAGAACGGACGGCCAAGCTTGCGACCGATCGCCTCGGCCTGGGCGCGCGTCGGATACGGGCCGAGCACGACGCGGAAGCCTTCGTCGCTGCCCGGCTGGGGCGGCAGCACCTTGGCGGCGAGGCCGGCTCGGGACAGCTGCTGGGCCATCTCCGCCGACCACGCCTGATTCTGCGACACGGACACCTGGACGTAAAGCGGGCCCTCCGGGCCGGCCGAGTCGGCTGCGGCCTGCGGCAGTAACGCAGCCGCGCCGCGATAGCCGCCGCGCGGCGTCCACGGTGTGGTGATCCAGAGATCGACGGCTCCGCCCGGAACGCGTCCCGTCTCGCGCAGCGAGTCGGCCCGATAGGCCACCACATCGGTTCCCTGGCGCAGCAACAGCGAGCCGTCCGGCGCCACGGCGGGCAGGTCCGCATGCCAGGACGTCGCCACGGCGCCACGGAGCGACTTGATCGGCAGGTCCACGATCCACGCGGTGTCGCCGAGGGTGGGTCGGGCGAGCAGCCAGCGCCCGAAAGGATCGAGACGGATTGTGGACGCCGGGCCGGGCAGCGCCACACCGTCGATCTCCTGGTGCGCGTAGCGATCGATGACGGCGAGGCCGGGGGCGGCGCGCTGGGCGACGTAGAGGCGATGGCCCGAGGGGGAGAACACCACCGCGCGCGGATGGTCGGGGAGCGCGATGAACGCCGGCTCGCGGCGACCCAGCGTGCTGAGAAGCGTAATGCCGCTGTCGCCGGCCACGGCGATCAGGTCACCCCAGCGCGTCGCACCGACGTCGCCGCCGAGCGCGAACGTTCGCGTCGATGGGGGCTGGTCGGCCGCGGCGATGATGAGCTTAGGCCGGTCCTGCGTCACGATGGCCACGAGCCGCTGGTCGGCCGCGCCGAACAGGTCGCGGGGCACTCCGCCCAGCGGCTGTGGCCAGGCGAGCCGGGCGCGGCGCGCGACGGAGATCACGCGGCCTTTGGCGTCCACGGCGTAGAGGGTCCCGTCAGGGCCGAGCGTGGCACGCTCGACGGCTGCGGCTACGGTGTCGGCGCGACCGCTCTCGAGGTCGAGCGCGAGCAGTTCCCCTTTGGTGGTGCGAACGTACAAAAAGGCGGCCTCGGGGTCGACGCCGACGGCGCGCTCGACGACGGGGACCCGGCCCCGTATCACATCGGGGACCTCGACCAGGTCGGGGAGCCGGTAGAGTCGTGGCGTGCCGCCACGGGCCGCCAGACGGATTACGACCCCGCTCTCGCGTCCAGCGCGGCGCGGCCCGTTAACCGATTGTTTTGCTGGTAGTTGCGAAGACGCCGGGGGCGACGCCTGGGACCCGCATCCCCAGAGCGCCATGGTTGCGAGCAGAAGGGAGTACCGAGACGCGAGCAAAATGGCCTCGCCGGACAAGATAGGCAACCGGCGAGGCCAATGCAAGATGCAAGTAGAGCAACGACGCGGAGTTAGAACGTTGGGCCGAGGCTCACCGTCCAGTAGGCGCTCTTGTTGGGGCGGTCCACGGGCCTCGTGTAGTCGAACCGCAGGATCACGAACCCGAGGAGGTTGGCGCGGATCGAGCCGCCGTAGCTCTTCAGCGGTGCACGGATCAGGTCGGGGTTCGCGGTGGCCGAGCGGCTCAGGACCTGACGCTCCCCGCGTACGTGCTGATCCCAAGCCATGCCGACGTCGTAAAACAGGGCGCCCTCGATCGGCGGGAAGCCGACCGGGAGGAACCCCAGGACGAGGCTGCGGGTGAGGGGGAATCGCAGCTCGACGTTGGCGACCGCAATACTGGACCCGATGAGCTGGTCCAACTCGGCGCAGCCGGTGCGCGAGGTGATGGTGACGCTGGAGACGCACTCGTTGCTGCGGAACGAGCCGGCCGTGTAGCCGCGGATCAGCTCGGTACTGCCGAGGAAGATCGGGAACAGATCGGAGTCGCGTCCCCGGCGGCCGTAGTACAGGCCGCGCACCGCGAGCGTGAACGGCCGGACGAAGAGGTAGCGTCGGTAGTCGGCGAGCCCGGCGGTGAAGTGCCAGGTACCGACCGTGGGCGCGATCTCGACGCGCGAGCGGCCGCCCGAGAAGGGGCCCACGTACCCGAACAGGGCGTTGTCGTGCACCAGGGCTACCGACGGCTGCACGTAGCCGATGGTGGCGAGGTTCACGGTGTTGAAGGTCGAGACACCGCTGTATTGGCCGGACTGGTAGTAGTAGTCCGCTAGCTCGAGGATCGAGTTGCTGATACTGACGCCGTGGAGCGCGAACTCGACACGGTTGAAGCGGCTGAACGGATAAAACGCCTCAGCGAACGCGTCGCGGATCACGAAGCGCTCCAGCCTGGTGGTGAGTACGATCGCGCTGTCGGTCGGCCCCGGACCGATGAATTGCGAAGACACCGTGCTGGGCGCGTAGAAGTACAACGGCTCTTGCGAGATGCCGGTCAACCAGTTGAGGCGGTGGGTCTGGTTGATGTAGGCCGCCAGCACTTGCGCCTCGGAGAGCCGGCCGTTCACCGCGCCCGAAAAGAGCAGGGTGTGGTTGCCGAGCATGTCGGAGAGCGAGATGGCGGTGCCGCCGAAGAAGCCGCGCCCGAAGTTGTCGCGCTCGTAGCCCACGGTGGGCCGGGCGACGTAGTCGGCCGAGAAACGGACCTTGTAGGGCTTGAAGGTGAACTCGGTGGTGTCGGGGAGGGCCTTCGCCGAGTCGAGCAGGTCGCGCACCGAGATCGGGCCGGGGGCGGCGGCCGAATCGGCCCCAGACGGGGTAGCGGCCGAGGGGCGGAAGCCGGCCGGGCCACGATACACCGACGCGGCGTCCCGCGTCCCCTGCACGGCTGGCGCGGCCACCGCCGTCCCCGCGCCGCCGGCAGCACCCGCCCGCGTCGTGTCGTGCCGGGCCGTGGCGAGAAGCGACACCTGCGGCGGAGCGGGACCGTCGGGGAACGGCCGCCGCTTCAACGAGCGCGGGTTGTCAACCGCGTAGACGTTGAAGTTGCCGTCCTCGTAGTAGATGAAGGCGAGGCGGTCCGCCTGGCGCGCCCACGACAGCACCGGCGAGAGCTGCATGATGCCGGCGGCGCCCGTGTAGAGGTCGGTCAGCTGGTAGACGTTGCCGTCCGCGAAGTCGTACAGGTAGATGTTGTTGATGCCCGTGCGGTCCGAGACGAAGGCCAGGGACATCCCGTCCGGCGCCCATTCCGGATTGATGTTCTTTCCCTCACTCATGTGTCCCAGGATCTCGATCACGCCGCTGTCGAGGTGATAGAGGGCGAGACGCATGTTGCCGATCTTCAGCTGGCTGAAGTCCGTGGCGGGACCGCGGTCGGTGGCGAAGGCGATCGTTTTCCCGTCGGGCGACCACACGGGCTGCAGGTCCGCGTATTTGTCGTTGGTGAGCCGCCGCAGACCCGTGCCGTCCGCGTTGATGATGAAGAGGTCCGAGAGCCCGCCGTCGTAGCCCGTGAAGACGAGCTGCCGGCCGTCGGGCGACCACGCCGGGGTCGTGAGCCCGTTCAGCGGCACCAGGATGCGCCGCACCTCACGGTCGCGCTGGACGTCGAGGATCACCAGATCGTCGCGATCCTTGTGCTTGACCGCGAGGGCGAAGTAGCGGCCGTCCGGGGAGAAGGTGCCGGCGGAGTTGATGAACCGCAGGCTTTCGTAGCTGCTCGACAGCGTGGACTTCACCAGCCGCCGCTTGACCCGGCCCGACTCGGCGTCGGCGAGATAGAGGTCGATGAAGAAGTTGTTCTTCTCGCTGAAATAGGCGATATCCTTCCCGTCGGGGGTGAGGGCGGGCGCCACGTGCAGCGTGCCCTGGGAGCGCTTCTCCGTCAGCAAGGGCTGCGCGATGCGCCGGGCGCGGTAATGGTCGCCCAGCTGGGGCAGGAACGTGGTCTGCACCGCGTCCCGCCATTCGTCGGACAACTGGTCCAGCGTCAGGCCGAGGGCCCGCTTGAAGGCACCCTCCACCCCCGAGGTCACCGATGCCTGCAGGATTTCGCCGATCGCTTCATCCCCCCACTTCTCACCGATGTAAGCAAAGACCGCCTGCCCGAAGCGGTAGGGGAAGACCCGCGGGTCGTAGGTGAGCTGCTGGATCGTCGGGAGGTGGCCCTCCAGCGAGGCGTCGCGCAGCCACATCGCCGTCTCGGGGTCGAGGGCGGGACGGGAGAGGTAGGCCGCCATCCCTTCCATGAACCAGCCGGGCGGGTTCACGGTCACCAGCGTCTGTACGCCGCCGCCGATCCGACCTCGGCTGAACACGTCGTACTGGAACTGGTGCACCATCTCGTGCTGGATGACTTCCTCCAGGTCGGAGTACGCCCCGGTGAAGGGGAGCACCATGCGGTGCTTGAAGAACTCCGTCTCGCCCCCGACCGCCTCGCTCAAGTCCTCCGTTACGACGTTGGTCTGCTGGAACTCCGAGCTGGACGCGTACAGAATGATCGGCTTGCGTCCCTGGAACTGGTGGTGCAGCACGCGCGACAGCCGCGCGTACGATCGCTCGGCGATGCGCGCGGCGTCGAGCGCTGCCGCCCGCTCGCGGTCGTAGTAGTAGACCTCGAAGTGCTCGGTTTGGATGATCTTGAAGTCGAAGGTCCGGTACTGGACTTTGTTCTGGCCGAAGTACTGGGCCGCCGCCGGGGTCGTGCCCGCGGCGAGCAGCACCAACCACAGGATCCTCCGCATCGCGCTCATCCTTTCGGCTCTGGGTCGCCCGCGGCGACCACCGGCGCATCCACCCAGAGCCGCTCCAGCTGATAGAACTCCCGCAGCTCGGGGTGGAAGACATGCACCACGAAATCCACGTAATCCAAGAGCACCCACCGCCCCTGCGCCAGCCCCTCGACGTGGTGCGGTCGTACGCCGCGGGGCCCGAGGGCGGCCAGCAGGTGTTCCGCCATACCCCGCACGTGTGTGTCCGACATTCCGGATACGATGATGAAGTAGTCGGTGGCCCCAGACAGGCCGCGGAGGTCCAACACCAGCGTATCGATGGCCTTGCGGTCGGCGAGCGCCTCTAGCACGAGCCGCAGCGGCGCGGAGTCGGGCGGAGGAGGGGGCCGGCGCGCGGCGCGCGTACGTGCCCTGCCGCTATTCATAGGCCCCGCTCACTGCTTTGTTCCGTCCGTGCAGCGACCCTTCGCCCCCGCGACCCGGCCCTCCCTTCCTCATTATAAGACGCATCATCCCATCCCGGCGCCGCACGAGGAGCCGTCACTCCTTGACGACCGTGACCGTGATCTCGGGCCGCACGTTGGGGTGCAGCTTGACCCCCACGCGGAACTCCCCGAGGTCACGGATCGGCTCGGGGAGGTCGATTTGGCGCTTGTCCACTCGGATGCCCTGATCCTCCAGCTTCCGCTGGATGTCTCCCGCCGTGACCGAGCCGTACAGCTTGTCCTCCTCGCCCACCTTCACCGGGAACGTCAGCTGCACCGCGGCGATCCGGCCGGCGTCGGTCTCGGCCGCGGCCTGCTCCGCGGCACGTTGTTTGGCAATGCGCTCGGCCTCGTATGTGATCCTTCTCTTGTTAGCCTCGGTGGCGGGGTAGGCGAGGCCCTTGGGGAGCAGGTAGTTGCGCGCGTACCCGTCCTTCACCTTGACCACGGTGCCCGCCTTTCCCAGGTGCGCCACGTCCTCCCGCAGAATGATCTCCATCGTCATCCTCTCCTGTGCGGCGTGCGGCCCGCGAGCCGGCGCCGGAATTGGAGCCACGTATCGGTCATCCCCAGCGTCCACAGCCCGGGGAGCAGCAACAGCAACGGGACCGCGAGCAAGGCCGACACCGCGGCGACGAGCAACAGGGCGCCCACCGGGATGCCGGTGGCGGCCGCGAACGCGACGACGACGGCGACGCCGCGGAGCAGATACAGCGCCGCCAACACGACGGCGACGTTCAGCGCGGCGATCTTGAGCCCTGCGAGCGCGGGGACCAGCCACACCGTGATCGAGGCCACGACCCCCCAGACCCACAGGTCGCCGAACCGGAACTCGCGCAACGGCGCGAGCGCCGGGCCCAGCGGCCGGGTCGCGAGACGCACGTGGAGTTGCCAGGCCAGGGTGAGGCCGGCGAGGGTCTCGAGCGCCAGCAGCGCCGGCACCGTGCTGCTGACGGCCGTCACGACGCGGTCCACGACGGCGGCGTCGAGGCGGGTTTCGCCGAGGCGGTGCATCAGCGCGGCCCGGACGCCATGCGTCGCCTGCCACCCGATCTCGCCCCAGGGGACGCCGCGCCATATCACCGTCGCGAGCAGGATTGTGCCGGCCGCGCCCCAGAGCAACGCCCGGAGGGCCAGCCGCAGCGCGCCCACGCCCCTCGCCGCGACCATCGCCAGACACACGAAGGCGGCCGAGACGAGGACGACGTAGGCGTTCACGAGGGCATCGACCGGCGTATCGGCTGGCGCCGCGAGGGTGGCAACGCCGGCGGCCGCGGCGAGCGCCACGGCGACCCACTCGCGGCGGCGCGCCGGGCCCGCCGCCAGGAGCAGCCCTGCGAGCGGCAGCCCCAACAAGCCGAGTCCACCGGGATCGAGGAGGGCGAAGGTCGCGACGCCGAGGGCGAGGCGCCACACGCCGGCCGGCGGCAGGGCCATGCTAGGCGGTGTGACCCTTGATGTAGGGAATGAGGGCCAGCTGGCGGGCTCGCTTGATGGCGGTGGCGAGCTGGCGCTGGTGTCGGGAGCACATCCCGGAGAGCCGGCTGGGCAGGATCTTGCCGCGCTCGGTCAGGAATCGACCCAGCGTCCGATCGTCCTTGTAGTCGAGCACGCGCACGCCCGACTCGCACACGGGGCACGTTTTGGCTGGCCGTCTCACGCTTCATCCTCCTCGATCTCGTCCACCACGTCCGCGGCGATCACGGCGGCCGCCGCCTCCGGCTTGGCGGGCAGGCCCTCGGAAACGACCACCAGGAATCGCAGCACGCCCTCGTCGAGCTTCACGGCGCGCTCGTATTCGGGGAGCAGGTCGCCGGCGGCCTCGAACTGGGCGACGACGTAGTAGCCGCTGTCTTTCTTCTTGATGGGATAGGCGAGTGAGCGCTTGCCCCAGTGGGCGACGTTGGTGATCGAGCCTTTGCCGCCGGTCGTCAGGAGGGTGTGGAACTTCTCCAGCTTTTCGGTGACGGCCGGCTCTTCCAGGGCACTGTCAAAGATGTAGACCGTCTCGTAGCGACGAGTCATGCCACCTCCCTGTGGTCGTAGGCGACCCGGCGCTGGTGCGGCGCCGAGTAGGGGACTTGCGGGGCGAAACCTAGGCGGTCGGGCGGCCAGGCGGAAGGGCGGTCGGGACCAGCGGATGTCGAGCGCCCCGCGTAGGGAAGTCAAACAGGAGGGACGCATGCGTCTCGGAGAGATCGCGGTCCTCTCGGCCGTGCTGGCCGCCCCGCTCGCGGCCCAGGACTCCGCCTTTCGCGCGCTGCAGGACCGCGGCAGGACGGCGATGGGCGTGGATCAGTACACCAGCGTTCACCACTTCGACCCCCTTCCGGACGGGGGTCGGATCGCCCTGCAGCGGGACTCCGCGGACACGGCTGGCGTTGCAACGATCCGCGCCCATCTGCGGCGGATCGCCGCCGCGTTCGGGCAGGGGGACTTCGCGCTTCCCGGGTTCGTCCATGCCCGCGACGTGCCGGGCACGGGGGTCATGGCCGCCAAGCGGGACGCGATCCGGTACGTGTTCCACCCGCTGCCCGGTGGGGGGGAACTGCGCATCGTCACGCGGGACTCGGCAGCAGTTCGGGCCGTGCATGAGTTCCTCGCATTTCAGCGGACGGACCATCGCGCCGGCGGGAGCGCGCCGCACCAGCACTAGCGGGGCGACTGACGGCTGACGGCTGATCGCTGACGGCTAGTTCTCACACGTTGAACCGGAACAGGAGAATGTCCCCGTCTTTGACGATGTACTCCCGCCCTTCACTCCTGACCAGCCCCTGCTCGCGCGCCGCCTTGTAGCTGCCCGCTTTCACGAAGTCTGGGAAGGCGACAGTCTCGGCGCGAATGAAGCCGCGCTGGAAATCCGAATGGATCTCGCCGGCGGCGTCGTACGCGGTGGCCCCGGCATGCATGGTCCAGGCGCGCACCTCGTTCTCGCCCACCGTGAAGAACGTCTCCAGGTCGAGGAGTCTGTAGCCGGCGTGAATCAGCCGATCGAGCCCCGGCTCCGTGACGCCCACGCCGGAGAGGAACTCCTGCCGCTCTGCCGCGGAGAGGTCGGCCAGCTCGGACTCGAGCCTGGCAGAGAAGAGGACGATCTCGGCTTCCTCGTGGTGCGTCTGCACGGCTTTCCGCAGAGCGTCGAGCCACTGGCCGCCCCCGGCCGCCAGGTCCTCCTCGCTGACATTCGCGGCGTAGAGGATCGGCTTGGCGGTGAGCAGGCCGAGCTGGCGGAGGAACGTGACGGCCGCCTCGCTCTCGCCGGCCTCGCGCGCGCCCCGTCCGGCGTTCAGCTCGCCCACCACGCGCTCGAGCAGCACCAGCTCCGTCTGCGCGTCCTTGTCGCCGGCGCGGGCGGACTTGCGTGTCTTCTCGAGCCGGCGCTCGACCACCGCGAGATCGGCCAGGGCGAGCTCGCTCGTGACGACGTCGTGGTCGCGCACGGGATCCACGGGGCCCATCAGGTGGACGACGTCCGGGTCCTCGAAGCAGCGGATGACGTGGACGACGGCGTCGACCTCGCGGATGTGCGAGAGAAACTGGTTGCCGAGCCCTTCCCCCTGCGAGGCGCCCTGCACGAGCCCCGCGATGTCCACGAACTCGACGACCGCCGGTACCTGCTTCTTGGGCTGCACGATGTCGAAGAGTCGCCGCAACCGGAGGTCGGGCACCTCCACCACGCCGACGTTCGGCTCGACGGTGCAGAACGGATAATTCTCCGCCGCCGCAGCATGGGAGGACGTGAGCGCGTTGAAGAGCGTGGATTTTCCGACGTTGGGGAGACCGACGATGCCGAGACGGAGCATAGCGGGGGGTAATTCTCGCTCGGGCACCACGCGATGGGAAGGCGCCGCTGGCCCCGTGGGGGGCCCGTTGGTATGATACAGCCGATGGCTACCGCTACCCCGCCGAGTCGGTCCCACACCCCCGCTCCACGCCAGGAACGTGAACAGGCCGTCATCCGGTTCGCCGGCGACTCGGGCGACGGCATGCAGATCACCGGCTCCCAATTCACCGTCGAGACGGCGCTGGCGGGGAACGACCTCGCCACGTTCCCGGACTTTCCGGCCGAGATCCGCGCCCCCGCCGGGACGACGTTTGGAGTCTCCGCGTTCCAGATTCACTTCGGCTCGACCGATATCCTGACCGCGGGGGACGAGCTCGACGTGCTGGTCGCGATGAACCCCGCCGCGCTGCAGGTGAACCTCAAGGACCTGCGGGTCGGCGGGCTGATCCTCGTGGACCGGGCGGCCTTCACCGAGCGCAACCTCCTCAAGGCGGGCTTTGCGGCGAACCCGCTCGAGGACGACACGCTGGCACCCTTCCGCGTCCTGAAGCTCGACATCACGAAGCTCACCGAGGAGGCCGTCAAGGGATCCGGCGTGACGTCCAAGGAAGCCCATCTGTGTCGCAACATGTGGTCCCTGGGCTTGATGCTGTGGATGTACGGGCGGGAGCCGCAGGCGACCATCGGATGGCTGGAGCAGAAGTTCGCCGCCAAGCCCGCGATCCGGCAGGCCAACGTGGCCGCGCTGCGCGCAGGACATGCGTTCGGCGAGACCGCCGAGCTGACCGATCACGTCACCGGCTACACGATCGCCAAGGCCGACGTGCCGCCCGGCGTCTATCGCACGGTGAGCGGCACCGAAGCGATCGCGTGGGGGCTGCTCGCCGGGCTGCGCGCGGCCGGGCTCGAGAGGCTGGTCTTCGCGGGCTACCCGATCACGCCTGCCTCGGCGCTGCTCCATATGCTGGCGGGGCTGAAGCCGTACGGAGTCGTCACGTTCCAGGCCGAGGACGAGATCGCGGCCATCGGCGCGGCGCTGGGTGCGTCCTACGCCGGCGCGCTCGGAGTCACCTCGAGCTCCGGGCCGGGCATCGCGCTCAAGACCGAAATGCTGGGCCTCGCGATCGCGACCGAGCTGCCGCTGGTCGTGATCAACTCACAGCGAGCCGGCCCGTCCACGGGCATGCCCACCAAGGCGGAGCAGTCCGACCTGTTTCAGGCCGTGCACGGCCGCAACGCCGACGCGCCGCTGGCCGTGGTGGCGGCATCGAGCCCGGCCGACTGCTTCGAGGTCGCGATCGAGGCGGTGCGCCTCGCCACGACTTACATGACGCCCGTGATCCTGCTGTCGGACGGCTACCTCGCGCATGCGGCGGAGCCGTGGCGCATCCCCGACCTCTCCGGCCTTCCGCGCTTCCCGGTCCGGTTCCGCACCGACCCGGCGGGCTTCCATCCGTTCGTGCGCGACCCCGATACCTTCGCACGCGCATGGGCGACGCCAGGCACGCCGGGGCTCGCCCACCGCATCGGCGGGCTGGAGAAGAGCGCGGACACCGGTCACATCTCCTACGATCCGGAGAACCACCAGCGGATGACGACGCTGCGCGCCGCCAAGATCGCCGGCATCGCGCGCGACATCCCACTCCAGCGGGTGGCCCTGGGGGAGGACCGCGGCGCGCTCGCTGTCGTCGGCTGGGGCTCGACCTACGGCCCGATCCAACAGGCGGTGCGGGCGGCCCGGGCGGAAGGACACGCCGTGTCGCACATCCACGTGCGCCACGTGGCGCCGTTCCCACGCAACCTGGGCGAGCTGCTCCGCGGCTTCGACCGGATTCTGGTCCCGGAGATGAACGCCGGCCAGCTGGTGCAGCTGTTGCGGGCCGCGTACCTGGTGCCTGCCGAGGGACTGAATCAGGTGACGGGAAGGCCGTTCCGCGTTGTCACGATCCTGGAGGGGATCAGGGCCAGCCTCAACGGGGGAATGGGGACTAACCGGGGAAAGGGGAAAGGGGAAAGCGGAAAGGGGTCATGACGGCAACCGCCATCACGCCGCTCGCGCCGAAGGATTACGCTTCGGACCAGGAGGTCCGCTGGTGCCCCGGGTGCGGAGACTATGCCATCCTCAAGGCGATGCAGCGCGCCCTGGCCGACGTGGGCGCGCGCCCAGACCAGACGGTGTTCGTCTCCGGCATCGGGTGCGCGTCGCGCTTCCCGTACTACATCGCGACGTATGGGTTCCATACCGTCCACGGTCGCGCCCCGGCGATCGCGACGGGCATCAAGCTGGCCAACCCTGAGCTGGACGTGTGGGTGATCAGCGGAGATGGGGACTGTCTCAGCATCGGTGGCAACCACACGCTCCACATGCTGCGGCGCAACGTCGATCTGCAGCTGATCCTGTTCAACAACGAGATCTACGGGCTCACCAAGGGCCAGTACTCGCCCACGTCGCGGCGCGGCACGCGCTCGCCCTCGACGCCCCAGGGGTCGGTGGATACCCCGGTCTCGGCCTGCGCGTTCGCCCTCGGCTCCGGAGCGCGGTTCGTCGCGCGCGCCGTGGACACGCAGCAGCCGCAGCTGGTCGAGGTGCTGAAGCGGGCGCATGCGCACCGCGGGGCGTCGTTCGTCGAGGTGTTCCAGAACTGCGTGGTCTACAACGACGGCGTGTTCGACCACTTCACCGACAAGGCGGCGGCGCCGGACACGCAGCTGCACGTCGCCCACGGCCAGCCGCTCCGCTTCGGACCGGACAAACGCCGCGGTCTCCGGCTCGACCCCAAGCGGCTCGCGCTCGAAGCCGTCACGGTGGGGCGGGATGGGGTACAGGAGACCGACCTGCTGGTACACGACGAGACCAACCGCACCCTGGCGGAGATGCTGGTCGCGCTCGAGCCGCCGCAGTTCCCAGTGGCGCTGGGCGTGCTCTACTGCAACCCCGGGCCGAGCTACGAGCGGGACGTGTACGCGCAGATCGCCGCCGCGGGGAAGCCGGTCGGCGACCTCAACGCGCTGCTACGGGCGGGGAGGACCTGGACGATTTAGTCGGACGGTCTGACTGTCGGACAGTCTGACGGTCTTTCAATCCGACCATCATTCCGTTCGGTTATCCGACGAACCAGGGTGCCAGCACCAGACTCACCACGCTCATCAGCTTGATCAGGATGTTCATCGACGGTCCCGCGGTGTCCTTGAATGGATCGCCTACGGTATCGCCCACCACGGCCGCTTTGTGGGATTCGGAGTCCTGGCCGTCGTCGGCTCCCGTTTCGATGCGCTTCTTGGCGTTGTCCCAGGCGCCGCCGGCGTTGGCCATGAACAGGGCGAGCAGCACGCCCGTGAGCGTCGCGCCGGCGAGCAAGCCGCCCAGCGCGTAGATCCCCAGCCATTTCCCGACGAGCACCGGCGCGACGACGGCGGTGAGCCCGGGGACGATCATCTCCCGCAGCGCCGCGCGCGTCGAGATGTCCACGCAGCGCGCCGAGTCCGGCCGGCTGGTGCCGGCGAGCAGGCCGGGGATCTCCCGGAACTGGCGGCGCACTTCCGCCACCATGCCCCCGGCCGCCCGCCCGACGGCCGTCAGCGTGACGGCGGCGATGAAGAAGGGGAGGCAGCCGCCGATGAGGAACCCGATCACCACCAGCGGATTGACGAGATCGAGCGCGCCGGCCGGAAGGCGCACGGCGGTGGCGTACGCGCTGAACAGGGCGAGCGCCGTGAGCGCCGCCGAGCCGATGGCAAACCCCTTGCCCATGGCGGCGGTGGTGTTGCCGAGCGCGTCGAGCCGGTCGGTGATCGCGCGGACCGCCGGACCGAGATGGCTCATCTCGCTGATGCCGCCGGCGTTGTCGGCGATGGGGCCGTACGCGTCCACCGACATGGTGATGCCCACGGTGGCGAGCATCCCAACCGCCGAGAGGGCGATGCCGTACAGCCCCGCCGTGTGGAAGGCGATCCAGATGGCGCCGCAGATCATGAGCACGGACGGCACCGCGCTCTGCATCCCGACCGCGAGCCCGGCGATGATGTTGGTCGCCGGGCCGGTGCGGGAGGCGTCGACGATGACCTGGATCGGCGCGGCGCCGGTGAAGTACTCGGTCAAGAGACCGATGCCGATGCCCGTCAGGGTCCCGGCGAGCACGGCGAAGAATGGGCCGAGCGCGGGGAGTGGGGAGTGGTCCGCTCCGATGATCACGGGGTCCATTGCCCGCGAAATGAAGAATGCGCCCAGGAGAAACACTCCGGCCGCGAGGACGGTGCTCCAGCGCAGCGCGCCAGCGGGAGCGCCGCGCTCGAAGAAGCGCAGCGCCGCGATGCCTATGAGGCTGGCCGCGAGCCCGGCCACGGTGTAGAGCACGGGGAGGGCCACCGCGTCCACCCGGTTCGCCACGAGCGGGCTGGTCGCGCCGATCGCGATCGCGGCGATGATCGCGCCGACGTAGGATTCGAAGATGTCGGCGCCCATCCCGGCGACGTCGCCCACGTTGTCGCCCACGTTGTCGGCGATCGTGGCGGGGTTGCGGGCGTCGTCCTCGGGGATGCCGGCCTCGACCTTGCCGACGAGGTCGGCGCCGACGTCGGCGGCCTTCGTGAAGATGCCGCCGCCCACGCGCGCGAACAGCGCGATCGACGAAGCCCCCATCGCAAAGCCGGCGATGATCTCGCTGAAGGCGCGCCAGGCGGCGTCGTCCAGCATGGGCCGATGGACCCATGTGTGCAGCACCAGCCCGATGCCGAAGAGGCCGAGGCTGGCGACCGCCAGGCCCATCACGGCGCCGCCGTGAAAGGCGATGCGCAGGGCCTGCGCCGGGCCGCCGGCCCGCGCCGCTTCCGCGGTGCGGACGTTGGCGCGGGTGGCGGCGCGCATGCCCAGGAGCCCGGCGAGGATCGAGCATAGCGCGCCAGCCGCGTAGGCCGCCCCCGTGCGCCAGCCGATCGCCGCGCCGAGCAGGGAGGCGACGACGACGATGAACGGCACGAGCACGCTGTACTCGCGCCGCAGGAACGTCATGGCGCCCGTGCGGATCAGCCCGCCGAGCTCGCGCATCGTCGCCGACCCCTCGGGCTGGCGCCGGATGGCGGCGGCGAGCAGCCACGCGATGACGAGACCAACGATTCCCGCGACGATGGGCAGATCCCGCAGCACGTTCAACGTCACGGGCCGCTCTCGCCCCCCGCACCCTCCCGGAGCCATTTGTCCACTGCGTCCACCATCGTCGGCAGCAACGCCTCGATCTGTGCGGCTTCTTCGGAGGTGAAGTTGTCGAGCACGTACTCCTCCCACGGGACGCCGACGGGGAGGGGCCCGACGCCGATGCGCAACCGCGGGTAGCGCTGCGATTGCAGGGCCGCCTCGATGCTCTTGAGGCCGTTATGCCCGCCCGCCGAGCCCTCGGCGCGCAGGCGGAAGGTGCCGCACGGAATGTTGAAATCGTCCACCAGAATCAGCAAATCCCGACCGGGGTCGAACGCGGGATCGGCGCGCAGCGACGCCAGCGCGGCGCCGCTGCGGTTCATGTAAGTCGTGGGCTTGAGCACGCGGACCGGCACGTCCGCCACCGCCCCCGGGGGGGGCGGGGACGGCGGGGGGGGGGGGAACGGCCACGCCCCCCACGGGTGGGCCCCCCCGCCGCCCAGAGGGACCCCCCGGTGGGGGCGGGGCCGCCGGACCCGGGGCCGGGAATCCCCCGGGCGGCGGCGGCCCCGGGGGGGGGAGCCGGGGGGGGGGGGGGAGAGCTCAGCTCTCTTTACCGCCCTTGGGCTTCTCAGGCCTCGCGGGCTTCTCGGCCTTCTCGACCTTCTCACCCTTTTCGCCCTTGGGCTTAACCTCCGGGGCCTTGGCCCCCGCCGCCGGCTCGGCCGCCGCTTCGCCCTCGCCCTCCTCGCCCTCCTCCTCACGCACCTTGCGGATGAGCTCGGGCTCTGCCGGCTCAACGGCGGCCTCGGGCGGCGGGGCGATCTCCTCCTCGGCCCGCGGCGGCACCACAGTCGCGATCGTCAGCTCCGCCGACGTGAGAATAGTGGCATTCGGGATGGTGAGGTCCCGCACGTGCCGTGAGTGGCCGATGGTGAGCGCCGTCACGTCCAGCTCCACGCGATCGGGGATGTGCTCGGGGAGCACCTCGATCTCCACCTCGCGGGTCACCTGATCCAGCACGCCACCCGCGTTGCGCACGCCGTCGGGGGTGCCTACGAGGTGCACCGGAACCTTGAGCGTGACCTTTTCTTCCGCATGGATCTCGTAGAAGTCCACGTGGATGATGTCGGGGCGGATCGGGTGGCGCTGGATCTCGCGGATCAGGGCCCGCGTCTTCTTGCCGTCAACGGTGAGATCGATGAGCGTGCTGGCGGGCTCCACGCCGGTGAGCGCCTGCTCGAGCGCGGGCCCATCCACGAGCAGCGGCTGCGCCGCGCGTCCGTGGCCGTAGATGACGGCGGGAATCTTCTTGAGAAACCGGGCTTGCCGGGCCGCGCCCTTGCCGGTCTGTTCGCGGCGCGCGGCCGCGAGGGATACGATCGTCGCCATGGGTTATCCGTTATCCGT
>CAZXKD010000054.1:0-9502 GCA_964641215.1 uncultured Gemmatimonadaceae bacterium
CGCACACGGTGCCGGGAAGCGACACGCCACCGTCAGACACCCTGATCGGCCGCTCGACGAACGCGGGCGGGGCCGTCACCGCGGGCGGGGCGGCGGCCACCGGGGCGAAGCCCTCGCGGACGATCTCCACCTGTTGGATCGGCACCACGACGCGCATCAGCCGGTTGCTTGCTGCCTCCGCCCACACGGTGACGAGCGTGCCCGCGGCATCGAGGGCGTACGCGCGCAGCGCCACGGGCCGGCCGTCCAGCGTTCCCCGATCCGCCGTCGGGCCCGAGACGGTCGCTCGGACGGCGGCGAGCACCTGTGGCACGTACAGCTGCCACTCCCTCGCCCCCCTCCCCCCCCCTGCGGTCGACGGAGGCTGTTGCGCGAACCGGTCGAGCAAGACCTGGAAATGACTCACGACCAGGTTATCCAGGACCAGGCTGCGCGTCGCGAAGGGCGCCGCCTGTTCCCGGGACTGGCCTCCGGCGCTGCCGCGCATGCGGACGGTGTCGCCGGCGCGCCAGGCCTCGATGATCTGGACCATCCCCGCGACCGTCACCTCGAGCCGGTAGCGCACCAGGCCGCCGGCCGCGTCGAGCGTCTCCTCCTCCTTGCCGTCGACCGTGGTCCCCGACCGGTTGTTGCGCAGCGTGCCGGTGATGCGCGTGCCCTGCATCGTGCGCTCGATCCGGAACTCCTCGGTGCCGGTGATCGCATTCTGGCCGACGGTGACGCGGAAGCGCTCGGCGGGTTGCTGGGCAAGCACGGCAGCGGTCAGCATCGCGGTGAGCGTCATCGGTCTTTGAGCCTACGCACCAGCTTCAACCCGGACCAGGTATCATCCACGGCGCACACCTTCACGTCCACCAAGCCGTGTGACAGCGCCAGCGCGCGGATCACATCCTCGGTGAGGTCCGTCGCGACACCGGAGGCTTTCTTAGGCCACGAGATCCAGAGCGCCCCGGCCGGTGCGAGAGCGCGCTTCAGCGCCGGAAGCCGCGTCGCCAGCTCGCGGCGCTGCTTCGTGAAGAGCTGGATGAAATCGAGCGGTCCACGAGCCGCGCTGCGAAGCTCGAGGCCGTGAGGAATCCTGCCCAAAGCGCCGCGATAGCCACGCGGGGGATGAAGCACAGCGGCGGCGAGACCCGGTCTCAGTCCCAGCTTCTGGACCAGCGGCGTTCCGGAGTAGCCTACTGGACGCACGGCGACGTCGGATCCGGCCTCGGCTTGTCCACGACGACGCGGTGGCCCAGGTTCGCCAACTTCATGGCGATGTCGTAGACGAGCCGATCGACCCGAGCCATGTGGTCGTAGTCGATGTACTGCGGCTCGTCCGTGACCTGATGGTAGTCGGCGTGCAGCCCGGTCGTGAAGAACGTGATCGGGATCCCGTAGCGAGCGTACATGTAGTGGTCGCTCCGGCAATAGATCCGCTCGGGATGGCCGGGCGCGTCGAAGCTGTAGTCGAATGCCAGCGGGTGCGCCTCCGTCTGGTTGACCGATTCCACCAGATCTCCCAGCTCGGTGGAGAGCCGCCGGGAGCCAACGAGCTGCAGGTAGTCGGGCCCGCCGCCTGGCAAGTCGGTGGCGTCCCCGCGGCCTACCATGTCCATGTTGAGCTGCGCGATGATGGAGTCGCGCGGTACGGTGGGGTGGTCGGTGAAAAAGCGCGAGCCGAGCAGGCCCAGCTCCTCGCCGGTGTGCCACACGAACAGGATCGAGCGCTTGGGACGCGGCCGGGCGGCGGCGAACTGCTCGGCGATCTCCAGCACCGAGACGCTGCCCGAGCCGTCGTCGTCCGCCCCGTTGTCGATCGAGTCCCGCCGCGCGGGATGGAGCCGGTGCAAGCTGTCCACGTTGATGTGGATGCCCGCCACCATCTCCGGCGTGAGGCGTCGGCCCGCGGGGAGGGATTCCGTGAGCCGCAACCGCGCGATGTTGAAAGCGCGGAGCGAATCGTGGTCCACCGGCGTGTGGGTGAACCCAAGGTGGTCGTTGTGCGCCCCGATCGCGACGTACTCGCCCTTCAGCTTCGCGTCGCTCCCGGGGACCACCGCCACGACGTTGCGGGCAGGGGCGGGCGTCTCCGTGAATCGGACCCAGCCTTGAACGGTCAGCCCGGCGGTCCCGGGCCTGGCGCTGTCGGGCGACACGCCCAGCAGCGCGCGGGCGGCCGCCGCGGAGAGCTGGAGGACGAGCGGCGCCGGCGCGGCGGTGTCGGCAGGGCCGGCGTCCTTGAGGATGGTCACGGGAGTGTGGAGGTTCGCTCGCGCCGCCGGGGACATCTGATCGAGTGCGACGGTGGCGATTCCCGCCGCGGCACGGTAGCGAGCGGCAAGCCCGCCGCCGAGGCCGCCACGCCCGCCGAAGCCGCCCTGGCCGGCCCACACGCTCAGGACGACGAGTTTGCCGGCGGCTTGGTCCGCGGGTAGCATGGTTGTGCTGTCTCCCGCCCCCCCCCCTCCTGCGAACACGCCGCCGTACACGGCCTGTGCCCCTGCGATCGCGCGCACCTTCGCCCGCGTCGGACGCACGTAGAAATCCACCCATGGCCTGAGCGTCGCGCCGCCGGCGGCAATCGTGCTCGTGGTGTCCAGCTCCATGTTCACGAGCGGCACCCACTGGAAATAGGTCCCGCTGTCGCCCATCGGGACGAGTCCCATCCGGTTGACCTCGGTCGCGAGGTATGCGGTGGCCTTGAGATTCCACTCAGTGCCGCCGCGGCGGCCCATCATCGAGTCGTCCGCGTAGATGTAGAGCCGGGTCATGAGATCGGCCGCCGTGATGGCCGAGGTGGTCGACTGCGGCGCGTGCTTGAGCGGCAGCGCGGATTGCGCAGCAACCCTGGACGCGGCCGGGCCCCCTGCCAACAGCGCGGCCGGGACTGCCCAACGGACAACGGCGTTCATTGAGTCTCTCCTCGCGGGTGACGTGGAGGGCACACCGCCCCTTCTCTAGACGCACAACCCCTCGCCGAGGTTGACGGCGGCGTGGTCAAGCTTGCGACGCGTCCTGCGGCCGCCGCCCGGTGACCGAGCGGGCGAGGATGCCGAGCCCTGCCGACTGGCCCTGCCGTCGCGGCTGGGCAAGGTAGAGGGTTACCACAGCGATCCAGGTGAGCCAGCTCACCCGCTCGCTCCAGGACAGGCCACGCAACATCAGCCACGGCTGGGTGACGCCGGCGTTCCAGGCGGGGCGGTCCGCCTGGGCGAGTGCCAGCGGCCGGGCGAGGACGTGGTTCGCCTTGAAGCCATGCTCGCCAGGGTGCGTCACGTTCCAAACGCAGGTGACCTTCCCCCAGCCATGGTTGTCGCTGGCCCCGGTGACCAGCAGATCGTGAGCGGCCGCCAGGTCGAGGACGTCTCGACGGGCCTGCGATGGGAAGGCCAGGCCCTTGGGAGCGCAGTTGACGATCTCGAAGCCGTCCACCCCCGCCGCCACGAACGCGTCCAGGTCCTCGCGATGGTGATCCCAGTATTCCGGCAGGGAAGCGATCGCGAGCGACCCCTGGCGGTGCAGCTCGGCGAACAGCTGGAGCAGGGCGGGGGTATCTCGGGAGAAGCTCACCCGGTCGATGGCCGCCGCCGGAGACAAGGCCACCACGTGCTGGCGGTAAACGCTCCACTCCACTCCCGGGAGCAGACGGATGGGCCGCTCGATGACCTGCGTGAAGAGCACGTTGTGGTCGGTGACGTAGGAGGCCTGGAACCCCTGGGCGGCGTGCCAGTCGGCGAGATCCGCCGCTGTCCACCACTTCCGGCCGTCGTGGGACGCGGCCGTATGGGCATGGTAGTCGAGCACCACCGCCGAGGAGTCCGTGGTCACGAGGCGCGGGACGGGGCGTGGCAGGACCAGCGTGGCGCCCACCAGGAGGATCATCACCACGAGACCCAAGGCCGCCCGGCCCACGCGCAGCCGCCAGGAGCCCCGCCGCAGCAGCCCCCATAGGACGAGGGCCGCAGCCCATGTCACCAGCAGGGCCTGGGCGCGAGGGAGGCTGAGAAAGGTGAGGGCGTCGAGCAGGTCCGTGAGGGGAGCCTCGATCAGATAGAGGGATGGCCGGGCGAGGTCGGCGGCCCCCGGCGGGGCGCCAGTCACTGCGTCGAGCAAAGGGGGGAGCGGCCACAGCGCACTCAACGCGACGAGCGCGGCGAGGGCGAGCGCAATCGGGTGGCGGCGCAACGGACTCAACCGTAGTATCCCTGCGAAAGCGGACGATGGAAGCTAATGGGTAATCCTGTCTTCGCCGACCTGCCCGAGATCGTTCTCGGGCCGCTCGCCGACCGGTCCGACGCGGAGTGGCATGCGGCGCCTGCCGGCAAGTGGAACGCGGCGCAGATCGTGGAGCATCTGGCGCTGGGGCTGGAGTGGAGCGGCAAAGGGTTCGAGGATCGTCGCGCCCGGGACCCGATGACCCGCCGCCCTCGGACCCTGCTGCAGCGGCTTGCCAACGCATTGATCATGGGCCTGGAGGTGTTTCCGCCAGGCCGAAAGGCGCCCCAGGCCTCGCTGCCCGCGGCGTACGTGCCCCGGGCGGGCGCCGACACCCATTTCCGCGAGGGGGTCGCCCGGTTTCTCGAGCTCGAGAAGCTGCTCCTGCCGGCCAGGCGCTTCGACCTGTTCGTGATGCACCCGCGGCTCGGCGATCTGACGTTGGAGGAGTGGGAGCGGTTCCACGTAATTCATGCGCGGCATCACGCTCGGCAGATCCAGCGACGCGTGGGGAGATGAGCCGGAATGAAGAAGCACAAGGTGACGGTGCGGGTCCCGAACCCCGCTGCGCCGGTCAAGGGGCGGCTCAAAGTCCCGCCGCACAAGGTCCACCGCTCCAAGAAACAGTACCGCCGCCAGGAAAAGCACCGCCGGCCGCCCGACGCTGAATGAGGAAGAGCCGAGCGATGACACGGTGGGGATTGGGGCTCGCGGCGGTGATGGTTCTCACGCCGCCCGGGCTGAGAGCGCAGGCGGGCGCGCGGGTGGCGGGGCACGTGACCATCCTGGAAAAGGGGAACAAACCCAGTCCCGATCTCGGGGACGCGGTGGTCTTCCTGGAGAGCCCCGGGCCGCCCGCGCGGCCGGCGACGGCGGAGATCTTCATCCGGGACAAGACGTACGCGCCGCACGTGAGCGTGCTCCCCTTGGGCTCGACGGTGCGATTCCCCAACCTCGATCCCTTCAACCACAACGTGTTCTCGGTGAGCGAACCGAACCAGTTCGACTTGGGCCTGTACGGTCGTGGCGAGGCCAAGGCCCACACCTTCACGGCCTCCGGGCTGGTGCGGGTGTTCTGCAACGTGCATCCACGGATGGTGGCCTACGTCCTCGTCCTGGCGAGCCGCTGGTACGCGCAGCCGGCGGGGGACGGCGCGTTCGCCATCACCGACGTCCCGCCGGGGCGGTACACGCTGCACGTCTGGCACGAGCGGGTCGCGACCGAGGTGGTGCAGGACATCACCGTCACGCCGCAAGGGGCAGGGGACCTGCAGATCAGCCTCGATGCGCGCGGCTACAAGTGGGAGCCTCACAAGAACAAGTTCGGGCAGGACTATCCGACGAATGCCGGACTCGAGCGCTACTAAGGGCTTCGGACTCGCCGGCAAGATCTTCCTCGGCTCCACGCTGCTGGTGGTCGCCGTGCTCGGCGCCGCCTTCGGAGTCACCTCGCTCGAGGCTAACCGGACCGCCGACGCCTCCATTCACCGCGCCCTGCTGGGGACCCGCAGCGCCGTGGACGATTACCTCGCCGCCCGGACGCGCACGCTGGGCCGTGCCAGCACGGTGGCGACGGCCGTGCCCCAGTACCGGCAGCGACTGCTGAACCAGGGCGACCGCGCCGAGGCGCTCGACCAGGCGCGCGAAATCGACAGTCTGGTCGGCGCCTCCTGGACGCTCGTGACCAACAGCGACGGGATTCTGATCGCGCGCACCGACTATCCGGATCAGTTCGACCGGAACATGGCGGTCGCACCGCTCGTCGCGAGCGCGCTGAACGGCGATCAGACGAGCGGGGCATGGCTGGACGACGTGCAGAGCAAGATGTTCATCGCCGTGGGAACGCCCCTCCGTGACAAGCCGACGGCGGCTCCGCAGGGAGCGCTGGTCGCGGCCTACGAAATCAGCGACAGCCTCGCCCACGCGATCCAGCAGGCGACGAATTCGGACGTGGTCTTCTTCGCCCTCGACACACTCAACCGGCCGTACGTCGTCGGCAGCACCCTCCCGCACGAGGAGATCGGCCCGGCGCTCACGGCCGCCGTGCGGCCGGAGGCGCTCGCCGCCGATACGGGTGGGGAAGGAATGGCCATGTCGGCCGCGACCCAGGGTCCGGGGGGGGCGGGGGGGGGGAGGGCCGCCCATCTGGTCGGTCTGGCCGGGCCGATTCGCTCCCCGGCCGGGGACCTGCGCGGCGGGTTCGTGGCCCTGCGCACGCGCGAAGCCGAGCTCGCCGCCTTCCGCGCCCTGCAGCGCACCATGATCCTCGCCATCGGGCTCGGCGTCGTGCTCGCGCTGGCCTTCGCCTTCGTCCAGGCGCGCCAGATCGCGGGGCCGGTGCGACGCCTCGCCCTCGCCACCCGCCAGGTCCAGGACGGCGACTATGGCGTGGCGATCGACGTCTCCTCGGGGGACGAGATCGGCGTCCTGGCGCGGGCCTTCAAGAGTCTGGTGGAGGACCTCAAAGAGAAGTCCGATCTGGTGGAATACATGATGCGTGCCACCGGGGCAGCCGCGACTGAGCCGATCGGCGCCGCCGCGACCGCGGTGCGCGAGGTAGCGGGTCGACCGTCGATCGCGTCGGGCGGGGACGTGCTGCGCCCCGGCTCGACGTTCGCGGGCCGTTACGAGATCAAGGAAATCCTCGGCATGGGCGGCATGGGCGTGGTATACCGCGCCCTCGACCGCGAGCTCCAGGAGCCCGTTGCAATCAAGACGCTGCGGCCCGAAGCGCTGACGGGCGACACCGTGGCCCTGGAGCGCTTCAAGCAGGAGATCCGGCTGGCGCGTCGGATCGCCCACCGCAACGTGGTCCGCACCTACGACCTGGGTGAGGTGAACGGGATGTACTACCTCACCATGGAATTCGTCGAAGGCACGTCGCTAAAGCAGCTGATCGCCACGCGAGGCAAGCTGCCCGTCCCGGTGACGCTGACCGTCGGGAAGCAGCTGTGCCGCGCGCTCGAGGTGGCCCACGCCGAGGGCGTGATCCACCGCGACATCAAGCCGCAGAATATGGTGGTCGAGCCCAGCGGCTTCCTGAAGGTGATGGACTTCGGCATCGCGCGGCTCGCCAACCAGCCGAAAGACAAGCCGCAGGGGCTCACCGCGGCCGGGACGACGATCGGCACGCCGGACTACATGTCCCCCGAGCAGCTCTCGGGCTCCGAGCTCGATCCGCGCAGCGATCTCTACTCGGCGGGGGTGGTGCTGTTCGAGTGTCTCACCGGCCGCGTCCCGTTCGAGGCCGAGACGACCTGGTCGCTGATCGCCAAGCACCTCGAGGAAGGGCCCCCGGACCCACGCACGCTGAACGCGGACGTCCCCGACGCGCTCGCGGCGGTCGTCCTCAAAGCGATGGGGAAGATGCCGGAGCAGCGATACCGGACCGCGGGGGAGCTCCATGACGCGCTGGCGGCCATCGGGTAGCGGGCGGCGGGCGAATATATTTCGGGCATGAGGCCTGTCGTATTTACCGCGCTGGTGGCGCTGCTCGCGGGCTGTCACTCCCGTAGCGTCGTCAAGCCTCCCCAGGGAGCGGCCGCAGCGGATCTCGCGCAGTTCACGCGCGACTCCACGGACAGCGTGCTGCACACGCCGCGAGTCATCACGGGACCGACCGTGATCGTGTTCTGGCTGCCGGCGGGGGGGGACACCCTCAACCCCGACGACGCGGTCGACGCGTTCGATGAGTTGACGTCGGCCACCCAGGCGATCCTGCCGCAGCTGACCGCGTTCGATATCACCCTGCTGCCCACGCACTCCGAGACGGTGTACGTGGCGTTGCCGGACCGGAAGCGCCGCCCCATCATGCTGTCGGGGCTCGATTACCCCTTCGGCTACCTCCTGGTCGAGCCCGGCAGCCCGGAGCGCATCCTCACCGGCACGTACGCCGAGGAAGACCTTGCGGACGAAGTCGCCGCGTATTTCGACTTGCCCCAGGACACCACCAAGGCGCGACCGCGGGTGACGACGTAGGCGTGCTGGTCCTTACCGGCGGCCGCGTCGTGACGATGGATCCGCAACGGCGCATCCTCGATGCCGACGTGTGGGTTGAGGGGGGAAAGATCGCGGCGGTGAAGAAAAGGTCGGACGGTCGGACCGTCCGACGGTCGGACCGAAAGTCCATCATCGACTGCCGCGGGCTGGTCCTGCTCCCGGGCCTCGTCCAAGCTCACATTCATCTCTGTCAGACGCTATTCCGCGGGCTCGCCGACGACCTGCCGCTCGAGCAGTGGCTCGCCCGGCGCATCTGGCCGCTGGAGGCGGCGCATACCGAGGACTCCGTCTACTGGTCGGCCATGCTCGGTGCGGCCGAGCTGCTGCTCGGCGGCACGACCGCGATCCTCGACATGGAGACCGTGCGGCATACGGACGCCGCCTTCCGGGCGCTCGAGACGATCGGCCTGCGGGCGACCGCGGGCAAGTGTCTGATGGACGCGGCGTCCGCACCCCCGGGGCTGCGAGAGGCGACGGACCGGGCGCTCCGAGAAGCGGCCGACCTGTGCGCCACGTGGCACGGCCGCTCGGACGGCCGCCTGCGATGGTGCTACGCGCCGCGTTTCGCACCGAGTTGTACCGGTCCGTTGCTCCGCGCCGTGAGCGACCTGGCGGAGAAAGCCGGCGCGGTGATCCACACCCACGCGGCGGAGACGCCGGTCGAGCTGGAGACCGTGAAGCGGGAAACGGGCAACGACGAGATCGCCTACCTGGACTCGGTGGGCATCGCCGGTCCGCGCACGGCGCTGGCCCATTGCGTCTGGGTGGACGGCGAAGGGATTCGGCGCCTGGCCCGCCAGCACACCAACGTGGTGCACTGTCCCAGCTCGAACATGAAGCTGGGCAGCGGCATCGCTCCGGTTCCGGAGCTGCTGGCGGCCGGGTGCCGCGTGGCGCTGGGTGCCGACGGGGCGCCGTGCAACAACCGGCTCGACGGCTTTGCGGAGCTGCGGCTCGCCGCCCTGGTCCAGAAACCGCGGCTCGGCCCCGACGCCCTACCGGCGGTGCAGGCTCTGGAGCTGGCCACGCTCGGCGGCGCTCGCGCGCTGGGCCTGGAGGGCGAGATCGGCTCGATCGAGACGGGCAAGCGCGCGGATGTCATCGCGCTCGATCTCTCGGGCCCGCACGCGCAGCCCGAGGAGGCGGACCTGGTCTCGCGCATCGTGTACAGCGCTCGCGCCAGCGACGTGCGTCACGTGGTGGTGGACGGGAAGATCGTGGTGCAGGGGGGGCGCCTGCGGACGGCGAAGGTCGAGGAGATTCGGCGCGAGGCGAATCGGAGCGCGCGGCGGTTGTTGAAAAC
>CAZXKD010000054.1:9602-16290 GCA_964641215.1 uncultured Gemmatimonadaceae bacterium
CGATCGGGGCCTCCCTCGTGGAGGCCCCGTTCGTTTGTGCTACCTGCGATTCAGAACCGATATCCCGTGAGTAGCTTGACGATGAGGTGGTCCGTCGCGGCCGTCATCCCCACGCCTACCCCCGCATTGAACTCGAAATTGGGTGACAGGTTCAGGTCGATGACCGGGAAGATCTGGTGCTGCTGCTGCGGCAGCGGGTCGAACCCCGTCAGCGGACCGACGGCGCCGTAGTACTCGAGCCCGGCCGTGACCCGCGGGGTGAGGTCGTAAGTGACCGCGACGTTGGGCGAGAAGGCGAACCCCTGAGCGCTGCCCGCTCCTTTGAGCGCCCGCTCCAGCGTCGGGTTCACCGCCCAATACCATGAGCCCCAGCGGCGATCGATGATCGGCCGAATCTCCAGGGACCAGGTGTCGGCCGAAAAGGCGCGACGCTGGTAGCCGAATTCGAAGGACAGGCTCGCTCCCACGGGCCAGTGCCAGGTCTCCGGCGCTCGCAGGCGCGGCCGAACGTGGTCGCCGACCCAGTTCCAGTCCCCCCCGCTCTGCACGCTTGTGAACAAGTACCAGCCGACCTCGAACCAGGGCGTGAACCCGTGCGTCAGTTCCAGGGTCTCGTGCAGCGCGCGGGCGCTCGGCCACACGCCGTCGGAGACCCCGCGCCGCCCGTCCACGGTGAAATTGCTGTGCAGCTCGAGCATGGTCCGGCCGGGGGAGACGAGCTCGGAGCCATACACCTGGATCTCGAAGTTGTCCTGGCCGCGGGCCGGCGCCGGCGCCAGCGCGGCGCTCGCGGCGAGCAGCAGGGCCGGCAGCCCTGTGGCCTTGCCGTTCACCGTGAAGCGCTGAATGGTCTCGGTGAGCTTCGCCGCGGCGAGCGACAGGTGCTGCGACGTCGTGGTGAGCTCGCCGAGCGAGGCGATCTGCTGCTGGGTCGCCGCCGTGGTCTGCTGGGCTCCCTGCGCCGCCGCGTCGGCGATCACCGCCACCTCCTCCATGCGGCGCACCACCTCGCGCATCCGTTTCGACTGGCCTTCGGTTTCGGCCGCGAACGCCGTGGCGAACTGCACCGTGCGGTTCAGGTCGGCGAAGATGGCGTCGAGCGCCTGCTGCACCGACGTCGAGACCGACCCCACCCCCTGCGCCGTGGTGCGGCTTTCCCGCATCGCGGCGACCACGCGGGCGATCTGATCCTGGGTCTGCGCCACCCGCGCCTGCACCTCGCCCGCGGCGCGCGTGCTCTGCTCGGCGAGCTTGCGGACTTCGGCCGCCACGACTCGGAAGCCCAGCCCGTGCTGGCCGGCCCGCGCCGCCTCGATCGCGGCGTTGAGGGCGAGCAGGTCGGTCTGGCTGGCGATGCGCGTGATGCTGTCCACCAGCTTCCCCACTTCCTTCGACCCCTGCTCGAGCGTGGTGGCGGCCTGGGCGACCTGGTCGATGTGGCTGACGAGGGTCCGCAGCAGCTCGCGCGCGCGCGCGATCTCCTCGCCGTGCCGCCGGGCCTCCTGGGCGATGGCGCCGATCTCCTGCTCGGCCTCCTGGGCGCGCCCGTGGAGCGTGACTGCGGTTGCCGCGGCGGCATCGGTGTCGGTCCGGCCATGGCCGATCAGCTGGCGCTGGCGCTCGGTGCCCGCGGAGAGTTGCACGGTGGTCGCCGAGATCTCTTGCGACGACGCCTGGAGCTCCTGGGCGGAGGCGGCGAGCTCCTCGGCCATGGCCGCAAGCTCCTGCGCCTGCTGCTGCACCTGGCGCACGATCGCGGCGATGGCGTCCGTGGTGCGGTCGACGCTCACTGCGAGAAAGCCGAGCTCGTCGGGCGCGACGTCGGCGACCTTCATGGTGAGGTCGCCCCGCTCGATCTGCGCGAGCACGCCACGCGTGTCCCGCAGCCGATCGACGATGCGGGTGAGCAGCGGGATCAGCGCCGCGCAGGCGACGACGAGCACCAGGAGCTCCTGCAGGAACACGCTCCACACCCAGTCGCCCTGAGTCGTGCGCACGGCGGTGACGAGCGTGAAGCCCAGCAAGTTGATCACCAGGGCGCCCCAGGCCTCCCGCCGCCCCAGGTAGAGCGCCGCCTGCATCGGGGCGACGAGGTACGCGGCGTAGAGCACGTGACCCGTCGGCCCCAGCGCGTAGAGGACCGTGGAGATCGTCGCGCTGTCGATCGCGATGCTGAGTAGCGCGTGCCCGGGCTGGAACGCGGGGTCCCGCGCGAGGCGGAACAGGGCGTAATTCGCCGGCGCGAAGGCGGCGGCGAACGCCCCAATGTAGACCCACGAGATCGGCACGAGGTGCGCCAGCCGGACGACCACCAGCAACAGGGTCGCGACCGCGACGATACCCCAGCGGGTGCGGGTGCTGGCGCGGACGTACTGACGACGCTTGGCGGCGAGTTCCTGCGCCAGCTGCGCGTCGATGGACGTCCAGGCCAGCATGCGGGGAAACCTACATCCGGAACAGGTAGCTCGCCTTGAGGAAGAAGCCGTCGCCGGTGCGGCGGAGCTGCCGGAACGCGAACGCCTGGGGCTCGTCGAGCGAGGCGCCGTACCCGAAAAAGAACACCGTCCCCGGGTTCGGCTTGAAGGAGAACAGGACGTCGTTGCGGAAGTCGTTGGTCGCCTGCGGTCCGGCGGCCGTCCCGTTCACGATGAGCGGCTGGCCGGTGCGCGGATCTTGGAGGGCGACCTGATCCTGCGCGAAGTACTGGCCGATGTAGCGGAAAAAGATCGCTCGCGTCAGCTGGTATTCGATCTTGACGCGCGGAATGTTGGCGGTCGAGAAACGGCTCCCGTCCCGGGCCCTGGTGAGACGCACGTGTGTCCAGAGGGCGTCGACGCGAATCGACGATGTGGGCCGCCAGCCGGCCGTCGCGTTGAGTGCGACCTGCCGTCCCTCGGCCGCTTCGGCGAAGATCGGGGCTGCGCCGTAGCCCGCGCTCCCCCCCAGCGTGAGCACGCGGTGCGGAGTGTTGAAGCTGGCATTCGCGCTCCAGAGGTTGTACAACCCGTGCGGCAGCGCGAACGGGATCGTATCGACGGTGCGGTTCACCTGGTAGCCCGCGTACGGCGCCGCGTCGAAGCGCTGCAGGTTGTTGGACACGGCGGCGCTGAGGCTCCAGCCCCCGCGGACGTTCGCGCTCGACGTGACCGTGTACCCTCCCTCGATCGTGCCCCGGAGCTTGAGGAAGTCGTCGTAGCGCCACAGCGGGCTCACGAGCAGGAACGTGCTCAGCTGCTCGACGAGCGCTCCGGGACGGCCGTACACCGTGTAGCGATCGAAGAGCCGCGCCGTGACGATCCCCACGCGGTTCACGAAACCGCTCCGGGCGACGAAGTCGGGGGTGATACCTACGATCTCACCGTGGTTGCCGTAGGAGCGTCCCGTGCGGTCGTACAGCGTCACGTCCCACAGCTTGCCCGCGCGCGGGACGCCGGCGCTCTCGTCCCACGAGCCGACCAGCTGCACCTGCGAGAACCAGATGTGCTTCCAGATGATCCGCGCGTCCGCCCCGAGGACCCGGTTGTAGTCGCCACCGTCGAGCCGATCGGTGTACGCCAGGCCGACCGTCGAGCTGACGCCGAGGTCGCGCTGCACCCGCAGCAGGTTGAAGAAGGGGTGGGCGCCGGTGCGCGATTGCGCCGGGTCGTCCGCCGCCGCCAGATACGCCACGTTGGTGCCCCCCAGCTTGCCGGTGAGCTTGGCGCCGGCCACGGGGGAAACGATCTCCCGCGTGTAAATCAGCCGGTTGGGCGTGTCGAACTGCTCGAGGCCTTCCAGAAAGAACGGGCGCTTCTCGGGGAAGAACAGCGCGAAGCGCTGGTTCACCGTCACCTGGGCGATGTCGGCCTCGACCTGCGAGAAGTCCGGGTTGATGGTCCCGGTGGCGTTCAGGTTCTGGGACACGCCCCACCGCAGGTTGCCGCCGGGCTGCGGATCGCCTTTGTAGACGTACCCCGGCCCCGTCCCTCCGCGCGGCGCCCCGTCCACATGGGTCGTGAATTCGGGACTCAGGTCCATCACCAGGCCGCGGTGCAGGCCGGTGAGCCCCCGCAGCCGGCCGGCCTGGATCAGGTAGCTGGCGCTGGCCCGCACGGTGGGCGCCCAGTTGTCCTCGTAGCCCGTATGCTGCGTGATCCGAACGATCTGCAGCCCCCAGTCCTGCGGGTCGGAGCTCTGGTAGCGGATGCTCTTGAAGGGGATACGGACTTCGACCTCGTAGCCCCAGGGCATGACGTGGCCGCGCGACTGGTAGACGAAGTCGGGATTGAGATCCACGATGCCGTCGAACCGCCCGGTGCCGACGCCGCCGCCGGCTGCGCCTGCGTCCTGGCCTTCACTGCGGACGCCGTCCTCCTGGACGCCGAGCGGGTTCACTGAGAAGAGCAGGGCGCGGCGGTGGTCATCGTACGTGTCCAGCAGGATCTGGACGTGATCGTCGGCGTCGATGTTGTCGCGGTCCGCGAGCGTGGCGCGCACCACGGGGCCGTGGGACTCGTAGGCGAGGATCCCGAAGTAGATCGCGTCGGGGGCGTACCACACCAGCGCGACCGTCGAGTCCGCCGCCGGGCGGCTGTCGACCGGACGGTATTGGGTGAAGCCGGTGAGGCGCGCTGCCTGCCGCCACACAGGTTCGTCGAGGACGCCGTCGATGACGACCGTGGCCTCGAGGCGCGGCGGGCGGACGTCGAGCTGGCGGGCGCGGCCGTCGTAGACGAGGCCCGAGCCGTCACCGGTCTGGAAGAGGATGAGGGCGAGGAGGGCGTGAACCATACCACAAAATACAGCCGGGAGACGAGAAACGGGAATCGGGAAACGTCAACGATTCGTCACTGCGTTTCCCGTTTCACGACTCCCGTTTCCCGGGTGCACCGACGCTTCGTCGGCTGGGGCGACTACTCGTAGCGCAAGGCTTGGATGGGATCGAGTTGCGCCGCGCGCTGCGCCGGCCAGATGCCGAAGAACAGACCGACCAAGGCGCTGAAGAAGAACGCCAGCAGAATCGCGAGCGGCGAGATCAGCGTGTTCCAATGGAACATCCTGGACAGCACGATCGCGCCGAAGGAGCCGAAGATCACGCCCACCATGCCGCCGGCCAGGCACAGCACCAGGGCCTCCACGAGGAACTGAAACAGGATGTTGCTGCGGGTGGCGCCGAGCGCCTTGCGGACGCCGATCTCGCGGGTGCGCTCGGTGACCGACACCAGCATGATGTTCATGATCCCGATGCCGCCGACGAGCAGGCTGACGGCCGCGATGCCCGCGAGCAGCGCGCCGAACGTCTGGGTGGTCTGCTGGAAGGTGGCGAGGATGTCCGTCTGGTTGCGGATCTGGAAGTCGTTGTCGGCGCCCGGGCGGATGTGATGCATGCGTCGCAGCACCCGCTCGATCTCGATCATCGCGAGATTCATGTGATCCAGGTCGATCACTCGCAGGGTGATGGAGCGCAGCCGATCGGGGCCGAACATGCGGTAGCGAGCCGTCTGGAGCGGGATGAGGATCTGCTCGTCCGGGTTGTTGAACGACCCCTGGGCCCCCTTCTGGCTCAGCACGCCGATCACCTCGAAGGTGATGCCGCGGATCTGGATGTCCTGGCCGATGATGGCCGCGGGGTTGACGTTGAACATGTCGGGAATGGCCGAGCCGACCACGGCGTACCGCTGCCGGGCTTCGTCCTCCCCGGGCGTGTACGTGCGACCGTAGGGGATCGTGTAGCTGCGCACCGGCACGTAGTTGGACGTGGTGCCGACCACGCTCACGTTGATGTTCTGGTTGCCCTTCTTCACCTGCACGTTGCGCGACAGCTCCGGGATCACGGCGTCGACGAAGCGCGTGCCGGCGGCGAGCGCGGTGTCGTCGTCCATCGTGATGCTGATGGCCCCCATGATGGCGATGCCGCCGCGGAAGTTCTGGCCGGGAAAGACGGTCAGCAGGGTCGGGCCCATGGCCTGGATGCGATCCTGGACCGCCTTCTGCGCACCGGAGCCGAGGGCGATCATGGTGATCACCGCGCCCACACCGATGATGATGCCCAGGGTGGTGAGCAGCGACCGCAGCTTGTTCGCGCGGACCGCCTGCAGCGCGACCTGGATGATCTCGCCGAGCAGCATCGCTAGTTCTTCGTGGTCCCGCTGCCGCCGCTCTGCTGGCGCAGCCCCGGCAGCCCACCACCAGTCATGTTCTGGAACCGGTTCTTCATGTCCTGTTGCGACTGCACCAGCGACGCGCTCGGCAGCAGCAGCACGGTGTCCTTCTCCACCAGGCCGCTCGTCACCTCGACGTAGTCGAGGTCGGTGAGACCGGTGCGGATGTTGACCGGCAGTGGAGTGCCGTTCCGCAGCGCGAACACGATGAAGTTGCCGCTGAAGTTGTTGCTGCGGCGCATGCCGGCCCCTCCGGGGCCCCCGAATCCGCCGCCCTGGCCGCCGCGTCCACCGCCGAACGCCGAGCGCACCTGCCGCAGCACCGCCTGCTCCTCCGCGGTGAGCGCGCCGCCGGTCATGGCCTTCCGGAACAGCTCGCGCACCTTGTCGGCCGTCACGCCGGCCGGCAAGGGAATCTGCCTGCCGTCGGGCGTGGTCATCACGTTGGCCGCGGGCTTGGCGCTGTCACGAGTGCCAGCCTTAGCGGCCGGGTCGGCCGCCGGCCCGCTGGGCCGCGGGGCCTGGCCGAGCGACGCGCCGGTGCGCGC
>CAZXKD010000055.1:0-15715 GCA_964641215.1 uncultured Gemmatimonadaceae bacterium
ATCATGGAGGCGGCCAACCGCGGGGCCCAAGAGGGCAACGGCCTCTCGATCGGCTGTAACATCGAGCTGCCCTTCGAGCAGGGGACCAACGCCTACGTGGAGCGCACTATCCACTTCCGCTATTTCTTCGTGCGCAAGACGATGTTCGTCAAATACTCGACGGCCTTCATCGTGTTTCCCGGCGGATACGGTACGATGGACGAGCTATTCGAAGCGCTGACCCTGATCCAGACCGGGAAGGTCAAACACTTCCCGGTGGTCCTCTTCGGCGCGGCGTACTGGAACGGCATGGTCGAATGGCTCCGGGAGCGCGTCGCGGGAGAGGGCAAGATCAACACCACGGATCTGGAGCTGTTCCACGTCACCGACGATCCGATGGATGCGGTGCGTCGCATCCTCCGGGCGCGCGAGCGGCGCAGCCAGGTCCTCAGCGCCGTCGAGCCCTGACATGCCCACCCGGAAGGACTACCTGCGCGGCCCGCGCATCGACCCGCGTCCCATCAGCGGCAGGGAGACGGTCCCCGAGCTGGTGGAAAACGCGTTCCTGGCCTACAACGCGGGGCGGCTGGCGGAGGCGTGCCGGCTGTTCACCGAGCGCATGCTCGAGCCCGATGTGACGGTGGGGATGAGCCTGACGGGCGCGATGACGCCGGCGGGCCTGGGGATGTCCACGATCATTCCGCTCATTGAGGCGGGGTTCATCGATTGGATCGTGTCCACCGGCGCCAATCTCTACCACGACGCGCACTTCGGGCTCGGCCTCACGATGCACAAGGGGACCCCGTTCATCGACGACGTCGCGCTCCGCGAAGAGGGCGTGGTCCGGATCTACGACATCTTTTTCGACTACGAGGTGCTGCTCTCGACCGACGCGTACGTCCGCGAGGTGTCGGCGCGGCCGGAGTTCCAGCGTCCCATGAGCACCGCCGAGTACCATCACCTGCTCGGCGGCTACATCCTGGAGCGCGAGCAGGCGCTGGGGATCACGCGCAAGTCGGTGCTCGGGGTGGCGCACCGGTGTGGCGTGCCGATCTACACCTCCTCGCCCGGCGACTCGTCGATCGGGATGAACGTGGCCGAGCAGGCCCTGGCGGGCAGCCAGCTGCGCTTCGACGTGAGTGCCGACGTCAACGAGACGTCCGCCCTCGTGTTCGCCGCCAAGGTCGCCGGCGGCAAGAGCGGCGTGCTGATCATCGGCGGGGGCAGCCCCAAGAACTTCGTCTTGCAGACCGAGCCGCAGATTCAGGAGGTGCTCGGGATCAGCGAGAAGGGCCACGACTACTACCTCCAGCTCACCGACGCGCGGCCCGACACCGGCGGCCTTTCCGGAGCCACGCCCGCCGAGGCGGTGAGCTGGGGCAAGGTGGACCCCGACCAGCTGCCCGGGACGGTGGTCTGCTATCTCGACAACACCGTGGCCTTCCCCATCATCGCCGCGTACGCCCTCGCCAAACGCAAGCCGCGGGCGCCCAAGCGGCTGTATGACCGGCGCGGCGAGATCATGCGCCAGTTGACCGAAGCATACCTCGAGGCAAAGGCGGACCGCGACGCGCGCGCGGAGGCGGCCACTGGCGGGGGACCTCCCTAAGGGCGGTAGATCGGCGAATTCCCCCGGGGCGTATGCGGCATACGCCCTGGGCCTCCTTACGGTGGTCAACCTGCTGAACTACACCGACCGCAACGTCGTTTTCGCGCTGTTCGAGCCCATCAAGCGGGACCTTGGCTTGAGCGACCAGAAGCTTGGCTGGCTGGGGTCGGCGTACGTCATCGTGCTCTCGCTCACAGCCCTGCCCCTCGGGGTGATCGGCGACCTCAAGTCCCGCCGGGCGGTGATCGCCCTCGGCGTGGGATTGTGGGGCACCTTCACCACGCTGGGCGGGGCCGTGCATCGGTTCTGGCAGCTGTTCGTCTGCCGCGCGATGGTGGGTGTGGGGGAGGCGGGCTACGGTCCGGCGGCCCAGGCGCTGATCGCGGAGTTCTACCAGGGGCGCCGTCGCGCCTTCGCGATCGGCGTCTACTCTGTCGGGATGGCCCTCGGCGGCGTGCTCGGCGTCTGGGTGGGCGGCGTGCTGATGGAGCATTACGGCTGGCGCGCGACCTTCGTCATCATGGGGATCCCGGCGTTCGCGCTGGCCGTGCTCGCCTCCCGGCTGCGTGAGCCGATGCGGCGGGCGCCCGCCCCGCTGCTCAAGAGCGTTCGAGGCGTGATCAGCCGCGGCGTGCGGCGGGCGCTGCCGTTCGTCGCCCCGCTGCTGCTCCTCTCGGCGACGGGGGCGGCGGTCGGCGGCATCCTGGCCCTGATCGCGGGGGAGCCGTCCGACCTCGACACGGCGGTGTTCGGCGGATTCGTGGTGCTGGGCCTGTGCTGGACGGTCTACCGACTGGTCCCCGTCGCCATCGCGGGCACGACGGAGGCGGGTGAGGTGGCCGCCACGGCGCTGCAGGACTTTCAAAAGGCGGCGGCGACCGTGCTCCGCACGCCGACCCTGATCTGGGTGTTCATCGGCGGCGCGATGGTCACGTTCTCCGTGAACGGTCTCATCGTCTGGGCGCCGACGTTCATGCATCGCATCCACGGCCTCTCAGTCGCGGAGTTCGGCCGGCAATTCGGCGTTTGGGGGCTCGTGGGCGGGGCGCTGGGGTCGCTGGTCGGCGGCCGCATGGGCGACCGCGTCTTCGAACGGTGGAGTGGCGGGAGAGTGCTCGCTTCCGGCGCCGGGTTCGTACTCGGCGGGCCGGTGTGCGTGGCGCTCCTCCTGGTGAACGAGATGCGCACGTTCACCGCCCTGCTGGTCGTGACGTTGTTTCTCTACACTTGGTACAACGGACCCCTGTCGGCCGTGATCTTCGACGTCGTTCCCCCAGCGGTACGCGCTTCGGTCCTGGGGGCATTCGTGCTCTTCTCCCACCTCGCCGGGGACGCCATCGCGCCCCCCCTCGTCGGGTACTTGTCGGACCAGTTCGAGCTGCGCCGCGCGATGCTGATCCTGCCGGCGGTGGGGGTGCTGGGGGGCCTGGTCATATTGGTGGGGCTGCGGACGGTGAGGCGGGACATGGCCAGAGTCGGACTATCGGACGCACGGACGGCGGGACGGTGAAGGTCGCCGTGGTGTTCGATTCGCTCCATCCAGAGTGGGGCGACGAGGACTACCGGCGGGAGATGGAGGCGGGGGAAGTGGAGGAGGCCGAGTACGACGTCGGCCGCGCGCTCCTGAAGCGGGGCCACACCGTCCGGATGTTGGGGATCCGCGACGATAGTCGCGAGCTGGTGGACGGGCTGGCCGAGTTCAAGCCGGAGCTGGTGTTCAACTGCTGCGAGAGCTTCCGCAGCGGGTCGCGGCACGAATACGCCGTCGCCGCTGTGATCGAGATGCATGGCTACCGGCACACCGGCTCCTCGCCGACCGGGCTGCTCGTCGCCCGCAACAAGTCGATGAGCAAGAAGATCCTGGCGTTCCACGGGATCCGGGTGCCCGACTTCGCGGTGTTCCCGCCGGGCGTGGAATTCGTGCGGCCATCGGCGCTGCGGTCCCCGCTGATCGTCAAGCCGCTGCTCGAGGACGGCTCGGTGGGGATCGCGCAGGCGTCGGTGGTTGCGGACGACGAGAGCTTGGTCGAGCGCGCACGCTTCATCCACGAGCAGTTCCACCAGGCGGCGATCGCCGAAGAGCTCATCGATGGTCGCGAGCTGTACGCGGGGCTGGTGGGGAACGACGAGCTCGAGATGCTGCCGGTACTGGAGCTCCACTTCGGCAAGCTGCCGGCGGCCGAGCAGCGGATCGCCACATACAAGATGAAGTGGGACGAGGAATACCGGGAGCGCCACAAGATCCACAACGACTTCGCGCGCGGGCTCTCTGAAGAGGTCCAGGCCAAGATCCGTCAGGTGTGCGAGACGGCTTTTCACGCGCTGGGGCTGCAGGACTACGGTCGCATCGACTTGCGGCTGACGCACGATGCGGAGGTGTACGTGCTGGAAGTGAACCCCAATCCGTTCATCGCCGCCGGGCACGAGCTGGCCATGTCCGCCGAGAAAGCGGGGATGAAGTACGAGGACTTCATCCAGCGCATCGTCGACGAGGCGCTGGCGCGATGAGTCCGCGCGTGCGTCGTGAGGTGCCCAGGCCCGAGGTCCGCTGCCCGACGTGTCGTGCGGAGCTCGAGCCGTTCTGGGCCTTCTGCCCCAACTGCAGCCGTCGACTCGAGTGGCGCGACACGCAGCGGATCACCAACACCGAGTGCCGCTACTGCCGCTGGATGGTGTCGGACAAATTCTCGTTCTGTCCCTGGTGCGGCCGGGACATCACCGATGCCGACTCCAGTCCGGAGCCACTGAAAGCGCCGAAGGGGTTCAAGTATCACGCGCGCTGCGACTGGGGCTGCGGCGGCGGGGTGCAGTATCCGATGGCCTTCTGCCCCTGGTGCGGACGGAATCAGAGCTGGCGGTACGATCACTTCCAGAACATCTGTCCGCACTGCGACAAGGGGGTCGACGACTGGATGGGCACGTGCCCCTGGTGCGGAGCGGACGCCACCGGGCGCGACCTCATTCCCCGCGCGCTCCGCCGCGCCCGCCGGCTGCTGGTCGTTTCCCGAATCCGCGACTGGAACTACCGCATCCTGATGCGGCCGGGCGTGTCCGGTGTCGCCCCCGATGCCCCCAAGATCATCGAGCTCGATCGCCGCTACGTGCTGGGCAAGCGGCGCCGCGACGAGATCTCCTGGAACATGCTGACCGGCCTGCTGCTCCATGAGCTGGGGCATTCCTTCCTGTACCATCATTGGACCTGGACGCGGACGGGACGGTTTCGTCGCGCCTTCGGCGAGGTGCGCATGGCCTACCGGGTGGCGGACGAGCACTGGGTGGACTTCGAGCGGCGCGGAGTGGCGACGACGCTGGTGGATTACGTGAGCGCCTACGCCGGCACCCACCCCCAGGAGGATTTCGCCGAAACGTTCCGGTTCTACGTCGCCCGCCGCGGCCGGCTGCGCGAGCTGTTCGGAGAGTTCGGGCGCAAGCGCAAGGGCGTGGTGGTGTTCGAGAAGTTTCTGGTGCTGCACGATTTCGTGCGCGGCCTGCGGGGATGGCGGTGACCGACCCTGGCGAGAAACGAGAATGGGGTCGCTGCACGCGACCCCATTGCCGCTGCCACACCGGGTTTTCTCAACCCGCGAAACAGTACGCGCAGCCCTTCTCCTGCGCCCGGCTCACGGCCAGCACGCCGGACGGCACCACCTGGACTCCGGGGAGCAGGTTCGCGATCCAGTCCTGCTTCACCGCCGCCGCCTCCATAGTCATGTTCTTCGCGACCATACCGCTGTAGATCGTGATCGCCACGTTGCACACACCGAAGAGCACGCCCTTGGCGAGCAGCGCTTCCATCCCCGTCCCCGGCAGGGGCAGGGGGAGCTCCTTGGCGAAGATGTTGGTCACCGCCGCGGCGTTGGTCGAGCCATCATTGAGTTTGAACACTTCGCCGAGCTTGTACTTCGCCCACATCGCGTCCCGCATCGCCAGCGGGATCGCCGAGTGCCGCAGCACGACTACGGCGCTGTTCTCGGCGTCGGTCGTCCCGTAATTATCGTTGTTGGTGTTCAGCCACACGCGTGGCCAGACCACCGGCATGCCGCCGTTCACCTCCGGCGCGTCGAAGATCATCTTGTGTTTCTTGCCCGGGATCTTGTTCAGCCAGGCCTCGAACGAGGGATCGGTGCCGCTCTCGCGCCGCGGCTCGGGCTGGCCCTCCAGTCGCAGCGGCGTGAGGCCGGTCACGCCGACTGCCGCTGCGGCCGCGAGCCTGCCGAGGAAACCGCGCCGATGGGTCGTGTACTTCGGGAGATCGAACATCGTCGTCTGCTCCTTCAGGTGATGAGGTGGAACTACCGGGGCCGCTGCCCCCTCCCCGGAGCGGGCGCGGTCGTCGTCTTGCGTTGGGCCGCCGACGTGGGATACGCGACGTCGGGCGGGGGATCGCCGTTGGGCCAGTCGTGCTCTTTGCCGGCGAAATCGGGTCGGACCTGCCGGCTCACGTACGCCGCCACATCGAAGGCCTGCTGATCGCTGAGCGTCCCGGGCTGGTCGACCGGCATGTTCTCGCGGATGAACTCCGCGGCCGTGCGCACGCGACTCATTCCGGCCCCGATGTTGAAGGCCGCGGCGCCCCATAGCGGCGGGGCCACCGCCGTTCCCGCGCCCTCAGGCCCATGGCACTTGGCACAGACGGCGGCGTAGACGCGTGGGCCCGACGCTGTGTCGGCCGTGAAGGCGGCCCATTTCTGCTGCCGTGTACTCGGCTGAGCCGGGGCCACGGCGGTCCCCCGGGAAAGGAACGCCAGGTACGCCACCATATCCCGCATGTCCGCGCCTCCCAGGTCCAGCGCGGTCCCGTTCATGCTGCGCCGGAAGCAGTCGTTGATCCGGTACTCGATCGTCTCCACGGTTCCACTGCGGGCGCGGTACTGGGGGTAGCGAGCGAACACTCCCACCCACGACCCGGTCGGCCGCCGCCCTTCCTCGAGGTGGCAGCTCACGCAGCGCAACCGGTTGCCGACGTGCGCGGGCAGGCTGTCCCGCGTGCCGAGCATCAAGGCGCGGCCGCGTCGGATGGCGGTGCCCAGCAGGCCGGGCGGGATGAGGGAGTCGGCCGGTCCCGCAGTGGCTGACCGAGCGGGCGGAGCCGGCCGCTCGCGCGCACAGGCGACCGCGGCGACCGCGCCCAGCAGCAGCCACCACCGTGTCCACAGCGTCACAGGCCAGATAATACAGGCTTTTGAGGCCGTCGCCAGCCGGGGCAACCTTCCGGCCCCCGCAATCATCCTTACCAGTAGTACCGCCGCCGCCCTGAGGACTCCTACCCCCGAGGCTCCGATGCTGATCGCTGCCGTGGTTGTGTCGCTCGTGTCCGCCGCCGCCGCCCCACGGGATTCCGCGGCCACCGCCCGGCTGCTCGCGCTGCTCAAGGGAGCCGACCCCGCCGTCTGCGAGCTCGCCGCCCGAAGCGTGCTGAACCAGGGCCGCTTCGGCGGCGACTGGTCCGACGACCTCCCGATGCCGATGCCGGTGCCGATTCCCATGCCGATGCCGCACGCCGCGCCGAGACTGGGGGAAGGGGTCCGCATCAACATCCGCCATGGCCTGCGGTTCGAGGCATCGCTCGATCAGGGGACGCTGGGCGCGTATCGCGCGGTGCTCCGGGACGACAGTCGCTGCGTACGCAACCTGGCCGCGCGAGCGCTGTCCCACGCCGCGGCCCCGGGGACCTACGAGTTGTTCGCTGCACTGCTCCGCGACCCGAGCGCGGGGCTGCGGGAGACCGGGGCGTTGGGGATGGCCGAGCTCGCGGACGCCCGCGGGCTGCGGCCGCTCTCGGACGCTCTGCGAGACGAGGATCCCGCCGTACGCGCCATGGCGGCGCGCGGCCTGGGAAGCCTCGAGGACACCGCGGCCATCGAGCCGCTGGCCGGCGCGCTGCGCGACCCCACCCCGGCCGTTCGCCGGACCGCGACCTGGGCGCTCGGCGAGATCAACAACCCCCGCGCGATCGATGCGCTCAGCGGCGTCCTGACCGATCGCGACCCGGGCGTGCGCCGGATGGCCGCCTGGGCCCTTGGCGAGATCAACAACCCTGCCGCGGTGCATGCTCTGGCCACCGCGCTCCACGACGCCGACGCGGCCGTGCGTCGCACCGCCGCATGGGCGCTCGGCGAAACGGGAGAAGCGAGCGTTGTGTTGCCGCTCGCTGGCGCCTTGCGCGACCATGATGTGGGAGTGCGGAGCACCGCCGCCTGGGCGCTGGGCGAAATCGGGAATTCTCAGGGCGTGTCGCCACTCGCGACGGCGCTCAAGGACACGGCCCCGGAGGTGGCCCGGGTGGCGGCCTGGGCGCTGGGCGAGATCCAGGACGCCGACGCCGTGGAGCCACTCGCGGCCGCGCTGAAGAGTGGGGACGAGGACGTGCGCGCCACGGCGGCCTGGGCCCTGGGGGAAATCGAGAGCCCACGGGCCCGCCCGGCTCTCGAAGCAGCGGCCGACGATCAGTCGGTGGAAGTCCGGAACGCCGCGAAGTGGGCGTTGCGGCAGCTCGGCGGCGACGGCGACGAGCAGCCGGTACACATCCGTATGCCCCGGCCGCGCGTGCGCGTCAGGCCGTGATCTTGCTGGTGCGCGGGACGTCCTTGAGGTACGCCCGCGATCGCTCCACCTCCCGCTGGTAGGCGGCGACCTCTTGGGCGCGGCGGGCGGCGTCCCAGCCCAGCAGCGCGGCCAACCGCTCGGAAACCGATACAGCCGCGGCGGCGGCCTGGCCCGGCGCCTCGTAAAAGAGGTGCAGGCGCCGAATGAGGACGTCCGTGAGCCGCAGCGCCATCTCCCGCTCCACCGCATGGGACACTTCGGCCCAGATCTCCGGGCGGCCCGGGAGGATCGCGGCGCCCAGGGCTCGATCACGGTCGACCAGGTTCAGCACCGCCGCCGACTCGCTCCCGTATTTCGCCACCAGATGTCGCGCCGTCGCGTCCGGGACCCCCCGCTGCTTCGCGGTTTTCATGAGGCCCTCGAGATCCGCCGTCTCGCCGCCCGGCAGCGCGAGCTCGTCGGTGCGAGCCCGGGGCGGCAGGGGACGGCCGTCGAGAGCGCGCAGCCGCTGGGCCACGCGGTCGGCGACGTCGCGCGCCATCACCCGGTAGGTCGTGAGCTTGCCGCCCGCGATGGTGATCAGCCCGCTGGCACTTTCCACCACGCGGTGCTCCCGGGACACCTGGGAGGCCGACAGGTCCTTGCCGGGAGCGAGCAGCGGCCGCAGCCCGGCCCACGTGGAGCGCACATCCTGAGGGGCGAGGCGGGCGTTGGGGAATAGCGCGTTCGCCGAGCGCAGCAGGTACACGACGTCGCCGGCGGAGGCGTAGGTCGCGTCGGGAGGGCCGGTGGCGTCGGTCTCGGTCGTGCCGATGTAGCTGAGGTCTCCCCAGGGGAGCACGAACATCACTCGGCCGTCGAGCGGCGACGTGAGGGTAATGGCGTTGGCGTTGCCGACCCGCGCGCGCGGCACTGCGACGTGCGCCCCCTTCGAGAGCTGCAGCAGCCCCGCCGCGCGCGGCTCGTCGAGCCGGCGCAGGGCGTCCACCCACGGGCCGGTCGCGTTCACGACGAGCGTCGCCCGCACATGGAGCGTCCGGCCGGTCAGCGCGTCCCGCACCACCGCTCCGCCGATGCGCCCGCCCGGTTTCAGGAGCGCGGTGGCTTCCGCATAGCTGGCGATGCGGGCGCCGGATTGTGCGGCACTACGCATCGTCGCGAGGGCGAGCCGGGCGTCGTCGGTCTGCGCGTCGTAGTAGAGCGCCGCTCCCTGCAAGTCGCGATCCCGCAGCCCCGGCTCCACGCGCCGGACGTCCCGCGGCCTGAGCCACCGGTGCACCTTCACGTTTCGGAAGGCCGCGAGGAGGTCGTAGAGCCACATGCCCGCCCGCAGCTTCCAGGCCGGCACGCGGCTGCCGCGATAGCACGGAAAGAGGAAGGGCAGCGGACGGACGAGATGGGGCGCGATGCGCAGCAGCACGCGTCGCTCCCGGCTCGCCTCGAACACCAGCCCGAAGTCGTAGTGCTCGAGATACCGCAGGCCGCCGTGAATCAGCCGCGAGGAGTGCGAGCTGGTGCCGCCCGCCACGTCGTTCTTCTCGACGAGCGCGACACGCAGGCCGCGCATTGCCGCATCGCGAGCGATGCCCGCCCCCGTGATTCCTCCGCCGATGACCAGCACGTCCACCGGATCGCCCGCCATGGCGTCGAGCGCGGCGGCCCGCGTACGGTACGAGAACGGGGACTCGGCCAATTCCCCTCCGGATGGGACTAATGGTAGGTTTCGGTCCGGACCTCACCCCCTTGTTCCCCCTCTCTGCAATGCGGAGAGGGGGCAGGGGGGGTGAGGTCCTGGACGGAGAATCTAATGTCGCCTGGAAACGGCCGTCGTGTAGCAGTCGTGGCGGGGTGCCGCACGCCGTTCTGCAAGTCGGGAACGGTGTTGAAGGACGCGCGCGCCGTGGACCTGGCGCGCTTCGCCGCCCGGGAGCTGCTCGAGCGCGTGAACCTGGATGGCGCCGAAGTGGACGAGGTGATCTTTGGACAGGTGGTGCCGTCGGCGCTGGTGCCGAACGTGGCCCGCGAAGTGAGCCTCCTCCCCCAGTTTCCCAAGGAGATCCCCGCCTTTTCCTTGAACCGTGCCTGCGCCTCCGCCGGCCAGGCGATCACCTCCGCCCAGGACCAAATCGCGCTCGGACACGCCGACATCATTCTTGCCGGCGGCGTGGAATCGCTCTCGGACATTCCCATCCTCGCTTCCCGCCGCCTGGCCGACATCCTCATCCAGGCCGACAAGGCGAAGACGTTGAGCCAGCGGCTCGGGGTCTTTTCCCGCATCCGCCCGCGCGACCTGGTCCCCGTTTCTCCGGCCATCGCGGAGCCGTCCACGGGTGAGTCGATGGGGCAGTCGGCCGAAAAGATGGCCAAGGAGAATCACATCAGCCGCGAAGCGCAGGACCGTTGGGCGTTGCGCAGCCACCAGTTCGCCGCCAAGGGCACCGTCGACGGCCGCCTCACGGCGGAGATCGTGCCGTGGTTCCCGGGCCGGGCCGATCAGCCGGTGGTGACCCAGGACAACGGCATCCGGACCGATACCTCCCTTGAGCAAATGGCCAAGCTCAAGCCCGTTTTCGACCGGCGCTACGGCAGCGTGACGGCGGCCAACTCCTCGCCGCTCACCGACGGCGCGTCGGCGGTGCTGCTGATGAGCGAGGACGTCGCGCGCACTCTCGGCTACGAGCCCCTGGCCTTCATCCGGTCCTATGCCGTCGCGGCGGTGGACCCCGGGTGGCAGCTGCTCCAGGCGCCGGTGTGGGCGGTGCCCAAAGCGCTCGAGCGCGCCGGCATCGACTGGACGGACCTCGGATTGATCGAGGTACACGAGGCGTTCGCGGCACAAGTGCTGTCGAACTTCGCTGGCTGGGCCGAGAAGGGCTGGGAGATCGACGAGGACCGCATCAACGTGATGGGCGGCTCCATCGCCATCGGCCACCCGTTCGGAGCCACGGGCGGCCGCATGGTCACCACGCTGGCCAACGAGATGCGCCGGCGGGACGTGCAGCTCGGGCTGATATCCATCTGCGCGCAAGGGGGAATGGCCTTCGCGATGGTCCTGGAACGTCGCTGATGCCGGCCCTCACCTGGGAGGTGCAGGACGGGATTGCGGTCGTTGTGCTCGACCTCAAGGACCACCCCGTCAACGTCATCTCGCGGGCGGTGCGGGACGAATTCACTACCGTGTTCGATCGGCTGGGTGCCGACCCCAGCGTCCAGGCAGTCGCGTTCGTCTCGGGTAAACCCGACAACTTCATCGCCGGCGCGGACATCGAAGAGTTCGTGAAACTCTCTTCGGCCGCCGAAGCAGAGCGGCTGTCGGCCGAGGGACAGGAGATGCTGGGCCGCGTCGCGGCGCTGGGCAAGCCGGTCGTCGTCGGGATCCACGGTGGGTGCCTGGGCGGCGGGCTCGAGTTCGCGCTCGCCTGCTCCTACCGGGTCGCGACCGACCACTCCAAGACCCAGCTCGGCCTGCCCGAAGTGCAGCTCGGCATCCTTCCGGGCGCCGGCGGCTGCCAGCGGTTGCCGCGGCTGATCGGGGCCCGTGCGGCGCTCGACCTCATCCTCGCCGGGAAGATCGAGCGCGCCCAGAAGGCGTTCAAGCTCGGGATCGTGGATGAGCTGGTGCCGCCGGCGATCCTCCACGACATCACCCTCGCGGCCGCCAAGCGGCTGGCCGGCGGCTGGCGGCCCCGGCGCAGGCGCTCCGGCGGCATTGTCGCCTGGCTGCTCGACGGCAACCTGCTCGGCCGGATGCTGGTGTTCCGGATGGCGCGCCGACAGGTGCTCAGGCAGACGGGGGGCAACTACCCGGCGCCCGTGGCGGCGCTCGAAGTGGTTGAGTACGGCCTGCGACACGGCATCGCCGAAGGACTGAAGCGCGAGGCGCAATTGTTCGGCCGGCTCGCGGTCACGGACGTCTCGCGCAAGCTGGTCCAGATCTTCTTCGCCACCACCCGGTTGAAGAAGGACTTCGGTATCGCGGAGGCCCCGCCGGCCGCTGAAGTGAAGCGGCTCGGCATCGTGGGCGCGGGCTTCATGGGCGCGGGGATCGCGGGCACGGCGGTGGCCCAGGCGGGCGTGGATGTGCGCATGAAGGACGCCGACCTGCCGCGCGTCGCCAAGGGACTGTTCGCCGCGCGCGAGATCCTCGACGACCGGCTCAAGCGGCGCCGCATCACCAAGTACGAGCACGCACGCCTCATCGCCCTCGTGGCGGGAAGCGACACCTACGCCGGATTCGGTCGCGCCGACCTCGTGATCGAGGCGGTGTTCGAGGACCTTCAGGTCAAGCAACAGGTGCTGCGCGAGGTGGAGGCGGTGACGCCCGGCGAGGCGGTGTTCGCCTCCAATACGTCGACCATCCCCATCGGGCGCATCGCGGAAGCGGCGCAGCGGCCTGAGCGGGTGATCGGCATGCACTTCTTTTCGCCGGTCGCGCGCATGCCACTGCTCGAAGTGATCCCGGCCGTGCGCACGGCGCCGCGCACGATCAGTACCGCCGTCGCGTTCGGCCGCCGCATGGGCAAGACCGCCATCGTGGTGAAGGACACCCCGGGCTTCTGGATCAACCGGATTCTCGCCCCCTACATGAACGAGGCGGGGCACCTGCTGCTCGCGGGCGTCGCGATCGAGGAGATCGATCGCCTGATGGTGCAGTGGGGGTTCCCAGTGGGACCCATCACCCTGCTCGACGAGGTAGGGCTGGACGTCGCCCAGAAAGCCTCGGGGGTGCTGCACGCCGCCTTCGGTGACCGGCTCGTGCCCGCGCCCGCCTTCGCGCTGCTCGTCAAGAACGGTCGCCTGGGACGCAAGGCGGGGAAGGGCTTCTACAAGTACGCCAAGGGCAAGAAGCACGGCGTCGACCCCGCCGCCTACGCCCTGGTCGGCGTCCACCCCAACGGCGGCATCCGCCCGGCGGAAATCATCCAGCGGCTGGTGCTGGCGACGCTGAACGAGGCCGCCCGAGCGGTCGGCGAAGAGGTGGTCCGTTCCCCGCGGGACGGAGACATCGGCGCCATCTTCGGCTTCGGGTACCCGCCGTTCCGCGGCGGGCCGCTGCGCCACGTCGACGACCTCGGCGCGGCGCGAGTCGTGGCCGACCTGGAGCGCCTCGCCGACCGCTACGGGGAGCGCTTCGCACCGTGCGATGTGCTGCAGGACCAGGCGCGGCGCCACGCCAAGTTTTATCCCTGAGTGTGAGCGACGACGACACCCTCGGCGGCTACCAGCGGGTCCATCAGCGCGCTCCCGCGTTCGGCGGCCCGGACGGCCTGGCATACACGGTGGCCACGTTCGTCGACGACACACCGGACGCCGATGGCCGCTACGGAGCCGCCCTCCTGTTCCTGCGGTGGTCCACAGGTGGGGACCGCCCCTCCGGACACCTCGAGACGGACTATCTGGCCTTCGGCCAAACGCCTGACGAGGCGCTGGCGCCCGTCCTCGTCCTGTCGTTGGCCGCCGTGAAGGCCCACTTGGATCGCTGCCTGGAGACGGCGCGATGATTACGGGCGTCGTGCTGGGGCGCCGGGGCGGCAGCTACCGCGTGTACACGGAGGGCGGTGAGGTCACGGCCTCGCTGCGCGGCAAGCTGAAGTTCAAGGACGAAGATCGCGTCGTCGCGGGGGACACAGTCGAGCTCGACGCACCTGGGGCGGGAGGGGGGGGAGCGGGGGGACGCTGGGCGATCGCGGGCATCCGGCCGCGGCGTTCGGTGCTCGCGCGCCGGGCGGGGGGAGGGGGGGGGGGCGCCGGCGCTCGACGCAGCCAGCCGGTCGCAGCCAATATCGACCAGGTCCTGGTCGTGACGTCGGCGCGGGACCCGGAGCCGAACCCACGCATGCTCGACCGGTTTCTGGTGGTCGCCGAGGCGAGTGGCCTGCCCGCCGTCGTCGTCGTGAACAAGATCGAGCTCACCCCTTCCGTCGCGGACGCGCTGGCGTGCCGCTTCCGGCCCGCTGGCTATCAGGTGGTCGCCACCTCCGCGAAAGTGCCTGAGGGGCTGCCCGCCCTGCGCGACCTGCTGCGCGGACGGACATCGGTGTTCACCGGGGCATCCGGAGTGGGGAAGTCGAGCCTGTTGAATGCCCTCGAGCCGGCCCTCGGGCTGCGCACCGGGGAGATCAGCGCCTACTGGCGTACCGGCAAGCACACCACGACCGCGGCCGAGCTGGTGCCGCTGGCGGGTGCGGGGTTCGTGGTGGACACGCCAGGAATGCGGGAAGTGCGCACTTGGGGGATCGACGCCGACCGCCTGGGAGCGTGCTTTCCCGAGTTCCGCCGTTACCTCGATCGCTGCCGCTTCGACAACTGTCGCCATCTGGCTGAGCCCGACTGCGCGGTGCGCCGCGCGGCGGCCGAGGGGGCGATCGACCCCGACCGGTTGGTGAGTTACGAGCGCCTGTACGAGGAGGTCAGCGTTCCTTCCTGGTCCAGTGGGCGGCGTCGCGAACGCTGAGCGGAAGGAAATAGCCTTCCCTATATTGGCCGATCCATTGGTCGACGGCCTGCTGGGCTTCGCGGAAATTCACGGGGAACCTCGGGGGAAAGAGCGCTGACGTGGCGACCACGCGTCCACAGCTGGTGGTGCCGTTCCGCGGCGTGCGGTTCGCCACAGCGGAGTCGCCGTCCCGGCTGATCGCGCCGCCGTACGACGTGATCACGCCGCCCGAGCGCGCGCGGCTGGCCGCCTCCGAGTCCCACAATATCGTCCACCTGATCCTCCCGGAAGCGACCTCAGGGAAGGACCGCTACGCGCACGCGGCGGAGCTGCTCGCGACCTGGCGCAAGGATGGCGTGCTCGCCGCCGACGCCACCCCCGCCGTATACGTGCTCGCCCAGGAGTATCAGGCGACGGGTGACGGTCGCGCGTGGCGGACCCGCATGGGAATGTTCGCAGCCCTCGCCGCCGAGCCTTACGAGACGCGGCGCGTTCGGCCCCACGAGCGGACCCATGCGAGCCCCAAAGCTGATCGTCTCGCCCTGCTGCGCGCCACGCGCACCAACCTCGAGTCCATCTTCCTGCTTGCCCCCGACCCGGACGGCGCGCTCTTGGCCGGCCTCCGACAGGTCACGGCGACGGCGCCCGTCGCGCAGGCCGAGTTGGCGGGCGAGCGCATGAAGCTCTGGGTGGTGGGCGGAAAGGAAGCCTCCCGGCTCACCGCGCTCGCTTCTCGTGCTCCGCTGTACATTGCCGACGGGCACCACCGCTACGAGACCGCCGTCGCGTACGCCCTGGAGATGCCGCAGGCCGATCGGGTACTCTCCTTCATCGTGGCGGCGGCCGACCCGGGCCTAACCGTGCTCCCGACGCATCGGGTGATCTTCGCGCCGGGGCGGAACATGACGCAGCTCGTCACGCGGTGGCGCCGCTGGTTCGACGTGGGCCGCGTCGCCCCGTGCGCCGACCGGGTCGAGCGGCTCGCCGAGCTCGGCCGGGGGGGGGGGGGGGGGGGAGGGGGCGCGACCGCCTGCCTCGTGGCGTTACCAGACGGGGAGGGTATCGGGCGGGTCCTGGGGGGGGGGGGACGGCTCGCGGGGGGGCAGAGCCGGGGAAAGGGCCGGGGGGGGCGGGGGCTGGAGGGG
>CAZXKD010000056.1:0-15100 GCA_964641215.1 uncultured Gemmatimonadaceae bacterium
CGGCCTCGCCAGGCGTCGCGCCGCGCTTCTCGCGAATGCGCGCGGCCTTGCCGGCCAGGCGCCGCAGGAAATAGAGCTTGGCGCGCCGCACCCGGCCCTTGCGCACCAGCTCGATCTCCGCGATGGACGGCGAGTGCAGCGGGAAGATCCGCTCCACGCCGACTCCGGCCGAGATCTTGCGCACCGTGAAGGTCTCGTTGATGCCGCCGCCGCGGCGGCCGATGCACACGCCCTCGAACGCCTGAAGGCGCTCTTTCTCGCCTTCGCGCACGCGCACCATCACCCGCACTGTGTCGCCCGGGTCAAACGCGGGAATGTTGGTCTTCAGCCCTTCCCGCTCGACGGCTCGGAGTCGTTCCATACGCGTACCCTCTACGATCCCCACGCGTCTCTCTCGTCTACGCGTCTTGATGTTTTGCCCACAGATCCGGGCGCCGGGCGCGCGTCAGTCGCTCGGCTTCCGCCGCACGCCACGCCGCAATCCGCTCATGGTCGCCGCTCAACAATACGTCGGGGACCCTCATCCCGCGATACTCCGGCGGCCGCGTGTAGCTCGGCGGCGCCAGCAGTCCCTCGTAGTGCGAGTCGGTCGCGGCCGACTCGTGATCCCCCAGCGCGCCGGGGAGCAGGCGCACCACCGCATCGATCACGCACTGCGCCGCCGGCTCCCCGCCCGACAGCACGAAGTCTCCGATCGAGACTTCCTCCGCTCCCAGACCATCGGCCACCCGCTGATCCACGTCCTTGTAGTGGCCGCACAACAGCGTCACTTCCCGCCCCACCGCGTAGCGAACCGCGTCCTCGTGCGTGAACGGCTTGCCGCGCGCCGAGAGCAGCACGATCGGCGGCCGCGCCCGCAGGTCCTCCACCGCCTCGAAGAACGGCTCCGGTTTGAGCACCATCCCGGCTCCGCCTCCGTACGGGGCGTCGTCCACGGTGCGGTGTTTGTCGTGCGTGTAGTCCCGCAGCTGCACGACGCGGTAGCGCACCAGCGCGGCCGCAGCCGCCCGTCCCGGGATACTCGCGGCGAGCGGCGCCCCGAAGTACTCCGGGAACAGCGTCACGACGTTAATCGTCAGCATCGTCCTCGGCCACGGCGACGAACCGGTCCCGCCACGCTTCCACGGCCGCCCGGGACGTGATCCCTTCGAACCCCAGCAGCCAGGCGCGGTGATAGGCGCGTCGCCGCGCCACGACCAGCGGCCCCGCGAGCACCTGCCGCGCCGCGTCCACCACGAACAGCCGCGACTTCGGGGCGAACACGGCGCCGGGGCGTTCGACCAGGGGATGGACTTCCACTTCCCCGTGTTGCCCGTGCGGCTTGCGCAATCGTCCGACTACGCGGGCCGTTTGCCCAGCACTCCGGCCTTCTTGAGAAGCGAGCGCACCGTGTCGGTGGGCGTCGCCCCTTTGGCCAGCCACGCCTGCGCCTGCTCGGCGTTCACCTGGATGACGGCCGGGTTGGCGCGCGGGTTGTAGTTCCCGATCGTCGCCACGAACCGTCCGTCCCGGGGGGAGCGCGAGTCCGCCACCACGATCCGGAAGTATCCCTGCCCCTTCCGCCCCACTCGCCGCAGCCGAATACGAGTCGCCATACGTGCGCTACATCCTTTGTAAGAGCTTGCGCATCTGCTGGAACTGCTCCAGCAGTCGATTGACTTCCTGCACCGGGCGCCCCGCGCCCTTCGCGATCCGCAAGCGTCGCGATCCGTTCAGCAGCTTCGGGTCCGCGCGCTCCGCGGGCGTCATGGAGAGGACGATCGCCTCCACGTGCTTCAGGCGCTTGTCGTCGAGCTGGACGCCCTTCAAGACCTTCGCGTTCATGCCGGGCAGGAGCCCCACCACCTGCTTGAGCGGCCCCAGGCGCTGCATCTGCTTCAACGCCACCAGGAAGTCCGCGAGGTCCATGCCGCGCTGGGAGCGCGCCTTCTGCTCGAGCAGCTTGGCCTCGCCCACGTCGACGGCCGCCGCGGCCTTCTCCACCAGCGCGACGACGTCGCCCTGCCCCAGGATCCGGCCCGCCATGCGACCCGGGTCGAACGGCTCGAGGGCGTCCGGCTTCTCGCCGACACCGACGTACTTGATCGGCACGCCCGTGACCCCGTGGATCGAGAGCGCCGCCCCACCGCGCGCATCGCCCTCGAGCTTGGTCAGGATCACGCCGGTCAGCCCGACGCCCTCGTGGAACCCACGGGCGATCCGCACCGCGTCCTGCCCCGTCATGCCGTCGGCGACGAGCAGCACCTCGCGGGGGGCCACGGCCGTCTTCAGCGCGCGGAGCTCGTCCATCATCTCCGCGTCGACCTGCAGGCGACCGGCCGTATCGACGATCACGGTCCGGCAGCGGGCCGACTCGGCCTCGCGCACCGCGTCGCTGACCATCTCGATCACGCTTCCCGTTTCTCGTTTCCCGAAGACAGGAACGTCAATCTGCGCCGCGAGCTGCTCCAGCTGCTCTTGGGCCGCCGGACGATAGACGTCCGCCGCGACCAGGCACGGCGCCTTCTGCTCGCGCTTGAGCCGGCGCGCCAGCTTGGCGGCCGTGGTCGTCTTCCCCGAGCCCTGCAGCCCGACGAGCAGCACCACCGTCGGGCCCACGGAGGCGAACTCGAGGTCGCGCCGGCGACCGCCGAGCAGAGCGGCGAGCTCGTCGTGCACCAACTTGGTGACCTGCTGGCCCGGGCTCACCGACTTGATCGCGAGAACGCCCACCGCGCGCTCGCGGACGCGGTCGACGAAGCCGCGCGTCACCTCGAAGCTGACGTCCGCCTCGAGCAGGTGGCGCCGGATCTCGCGCACGGCTTCCGTGACGTCGCTTTCCGAGAGCACCCCGCGGCCGCGCAGCCGCTGCAACACCCCGGTGATCTGCTCGGCGAGGGCCGTAAACATAAGCGAAGGAAACTAGTTAGCGAGTTGCCGGAATCCAAGAGGGGCTGCCTACCGCCTCATCTCGCGACGCGAATCTCAGGCACCGCCTTCCACCCCGCCCACTCCGCCGGCGCGTCCACCAGCCTGACCCCCGCCATGCCGTCGATGGTGAGCCGGTCGATCCGCGACCTGCGCCCCCCCACCCTCGCGGCGCTCCAGCGGTGGGCCCAGGCTCGCTCGAGCCCCGTTGCGAAGCGGGCGGCGGTCGTCGCGTCGTTCCACACCGAGTACCAGACGAGGGCGTCCGACCCGTTCCCTGCCGGGATCACGCGGTAGCGGTCGCCGTTCCAGCCGCTCGCCAGCTCGGGGGCCTGGGTCTCTGCCGTATCTCCGAGGAGCTGCTCGAAGAGCAGCCGGATCTCGAACTCGCCCAGATCATCCTCGTAGCGCACGCCGCGGCCGTTCGCGGGGTACCGCAGAACCACTGGCGTGTCGTGGACTTCGTAGCGATCGGGATGGAGGATCTGCTCGGTGGAGACGGGCATCGCGGCGCCGAACGGCTGATGGCCGGGATGACGCCCATCGTACCAGCGGACGAAGTCCGCGCCGGCGAGATAGGGAAAGATCAGCGTCTCGCGCAGCCACAGCGGAGCGTGGGCGAATTCGCGCATCTGAGCCATCTGGGTGCGAAACACCTTGCGCGTCTCCCAGAAGCTGGGGAGGCCTTCGGTCTGCTGCTCCGGCATCATGACGAGAATCTGCGCGAGGGTGGCCTGACCCTCGAGAATCGCCTGGGCCGCCGAACGGCGGTCGTTCTCACGCTTCTGCTGCAGCAGCGAATCGAGGTTCAGATACTGGGCCTGGAGGGCGTGAATCAGCTCATGCGAGACGGTGGTGCGAACGAGCTGCGAGTCGACGTCCGCACCCACGTAGAGAGTGCCCGAATCGGGGTCGTAGTAGCCCGCCACCTGCTCCGTGAGCAGGTCGATCATCGTGCGGCGCAAATCGAGCGTATCGGGGAGCAGTCCGAACAGCCGGTAAGCGGCCTGGGCGCCGGCGAGCTCGGCGGGCGGGAGGTCGGTGTCGAACTTGTGGATCACGTACTCGCGCATCTGGGCCCGCGTGCGGCGCTGCACCACCGGGGGGTGTATGAAGGTGAGCCCCGTCGCCCGCTCGACGGCGGGCAGCATCTGCTGGACCACCTGCTTCAGCTGGCTGCCGCTCTGCACCGCCTCGGCCCGCTCCCGGCACGCCGGCGCGCCGAGCGCGAGCGCCAGCATCCCGACGGCTCTCACCCCGCCCATTCGATTCCCTTGCCGACCGCGGCGCTGACGACCCGGGCCACCTCGCGGCCCGTCACGACCAGGCCCTGCGACTCGAGCTCCGCCCGGAGCAAGCGATCGAGCTCGGCCCGCTGCTCTTCGAGAGGGCGGTCGGCCGGTCGGGTGGTCGGCCGGTCAGGTGCGTCCGCGGCCTCCGGAGGTTTCTTGCCGCCCGGCCGCCTGTCCGCCGGACCGCCCAGCATTTCCCGGAAATCCGACACCACCTGGTCGATGACCGCGGCCAGGTCCGGCGCCGGCTCGGTGACGCCGGGCGCGCTGGTGAGCCCGCGGCGAATCATCGCGTCCACCTTGCGACGCTCGCGGATCAGGCGGTCGAGCTCGGGGGAGACGCGGGCCGTGGCCTGGGCGTGAGCGCAGGCCTCATCCACCACATCGATCGCCTTATCGGGGCGAGCCCGTTCGGGCACGAAGCGGTCGGTGAGGACGATGGCCGCCTTGAGCGCGTCATCGGTCAGGGCGACGGCGTGGTGGCGCTCGAGGCGCGGTCGCCGGGCGACCAGCACTTCCCAGGTCTGCACGGCGTCGAGCTCATCGACGACCACCGGCTGGAAGCGGCGTTCCAACGCCGGGTCCCCGCGCACCCATTTGTCGTATTCCTCGCCGGTCGTCGCCCCGATCACCCGGATGTCTCCCCGCACCAGAGCGGGCTTCAGCATGTTCGCGGCGTCCATCGCGGCGCCGACGGCGGTCCCCTGGCCGATGAGGTTGTGCAGCTCGTCCACGAACAGGATCAAGTCGGGGTCGGCCGCCAGCGCCTTTACGAGCCGGCGCACCCGCTCCTCGTACTGGCCGCGGAAGGCGGTGCCGGCGAGCAGCGCCACATGGTCCAGCGCCACGACGCGCGCGTCCTTCAGGGCGGGCGGGACGTCCCCCGCGGCGACCCGCTGGGCCAGCCCCTCGACAATGGCCGTCTTGCCAACACCGGCGCGTCCGATGAGCGCCGGATTGTTCTTGCTCTGGCGGAGCAGGATGTCGACTACGCGCGCGATCTCCGCGTCCCGGCAGCGCACCGGCTCGAGATCGCCGCGCCGCGCCTGGCCCGTGAGGTCCACTCCGACCCGCTCCAGCACATCGCCCGAGTCGAACAGGCCCTCGAACGGATCGCCCATGTCACCCGCCCCCGAGGAAGCGCTGGTACCAGTCGAGGATCGCGTCTCCCGCCACGAACGTCAGCGCCGCTCCCATGGCGAGGAATACCCCGAAGGGCACGAGACGCTTCCGCTTGAGGAGCAGCAGCGGCACGTACACCAGGCTGCCGAACACCGCGGCGGAGAACACGGTGAGGAGGGCGCCCTTCCAGCCGACGAAGCTGCCGATCATCGCCATCATCTTGATGTCGCCACCGCCCATCGCTTCCTCTCTCAAGATCCACCGTCCGGCGAGTCCCACGGCGAAGAGCACCCCTAGCCCGACCGCGGCCCCCAGGACCGCCTGCAGGAACCCATCCACGCCGCCCCGCAGGGATAGGGCCAGCCCGAGGACCAGCCCGACCCAGTTGTATTCGTCCGGGATGAGGTAGTGGCGCGCGTCGGTCACCGCGATCCCGAGCAGAATGGTGCCGAGGACCGCCGCCGCGACGAAGTGCAGCGTCGGGCCGTAGGCCAGCATCGCGGCGAGCCAGAGGGCCCCGACGAGCGCTTCCACGATGGGGTACTGCACGGAGATCGGCTGCCCGCACCACCGGCACTTGCCGTGCAGCAGCAGCCAGGAGACCACGGGAATGTTGTCGCGCCACGCGATGGGCCGGTGGCAGTGGGGGCAGCTCGAGGGTGGGCGGAACAGCGAGCGGTCCTTCTTGTCTTCCTTCGCGAGCCGGAGGATGCAGACGTTGAGGAAGCTGCCGAAGCAGAGCCCCAGGATGGCGGCGCCGGCGAGGAGAATCGGCTCAGCGAGCACGCAGCACCTCGTGGAGCAGGATTCCGGCCGCGACCCCCACGTTCAGCGACTCCGCGCCCTGGGCGAGCGGGATCGCGACGCGCCGTGCGGCGATGGCGTTCAGCGCGGGTCGGATTCCCGCCCCCTCGTTCCCGACGATCACCGCGATGCGCTCGGTCCCCGCCGCCTCGCGGGTGCGCGCGAGCGGCAGCCCGTCGGCGGCGGTCGCCCAGAGCGTCACGGCGCGGGCACGGGCCCACGCGATGAACGCCGCGTCGTCGAGCGGTACCACCGGATGCCGGAAGGTCGCCCCCATCGCGGCGCGCAGCGCCTTCGGGTTCAGCACGTCCGCCGTCCCACGCAGGACGACCGTAGCGGCGGCGCCGAGCGCGTGCGCCGTGCGGATCAGCGTGCCGACGTTGCCCGGGTCCTGCACCCCGTCGATCACCAGAATGGCGCGGCCGCGTGTGAAATCGATGTCTGTCTCGGTCCACGCACGGGGTTCGACGATCGCGAGGACGCCCTGGGGCGTGTCGGTCGTCGCGAGCTGGGCGAAGGCGCGCGCCCCGACGTCCTCCACCGCCACCGCGTGCCGCTCCAGCTCGGCCCGCAGCTCGCTGCCCCGAGCGGTGCGCTCGAGCTCGGGCGCCACCAGCACCCCACGGAATTGCAAGCCCGCCGCCAGCGCCTCTTCCACCAGACGGACCCCTTCGAGCAGCGCCAGGCCGCGCCGCCCGCGCGCCTTGCGCCGTTGGAGATCACGCACCGCCCGCTGCAGATTATTGGTTATGCGATCCCTCGCTCGCATCCTGTCGGTGTCCGCACCGGCCGAATCCGCCGCTCTTAACATCGCCGCGCGAGCCGGCTTCGCCAAGTGAAGATCGCCTGCACCATCGCCGGCTCGGACTCGGGCGGCGGTGCCGGCGTTCAGGCCGACCTCAAGACCTTTCACCAATTCGGCGTCTTCGGCACGAGCGTGATCTGCGCGGTGACCGCCCAGAACACGACCGGGGTGCGGGCCTGGCAGGCACTCCCCGCCGCGCTCGTCGCGCAGCAGATCGACGCGCTGGCCCAGGACCTCCCACCGCTGGCGGTCAAGAGCGGGATGCTGGGCTCGGGCGAGATTGTGGAGGCGGTCTCGGCCGGGCTCGCGCGCCACCGCCTCCCCAACTACGTGCTCGATCCGGTGATGGTCGCCACGTCCGGGGACCGGCTCCTGCCGCGCGAGGCCGAGGTCCTGATCGCGCGGCGGCTCGTCCCGCTGGCGACGCTCGTCACTCCCAACCTCGAGGAGGCCGGCGTCCTGGTCGGCGCGGAGGTCCGCACCCCCGACCAGATGGAGCGGGCCGCCCGCGCCCTGTTGCAGCTCGGCGCGCGGGCGGCGCTGGTGAAGGGCGGGCATCTGGCCGGCGACGAGGTCGTGGATGTGCTGGTTTCAGGAGCGGACGCCCGGCGGTTCGCGCGGCCGCGGCTCGAGACCACGTCGACGCACGGCACCGGCTGTACGCTGTCGGCGGCGGTGACGGCTGGCCTCGCCCAGGGACGGCCCCTGGAGCGCGCGGTGAGCGACGCGCTCGATTTCGTGCAACGGGCCATGGCGGCAGCCCCGGGACTGGGCCACGGGCACGGGCCGCTCAATCATTTCGTCCCCGGGCCGCCCCGGCCGCCGACGGAGGGGCTGTAACTGCCCGGCCCCCGTCCCTTCCTCACCGCGCGCTGGTCGCACCTGCTGATCGTCAGCTTCGAGGTTCCGGAACAGCTGGTGCGGAGCGTCGTCCCGCCGGCGCTCACGTTGGACCGTTGGCAGGAGCGCACGCACGTCAGCCTCGTCGCTTTGCTCATGACCGACGTGCGGGTCCGCGGGTGGCAGGTGCCGGGCTTTACGGCACATCCGCAGGTCAACTTCCGCACCTACGTGCGGCACGGAGACCGCCCGGGAGTCTGGTTCATCCGGCAGCTGGTGCCGAGCCGCGTGATCGGCGCCGTCGGGCGGTGGTGGTACCGCGAGCCGTTCAGCGTCGCGCCCATCGAGTGCGCCGTCACGAAAACGGACGCCCGGGCGTGGGTCGAGTATCGGATCGCCCACCGCTGGCGCGTGGCGGCGGAGGCTGGGAGGCTCAGAGGTCGCGGTCTACTCGCCAAATCCCGTTACGGATTCCACCAGTACGTCGCCTTGATCATGAAGATGTTGTCCGCCGGGGCCTGCATCAGGCGGTTCAGCGAGCGGTGGAAGGCGAAGTCGCCGATGTCCTCGACGTCCTGCCGCGTTTGCGTCCAGACGAAGAACAGCGTCGAGCCGGGCAGATACTCCCAGCGCAGCACGGCATTGCCGCGCAGCGACCGGAAGTTGAAGTCCGGATCGGAGGGCGCGGCCGTGGGGGTGAAGTCAAAGGTCCGTGGCCGTGCCAGCTGCTTGAACTGGTCGTACTTGCCCGCCGAGATCAGCGGCTGCGCGTACAGCTGCAGCGACAGGTTGGGCGTGTAGGTCCAGTTGAGCCGGATGCCCGCGGACAGCTCGGTCGAGCGCAGGCGCGCGAACACGTAGTCCTTCCCGAATGTGGCGGTGGCGGTGGAGTCGTCGTACGTTCCGATGTACTGCACCGGCGTGACGTCGCCGCTGAGGTTCGGGCCCAACCTGAGCGAGACGTTCGCGGCGGGGCGCCACTCCAGACTCGCCCCGGCGTACCAGTTGCGGCCGTCGCGGGACTGGTAGGTCCCGCCGGAGAGGCCGTACACCCAGGCTCTCCGGCTGTCGGAGTTCATGCCCAGGTCGAGCTGATAGCCGGGCGGATTGAGGGTGAGCGGGCCGCCCCGGGTGCGGCGGTTGTTGACGGTCCAGGGGTTGTAGGCGACGTCCCAGTTGAGCCAGTGAAAGCTCTTGAGCTGGAAGGATCCGGCGCCGAACACCCCCGACCAGTTGATGTTGCCGTCCCAGTCGTAATTCCGGAACACCGCGCCCAGCACTTCGACGTAGCGGAACACGCGGCCCGGCTTGGTCCAGTCGTAGCCGGCCCCGAAGTGCATGTTTACGATGCCGGTGCGGGACAGGAAGCCCACATCGTTGAGGTCGAAGGACGGGGAGATGAACCCCAGCGACGAGTTGACGAACGTGTTGCCCTTTTGCTTGCCCAGCGTGAGGCGGCCCATCGCGCCGCTCAAGGAGGTCGCGTTGCTGTCCACGGTCACGTGGCCATTGTCGGGTTGCTGGAAGTAGTGGACTGAGCTCCGCTGCACATCGACCAGGCGGGCCGCCGTGCCGGCGATCCGCGAGACGCCTCCCCGCCAGGTCGTCACCCACGTCCGGTCGGCGTCGAGGAAGGTCCAGCCATCCACGCCGAAAAACGCGCCGTTGGCATTGCGGGCGTCGCGTAGCGCCGGATCGTTGAACACGCGCGCGGCGACCGTGGACATGAAGCCGATCCCTTGGCGGCCCTGCGCGACCTCCTTCTGGGCGCGATACACGCCGTAGAAAACGAGCGGCTCGATCTCCTGCCGCCCGCGGAAGCCGAGGCTGTCCTGGTAGGAGGCGAACTCGCGGTTCGTCACCGCCGAGAGCGCGCCGATGTTCCAGTTGCCGCCGGCCTTCCCCGTCAGCTTGAGCGCGCCGAGGATATGCGCGCCGGCCGGGCCGTCCGCGAACCCGCCGTCCGGGGCGGCGTAGGACAGGGAACGGCCGATGCGCCGGCTGTAGAAGTAGGTTGGCCCCGGCCAGTTGAAGCCCCAGTTGTTGCGCTGCCCCCCCTGGCCGAAGCTGAACGTGGACGACCCCTCCACGAAAAACGGCCGCTTCTCGGAGAAGAAGGTCTCGACGTCGCTCAAGTTCACCACGGCAGGATCCACCTCGACCTGTCCGAAGTCGGGGTTGACCGTCGCGTTGAGGGTGAGGTTCGAGCCGAGGCCAATCCGGGCGTCCACGCCCGCCGCCGGGGTCATCCGCGAGCCGTCGTTGAATGGATCACCCGTCGCATGGGGGGCGAACTCGGCGCGGCTCGTGACATACGGTATGACTTCAACGCGCGGCGGCGGCGTGACCTCGTCGATTCCCACCAGGTCCACGAACCGGGACACGAACCCGCTGCCGTTCTTCGGGGTGTACACGAGGTAGTCGTGCTCGTTGCGGCGAGCAATGTCCCGGCTGAAGTTGATGCCCCATACCTGTTGCGGCCGCTTCAGGAACCGCAGCTGCGAATACGGAATCCGCAGCTCGGCGGTCCAGCCAAGCGAGTCGCGACTCACCTTCCCTTCCCACACTCCGTCCCAGGTGTCGTCGTTCCAGTCGTCGTTGAGGAGGGTCCCGTCGAACTGGGTCCCCGCAGCGCTCAGGCCGAAGTAAAACCCGCTGCGGCGGTCATGATAGGGATCGACGTAGACGTTGAAGCGGTCGGAGCTGGCCGAGACGTCGCGCCGCGACAGCCGCGCGACGATCGAATCCGGATGGCTGTCGTACAAGCGAGCGCCCACGTACAGCGCCGCGTCGTCGTAGGCCACGAAGACCACCGTGCTCTCGCTCGGCGCCGCGCCCTCGGTGGGGTCCCGCTGCAGGAAGCCGGTGATCCGATCGGCGGTGCGCCAGATGGGATCGTCGAGGACACCGTCCACCGTCACGGGCTGCGTTGCCCGGACTGCCCGCACCTTCGGAATGGAGGGCGGCGGCGAGTCGACCACCGCCGGCACCCCGATGCTCCGACACACCAGGCACAGCAGGACGGAAACCATGCGCACCTCGCAGCGGAGTGCGGGGCAACCCCCGGTGACGGCGCCCGAGGCGGGAGGCTACTATGAGGTAGACATCCGGCGGGAGGAAAAGGTTGCAGAACGAACGTCACAGGCCCTAGAGCCGCCGCAGCACCCCCTTCACGATCGTCCCCAGCGCCTGCCCGACCTGCCGGCCGACCTCGAGAACCTCCTGATGTGAGAGCGCAGTGGGCGAGATCCCGGCCGCGAGGTTCGTGATCGTGGAGAAGCCGAGACACTTGAGCCCCCGTGCCCGCGCGACGATCACCTCCGGGACGGTGGACATCCCCACGGCGTCCGCGCCCAGGCGCTGCAGCATGCGGATCTCGGCGGGGGTCTCGTAAGAGGGGCCGAGCAGGCCGACGTACACGCCCTCCTCGAGGGGGATCTTCGCCTCCCGGGCCACATCGCGAGCCAGGGCCCGCAGCTTGCCGTCGTAGGGCTCGCTCATGTCCGGGAAGCGCTCTTCCCCGTCCAGGACCGGGCCGATGAGCGGGTTGCGGAACATCAGGTTGATGTGGTCGGCGATCAGCATCAGCGTGCCCGGCCGGAACGTGAGCCGGACCCCCCCCGCGGCGTTGGTGACGATCAGGGTGCGCACGCCCAGCGTCGCAAACACGCGCACCGGCAGCCCCACCACTTCCGCCCCGTGACCCTCGTAGAGATGAAACCGCCCGCTTTGCACCAGGGCTTGAACCCCGTCCAGCATGCCGGCCACCAGCTCCCCTTTGTGGCCCGCGACGCCCGGCTCTGGAAAGCCGGGAATCTCGGCATAGGGGACCCGCACCGCGTCACGCACTTCGTCGGCCAGGAACCCGAGCCCTGAGCCCAGGACGATGGCGGCGCGCGGCTTGAGCGAGCCGAGGCGCCGCGCGACGGTGCTCGCCGCCGCCGCGATCGCCCCAGTCCCCATCCCCCTTTCCCCTTTCCCCGTCACAGCAGCATTCCCGCCAGCGTCGCCGACAGGAAGTTGGCGAGTGTGCCTGCGAGCATGGCGCGGAAACCGAGCCGGGCGAGGTCGTGCTTGCGGTTGGGCGCGAGGGCGCCGATCCCGCCGATCTGGATGCCCACCGAGCTCACGTTGGCGAAGCCGCACAGCGCGAAGGTGGCGATGGTGAACGACACCGGATCGAGGGTGGCCTTGAGGGGACCGAGTTGGGCGAACGCGATGAACTCGTTCAACACCATGCGGGTGCCCAACAGGCCCGCGATGGTGCTGGTGTCGTGCCCCGGCACGCCCATCACCCAGGCGATCGGAAAGAAGAGCCAGCCGAGAATCGTCTGGAGGCTTTCCGGCACCCAGCGGACGTAGCCGTGGGCGAAGCCGAGGATCCCGTTGACCAACGCGATGAGGGCGATGAAGGAGATCAGCATCGCGATGACGTTGAGCATGAGGTGCAGGCCATCGCTGGTGCCGCGGGCCGCCGCGTCCACCACGTTCACGTCGGTGCGGGGAATGTCGACCTTCACCCCGCCCAGCGTTTCGGGGGTGCCGGTCTCGGGCTCGAGAATCTTCGCCATCATGATTGTGCCGGGCGCGGTCATGATGACGGCGGTGAGCAGGTGGCGCGCCTCGATCCCGAAGGCGATGTAGGCCGCCATGATCGATCCCGAGACGTGGGCCATCCCGGCGGTCATCACCGTCATCAGCTCCGACCGCGTCATTGTGGGAAGGAACGGCCGGATGGTGAGCGGCGCCTCGGTCTGGCCCATGAAGATGGACGCCGCGACGTTCAAGCTCTCCGCGCCGCTCGCCCCCATCACCCTGTTCATCACGATGGCGAACGCCTTCACGACGAGCTGCATGATGCCCAGGTAGTACATGATGGCGAACAACGCGGACACGAAGATGATGGCGGGCAGCACTTGGAAGGCGAAGACCACGCCGAACTTGGAGTGCTGCGCGCCGATGTCCCCGAACACGAACTGCGACCCGACGTAGGAGAAGGACAGTAACCACGTGACCGCCGAGCCCAGCGCCCGGAAGATCTGCTGTCCGATCGGCACGCGCAGCACGAAGATGGCGAACGCCGCCTGCAGGCCGAGACCCCAGGCGACGACGCGCCGGCTGATCTTGCGGCGGTTGCTGGACAGCGCGACGCCCAGCGCCAGCAGGACCGCGAGCCCGAGCAGGCCACGCAGCCGCGCCCCCAGCGCCCGGGGTGCCGCGGCCGGCACCGCCAACTGGGCCCGCGCAGCGACCGTGTCCACAGCCGTGGGCTGCTGGGACGCCCGGCCAGTGGCGGAGGCTCCGTGGAGGGTGTTCCAGGCGAAGCGCGGCAGCGTAAACACGGCGAGCGCGCACGCGAAGGTGACCAGGAACGCGACGACGGTCCGGCGGAGCGGCATCAGCAGGCCTCCAGTTCGCTTTGGACCCGGGAGAGCAACGCCACCTTCTCGTAGTCGGGGAGAAACGCACTCTCGCACGCGTTGAGCGTCACGCGGGCGAGCTCGTCCTTCGTCAGGCCCAGGGCAGTGTGCGCCAGATAGTATTCGTCGGTCAGGGTGATTCCGTCCATCAGCCGGCCATCGGTGTTCAGCGTGACCACCACGCCCCGCTCGAGATAGCGCTTGAACGGGTGGTCCGCCACTGCGGCGACCGTGTGGGTGTGGAGATTGCTGGTGAGGCACATCTCCAGGGGGATCTTGCGCTCGACCACCTCCGCCAACAGCGCCGGATCCTCGCCCAGGTGCGTGCCATGCCCGATGCGCTGCGCCCCGCAGATGTGCAGCGCCTCGTGGATCGAGTGGGGCCCGTCCCCTTCCCCGGCGTGGCAGGTGCAGGCCATCCCGTGCGCCACGGCGTACTCGAACGCGACCCGATGCTCGCGCGCCGGATGGCCCCGCTCCGCCCCGGCCAGATCGAACGCCACCACACCGGCCGACCGATACTCCGCCGCCGCCCGCGCGAGCTCCAGCGACTCGGCCGGCGGGCGCGTGCGGATCGCGCAGGTGATCAGTGCCACCTTCGTGCCGGTCTCCGCCTCGGCCCGCTTGATCCCCCGCAACGGCGCTTCGATCGCCTGCGCCAGGGTCAAGGCCGGGCGGTGCAGCAACGGCGAGTACCGCACCTCCACGTAGCGGACCCGCTCGGCGGCGACGTCCACCACGAACTCGTAGGCGATGCGCTCCAACGCCTGCGGCGTCTGCATCACGGCGAGGGTGTATTGGTACTTGGTGAGGTACTCCTCGAGGTTGTGGGCGCCCTTCACGGACAAAGTCGCGGCGAGCGCCTCCGGGGTGTCGGCGGGGAGGCGTACCCCCTGGTCGCGGGCGAGCTCGAGCATCGTCTGGGGCCGCAGGCAGCCGTCCAGGTGCACGTGCAGCTCCGCTTTCGGCCAGCGGCGGAGCACGTCCTTGGACAGGGCCGGCGGGCCGCGGCGCGCCGTGACCACCACGCGCAGGACCGCTCCCGCCTCCCCCACGGGATCGCCCGCGTCCACCGTCCGACCGGTCGCGTCCGTCACGTATGCGGCGCCGCTGCCCAGCAGGTCGGCGAGGGCGCGATCGAGGGCGGCCACCGCATCCTGCACGCTCGCGCCGCGCGCGACCTCGACCGGCTTCTCGTTGACGAACACGCGAAGGGAAAGGGGGCCGGGGGGAGGGGGGGGGCGGACGCGGCCATGTCAGGGCCCGAGCGCCGCGTGGAACCGCGGCTCGGTGGGCGCATCCACAGGTTGGGGGAGCACTCGGAGATAGGCGATGAGGGCGTCGAGGTCCACGAGCCCCGTGTCGGTGCGGGGTACGGGCTTGAGCATCGCGAACCCCGACCCGCCGTCCGCGACGAAGTCGGCCACCGCCAGGGTGTAGGTGGCGCCCGCCTCGAGGTCCCGGCCATTGTCCAGCTTCACCCGTTGCACGCGACGGCCCGCCGGGCGGCGCGGGTCGTACCACACCTCGAGGCCCGACACGTGCGCGTCCGGCCGGTCGCCCGCGAGCGCATGCTCCAGGGCATCGCGCAGGACCGCACCCGGCACCACGAGGCGGACCAGGCGGTTCTGGAACGGCGTGACCGCGAACAGGTCGCCGTAGGTGACGGCCCCTGCCGGCAGGTCGGTGCGGATCCCGCCGTTGTTGACGAGGCCGACGTCGGTTCGAGCGATGTTGCGGTAGGCGTCCGCGAGCAGACGACCCAGGCCGTAGTCCCCCCCCCCCTCGCGGCGCAACCCGGAGCGCAGCGTGGCGACCGGCCGGCTGGTGACGGCGTCCACTGCCTGCTGGTAGCGCCCGACGAGCGCCGTGAGCGCTTGGTCGGGCGTCACCCGGTCCACGTACGGCGT
>CAZXKD010000057.1:0-15039 GCA_964641215.1 uncultured Gemmatimonadaceae bacterium
GCCCCCGGCGGCACGCTTGACAAGAATTCTGGGCGGCAACATTTCTATCGCGCACCGCACGGAGGAGCGCGAATGGCCAGGGGTAAGGTGAAGTGGTTCAATGACGCGAAGGGGTACGGCTTCATTGAACAAGAGGGCGGCGAGGACGTCTTCGTCCACTTTTCGGCGATTCAAATGGATGGTTTCAAGACGCTCGCCGAGGGACAGGTCGTGGAATTCGAGGTGAAGCAGGGCGACAAGGGACTCCACGCCGCGAACGTCACCCGCGTGTAGCTCCCTCCCCGCGCCGTTCGTCGCACCCCCCCCCCTTCCCCCGCCCCGCTGCTGCGTGGGCGGGGGTTTCGTTTGCCGTCTATTATTCCGCCCATGCCGGTTGCCGGTCGCGACGACATTCCCCCCCCCTCTCCTGCACCGCCCCCCTCCCCCCGCCCGCGCGAGCGTCTGTTTCTCCTCGATGGGTATGCGCTCATCTATCGCGCCTTTTTTGCCATGATTGCGCGGCCGCTCACCACGAAGAGCGGCGAGAACACTTCCGCGGCCTGGGGGGTCACCAACTTCCTGTTGCGCCTGCGTCAACAGCACCGCCCCGACTATCTGGGGTGGGTGAACGACGTGGGCGAATCGTTCCGCCACAAGACATATCCCGCCTACAAGGCCACTCGGGAGAAGCTCGGCGAAGAGCTGCAGCAGGACTTCAATCGCTCGCTGGAGCGCATCGCCCAGATCCTGGACGCCTTCGGGGTTCCGGTGATCGGCATGGAGGGCTACGAAGCCGACGACGTCATCGGGACGCTGGCCACCCAGGCGGAAGCCCGGGAAGGGGTGGGTGGGGGTGGAGGAGAGGGGGGTGCCGTCGGCGTGCAGATCGTGATCGTGTCCGGAGACAAGGACCTCTATCAGCTCGTCCGCCCCGGCGTCGCCCTGCTGAACCCCGGTCGCGGCGGCCCGGCGGCGGTCGAAGAGCATTGGGTCGATCACACTAACGCTCATGAGCGACTGGGCGTGCCCCCGGAGCGTGTGGTGGATTATCTCGCCCTCGTGGGAGACAGCTCCGATAACGTCCCGGGGGTGAAGGGCGTGGGCGAGAAGACCGCCCGCGAGCTGCTCGACGCGTATGGCGATTTGGATGGCGTCCTCGCTCATGCGGCGGAGATCCCCGGCAAGCGGGCGCGCGAGGCGTTGCAACAGCACGCCGACCTGGCGCGCCTGTCCCGCGAGCTCGTCACCATCCGGCGCGACGTTCCGGTGACGCTCGACTTGGCGGCGCTCCGGGTTCGGCCGCCCGACCTGCCGCGCCTCGTCCAGCTCTTCACCGAGCTGGAGTTTCGCTCCCTGATCGGTCGTCTCGACCAGCTCGGCGTGGCGGCAGTGGCGGCGAATCCGGCGCCCGCGGCGCGGGCGGTGGTGGTGGTGGCGGCGGTAGCGGCCGCTCCCCACGCGCCGGCGCAAGTTCTGGATCATCCAACGCAGCTCGCGGCGGTGATGACCGAATGCCGCCGGGCCGGCTTGGTCGCGCTCGACACTGAGGCCACGGCGCTCGACCCCATGCGGGCCTCGCTGATCGGGATGTCCCTGGCACTCGCCCCCGGACGGTCCTGGTATCTGCCGTTCGGGCACGTCGCACCGGAGGGCGAGCTCGCGGGCGGGGAGGCGCCGCGCAATCTGCCCTCCTTGGCGAGCGAGCCCCTGCGCCCACTGCGCGAGCTGCTCGCGGACCCCGCGGTGCCGAAGGCCGGGCATAACATCAAGTACGACTGGCTGGTGCTGCGTCGCGAGGGCGCGCAAGTCGCCGGCGTCATCTACGACTCGATGCTCGCGGGCTTTCTCCTCGACCCCGGCAGGCGCTCGTACGCCATCGACGAGGTGGCTCGCGAGGTGCTCGGGGTCGCGATGCGCAGCTACGGCGACGTCGTGGGCCGTGGGCGCGGCGAGCGACCGTTCGCCGAAGTTCCCGTGTCGGCGGCGGCGCGCTACTGCTGTGACGACAGCGAGACCGTGCTGCGGCTGCGCGACGCCTTCGCCGCCCAGCTGGAGGACCACCGGCTGCAGTCCCTGCTCGAAACGGTGGAAGTCCCGCTCATCGGCGTCCTGGTGGATATGGAATGGACGGGGGTGTTGCTGGATCGGGCGTTGCTCGCCGAGCTCTCCCGCGCCTTCGCGCGCGAGCTGGGTGACTTGGAGCGGGCGATCCATCGCGCCGCCGGCACGGAGTTCAACATCAACTCGACGCCGCAGCTGCGCACGGTGTTGTTCGGGAAGCTGCAGCTGCCGGTGCTCAAGAAGACCAAGACCGGGGCGTCCACCGACTACGAGGTGTTGGAGCAACTTGCCGCCATGGGGCACGAAGTCCCCAAGTTGCTCATCGAGTATCGCGAGCTCACGAAGCTCAAGTCTACCTACGTCGACGCGCTCCCGGCTTACGTCAATTCGGCCACCGGTAGAGTGCACACGAGCTTCAACCAGATCGGGGCGGCCACCGGCCGGCTCTCGAGCCAGGAGCCGAACCTGCAGAACATCCCCGTGCGCTCGCCGCGTGGCGAAGCGATCCGGCGCGCCTTCGTCGCCCCGCCCGACGCGGTGCTGCTCACGGCTGACTACTCGCAGATCGAGCTCCGGCTCCTCGCTCACCTGTCCGGCGATCCGGCGTTCGTGGAAGCCTTCGCGCGCGGCGGCGACATTCATCGGCAGACCGCGGCCATCATTTTCGGCGTCTCTCAGGAACAGGTCACCGCCGAGATGCGCGCGCGGGCCAAGACCATCAACTTCGCGACGATCTACGGACAAGGCCCGTTTGCCCTGGGCCGACAGCTGGGCATCACGCAAGAGGAGGCCAAGGAATTCATTCGGGCGTACTTTCAGCGCTTCGCGGGAGTGCGGGCCTGGCTGGACCGCACGGTCGCCGAGGCGCGGGAAAAGGGGTACGTGGAGACGTTGTTCGGGCGGCGGCGCTATATCCCGGAGCTGCAAGACAAGAACTTCAATATTCGGGCCTTTGGGGAGCGGACGGCGACCAATTCCCCGCTGCAGGGCTCGGCGGCGGATCTGATCAAGCTGGCGATGATCCGCATTGCCGCGGCGCTGCGGGCCGACGGTTTGGGGACGCGGATGGCGCTCCAGGTGCACGACGAGCTCGTGTTCGAAGTGCCGGAAGCGGAGCAGGGGACCGCCAAGGAACTGGTAAAACGCCACATGGAGGCGGCGGCCACGCTGCGGGTGCCGCTCGTGGTAAGTCTCGGCGTCGGAAAGAATTGGGTGGAGGCCAAGAGTTGAGCATGGCTCTTGCAGGTTACGCCCCCTGCGCCCTACTATTGGCAGCACCGTGCCGGCGCCGCGGCAGGACGCAGGCGCCTGGGAGCGCGTGGAGGGTCATGCGGTGAGGTCGCAACGCGGATTCACGCTGATCGAGCTGCTCATCGTGGTGGTGATCATCGGGATCCTGGCGGCCATCGCCATCCCGAAGTTCGTCAACACGAAGGAGAAGGCGTACGTCGCCCAGATGAAAGCCGATCTGCGCAACATCGCCACCGCGGAAGAGTCTTTCTTCTACGACAGCACGAAGTACACCAACAGCCTGGCGCAGCTGAACAACTTCGTGACCAGCTCCGGCGTCACCGTTACCCTCACCGCCACCGCGGGCGGCTGGAACGCCACCGCCGTCCATGCCCAGACACCGCGCCAGTGCTACCTGTTCTCGGGGACCGGGCCGCCGGTCGGTTTGGCGACCGTCGAGGGACGTATCACCTGCTCCTAGCGGGCCAGCTCCGGGAATTCGCACGCCGCCGCGATGGGCTGTGCTACGCCCTCGATGGCGGCGTGTGGCTTCATCGTCACCGCCTGCATGGCGAGGCGATGGCGCATGTGGTGAGCAGCGACCGAGACACGCTGCTCGCCGTGGGGCGCGCCCTCGACCTCCAGCCCGCGTGGCTCCAATACAAGCCCCTGAAGGATCCCCGCACCGGACAACGGGTGCCGGCGTGGCACTGGGACCTGTGGGGCGAACGGCTCAGACGGCTGGATCCCTAGTCGCTGTCCCCCGCATCGAGCCGGGGCGCACGCACGCCCGGCCACCAATTCCATCTCCCCGCGATGTGCATGATCGCCGGCACCAGCACCATCCGGATCAGCGTGGCATCAAGCAGCACCGCCGCGGCCAGGCCGAAGCCGATGAACTGCACGGCCAGGACGCGCGAGAACGCGAACACGCCGAACACCGCGATCATGATGGCCGCGGCGAAGGTGATCGTGGATGCGGTGGCGGAGAGGCCTTCCATGGTGGCGTGGTCGTTGCGGCCGGTCTTGTCGAACACTTCCTTCACCCGGGCCAGGAGAAAGACCTCGTAGTCCATCGAAAGCCCGAAGACCGTCGCGAAGACCAGCACCGGCACGATCACGAAGATGGCTTGCGTCGGCCCGTCCAGACCGAAGAGGGCACTGCCGTAGCCGTGCTGAAACACCAGCACCGTGACCCCGAACGCCGCGCTCACCGAGAGACAGTTGAGCAGCACCGCCTTGAGCGGCACGAGCAGCGAGCGAAAGGCGAAGAACAGCATGATCGCCGTGACGCCGAGGATCAGGGCGACGATGCCGGGCATGCGGCTGAGCAGGTGGTGCTGCAGGTCGACGCTCGCGGCGGCGAAGCCGCCCACCGCGATCTCGGCGCCCGTCAACCCGCGCACGCCGCGCGCGATCACCGCCCGGACGTCGCGCACGCCATCCATGAGACCGGTCAGCGAGACGGTGTCCGAGGGGATCACGTCGACCAGGGTTGTCCGGTTGTCCACGCTCAGATAGGCGTTGAAGAACTCGGGGTAGCGTGAGCGCACCGCTTGCGGATCGCTGTAGAACATCGCCAGCTGGAGCCGGGACATCGGTCGCAGGGTCGCCACGCCACGGACCTCCTTGACGCGGGGGTCGCGGCGGAGCGAGTCGCTCAGCGCTTTCAGGCCGGCCAGGCGCGCCGCCGAGAGGGCGGACTCGCCCTCAGGAAAACGCACGGCGATGCGCATCGGCTGGATCACCCCACTGGCGCCGATCTCCCGCAGCGCGGTCAGCCCCTGCCCCGATTCGGACTCGGACGGAAACCAGTTCGATGCCGGCAGGCCGATGCGGATCTGGGTGAGCGGCAGCGTCAGCAGGGCGATCGCCACGCTGCCGCCGGCGATCGCTCGCCACGGGCGGTGGCCCAGCCAACGCGCCCAACGCTCCCACCCGGTGGGGGCGTGGATGTGAGCGAGCGGGCGGGCTAGCCAGCGGGGTTGGTCGATGTTACGCCCGAGCGTGGCGAGCATCGCCGGCAGGAACGTCGTCGCCAGCAACACGGCGACGCCGACGACGAGCAGACCGCCGACGCCGACCGACTGCGTCTCCACGAGCGGCGTCGTGAGCAGCGCCGCGAACCCCACCACCACCGTCAGCCCCGAGGTGACCACGGCCGAGCCCGCCGTCTGCACGGTGCGGACCGCCGCGTCCGCGGGCGCGAGACCGCGGTTCAGCTCCTCGCGGAAGCGCGTCACGATCAGCAGCGAGTAGTCGATCCCGACACCCAGCCCCACCATGGTCGTGATGTTGAGCACAAACACCGACATCGTCTCGAACTGGGCGGCGATGGTGACGATGCCGAGCGCGATGGTGATGGCGAGGACCCCGACCGCAAGCGGCAGCAGGGCCGCCACCAGAGCGCCAAAGGCGAGCACCAGGACGACCAGGGTGAGCGGCACGAGCCGCCGCTCGCCCCGTGCCGTGTCCTCGGCGCTGATGGTGCGGAGATCGTAGTCGAGGGCCGGATCCCCGGTGACCTTGACCTCGAACCCCGTGCCCCCCGGGAGTCGCTCCAGGGTGCGGGCCAGCTCGCCGCGCAGGTCCGGGACGTAATTCTTGGTGATGTCGGTGGTGCTGTCGGGGGTGAGCGCGGCGATCATGAACGTGGTGCGCTGGTCGGGGCGGTCCAGCGCGGAGTCGCCGATGGACCGCAAGGTGATGACTTGGCTCACGTAGGGGCGATGGGCGACCGTGGCGGAGATCGAGTCAAGCACGGCGCGGAACCGCCGGTTCCGCTGGGCGACCGGCCCGCGCACCACGACGGCCACGTAGTCGGCGACGGGGGTGGGGAAGGCCTCCTTGATCAGCATCGCGGAGCGATGCGACTCCGTCGTCTGGTCGGAGCTGCCCCGCACGGCGAGCACCTGTTGCACGTGGGCGGCGCGGGGAGCGAACAGCACCGCGAGCGCCGCCCACGCCACGATCACCCACCATCGGCGGCGGACGATCGTCCTGGCAGGCAGGCCGAACACTTAGCGCCCAAGCATAAGCAGGCCACAATCATAGAGACGCCGTGATGGCAAAGCTAGCGGCGATGCGCCGCGCGTTCGCATATTGCGCGCATGACGCAGGACTCCAGTTCCCGGCTCATCGCCGCGGTCGCCGCCCTCATCGTCGTGGCCGTGGCCTGGGACGCGTTCGGCACGCATCGCGGGCCGCCGGCCGCTCGTGCGCCGATCGCGGCGCCCGCCCCGGCGACGGATTCGACCCGCACTGCCCCACGCCCGGCGACCGCCTCGCAGGGCACGAGCACCGACTCCAGCGGCGGGCCGAGTTATCTGGAGCAGCTGGCACGCTCGGAGACCCGCCGCCGGGTCCGGGCGAGCGCCGGCGCGACCTACTTGAACGAGATCGTGGCCGAGAGTCAGGACTCGGCCCTGCACCGCTGGAACAACCGCGCCATCAACCCGGTGCGCGTCTACATCCCGTCCGGCACCGTCGCCAACTTCCGCCCGGAATTCCTCGACGCGATCCGCACCGCGTTCAAGCAGTGGCAGCAGGCGGGCGTGCCCGTCAGCTTCGACGTCAACGCCGATTCGAGTCGCGCCGAAGTCACGGTTCACTGGAAGATTCAGTTCGAGATCGACCGCACCGGGCAGACCGACCTGGAGTGGGACCAGGACGGCCACATCCTGAAAGCGGTCGTGACCATCGCCACGTTCGATCCCAAAGGGCGGCCGCTCGACACCGACGACGTGCGCGCCATCGCCCTGCACGAGATCGGCCACGTCCTGGGCCTCGATCACTCCCCGGATTCCAGTGACTTGATGTATGCCCGGGGAGCCGTGCGGCAGATCACCGATCGCGACATCCGGACGGCGACGCTGTTGTATCAGTTGGCGCCTGGCAGCCTGCGGTGACCGCGCGGCGTGCCGACGGGGTATACTGAGGGAATAACGGCAGCCTCATGGCGCACCGCGGCATCATCTCCTTCCTGACGCATGACACCCCCGACGGCGGTGCCGCGACGCTCGCCCAGGTGCTCGACGCGCGGGTCCGCGAGGGTGAGCTGGTCGAGCGCCTGCCTGGAGGGGAGGGGACGGCAGCCGCGGTGCGGTGCTACGCGTGCGGCCACCGCTGTTTGGTCAAGCCGGGCCGCCGCGGCATCTGCAAGGTCCGCTTCAACCGGGACGGGATCCTCTACGCGCCAGCCGGCTATGTGGCGGCGCTGCAGTGCGACCCCACCGAAAAGAAGCCCTTCTTCCACGCCCTCCCCGGCTCTGACACGCTCACCTTCGGGATGCTGGGGTGCGATTTCCATTGCGGCTACTGCCAGAACTGGCTCACGTCGCAGGCGCTGCGCGACGACACGGCGGGCGTCCTGCCCACCGATATGACGCCGGACGAACTTGTACGGCTCGCCCGACGTCAAGGAGCGAAACTGGTGGGGTCCTCCTACAACGAACCGTTGATCACGGCGGAGTGGGCGGTGGATGTCTTCAAGGCCGCCAAGGCCCACGGCCTCCGGACCGCCTTCATCTCCAACGGCAACGCGACGCCCGAAGTCCTCGACTACATCCGGCCCTGGACCGACTGTTACAAGATCGATTTCAAGGCGATGGACGATAAGCGCTACCGCGAGCTGGGCGGGGTGCTCCAGCACGTGCTCGACGCCATCCGCATGGTGTACGAGCGCGGTTTCTGGCTCGAGTTGGTGACGCTGATCGTGCCGGGCTTCAACGACGACGAGGGCCAGCTCACGCGCGCTGCCGAGTACGTCGCCTCCGTCTCCCCGGAAATCCCGTGGCATGTGACTGCCTTCCACAAAGATTACAAGATGACGGACCCCGACAACACGACGCCCGAGACGCTGGTGCGCGCGTGTGAGATCGGGGCCCGCGCCGGGCTCAAGTTCATCTACGCCGGCAACCTCCCCGGCCGCGTGGGCCGCTGGGAGCACACGTTCTGCCCCGATTGCGGGGATCTGCTGATCGAGCGCACCGGGTACGTTATCCGACAGCAGCGCGTCGGGCCCGACGGGCGCTGCCCCTCCTGCGGCCGGGCGATTCCGGGCATCTGGTGCTAGCGCTGGGCCTGCTGGTGCAGGCGGCCGTCGGTCCGCCTGGGGTGGGGACGCGCCTCCCGACCTTCCCCCGCCTGCCCGCTCGCTTCGACTCCGCCACGTTCGATCCGCTGGTGCAAGCGGGTATCAAGCGCGGCGCCTATCCCGGTGCGGCCCTCGTCGTCGGGCGGGCCGACACGATGCTCGTCGCCCGGGGATATGGGCACCTCACCTGGTCGCCGCGCAGTCCCGCCGTCGACCCGGACAGCACCCTGTACGACCTCGCCTCGCTCACCAAGGTCGTGGCCACCACGACGGCGTTGATGCTCCTCGTGGAGCGAGGCAAGGTGCGGCTCGACCTGCCCGTGACGACCTACATTCCGGAATTCGGCACAGCCGCCATCACCGTCCGCCAGCTGCTCACCCACACTTCCGGTCTGCGTTCCACGCTGCCGCTGTACCGCGAAGCGGACTCGGCAGCGGCGCTGCGGCGGGTGTTCACCGAGGCTCCGATCATTCCTCCCGGCACGCGGGTGATCTACTCCGACCTCAACGCCATCCTGCTCGGTGAGGTCGTCCGCCGGGTGGCGGGGGAGCCGCTGGAGCGGTTCTCGACCCGCGAGATCTTCGCCCCGCTGGGGCTGCGCCAGACGATGTTTCGCCCGCCCGCGGCTCTGCGCTCGAGCACCGCGCCCACCGGTCTCTGGCACGGGCGGCCCGTGGCGGGGGTGGTGAACGACCGGAACGCCGCCCGCCTGGGCGGCGTGGCTGGGCATGCTGGGCTGTTCGCCACCGCGCGCGACGTCGCCCGCTTCGCGCAATTCATCCTGCGTGGCGGGATCCTCAGCGACGGGCGGCGGCTGGTCCGTGCCGAGACGGTGCGACTCTTCACCACGAAGGCGGCCGATTTCGGCCGTGGCAGTGAGGCGCGCGCGCTGGGGTGGCAAGCGGTTCCGACGGGCGAGCGCACGAGCAGCGCGGGCGTGCTGTTCGGACCGCGGAGTTTCGGCCACACCGGGTGGACGGGAACGTCGCTGTGGATCGATCCCGACCGCGGCCTGTTCGTGGTGCTGCTCACGAACCGTGCCTATGCGCCTCGCACCCGCACGCCGTTCAACGCGCTGAAAGAGGTGCGCGGCCTGGTCGCCGATGCCGCCGCGCGCGCTCATGACGCTCCCTGACCGTCCCACGCTCATTTACGACGGCGAATGCGGTATCTGCCGCGCGTTCGTCGCGCGACTCAGCGCCTGGGACCGGGAACACCGGATCGCCCTCGTGCCGTTTCAAGACGAGGCCGCCGTGGCGCGGTTCGGCATCGGCCTGACCGCTCTGGCCGCCGCGATGCACCTCGTGCTACCCGACGGTGGCGTGTCGGCCGGGGCCGACGCAGTGCCGGAGCTGCTGCGACTGTTGCCGGGAGCGAAGCGCTGGGTGCGGCTGGTGTTCGCGGTGCCGGGGGTGCGGCCCCTGGCGCGGCGCGTGTATCGCTGGGTTGCCGAGCGCCGCCGCTGCCTGGTGCGGGGGCGCGCCGGGCCGCCAGCGCCCCGCCTCCACCCCCCTCCCCCGGTTGCGCATTGACCATGCCGCGCCCGCGCGACTACGTTCGCTCCGATGGAGGACGCATGGCGACGGTGGCATTGACTGAACAGACAGTGCGGCAGGCGCTCCGGACCGTGAAGGATCCGGAGCTGAACCTCAACATCATCGACCTCGGGCTCGTGTACGACGTCGCCGTCGAGGACGGCACGGTGCACATCCGCATGACGCTCACGTCGCCGGGGTGTCCGGCAGGTCCGCAGATTATGAACGACATCCACAAGACGCTGCGACCCCTCGAGGGGGTCCAGGACGTCGACATCGAGATCGTGTGGGAGCCCTACTGGACGCCCGAGCAGATCGATCCGAAAGTCCGGGCGATGATGGGTTTCTAGGCGAGCGCCGCCAGCAGCGCATCACCGAGCACATCGAGCTGCCAACGCCGGAGCTCGCCCACGCCCGCCAGTCCGGCGCGATCGGTTGGGGCTGCCCGTGCGACCGCCTCGAGCGTGGGCCGGCCGCACAGCACGCCAGGGTCGAGCCCCAGCTCGGCGGCGACACGGTTGCGCGCCGCCTTCAACTTCTCCACCCGCTCGTCGACCTTCGGGTCCTTGGGCCCGCGTGGCGCCCGCGCGAGTCGCGGCAGTTCGGTTTCGGGCAGCGCCCGGGCGCGACGGACCGCTTCCAACAGCGCCGGCCCGTGGCGTCGGGCGAGACTAGGGGGCAGCCCGGCCACCTTGGCCAGAGCCTCGGTCGTCTCGGGCAATGCGCGGCTCACGGCCAGCAGCGGGTCGTTGCCGATGATCCGGAACGGCGCTTGGTCCTCGCGCCGCGCGATGGCCTCCCGCCACGCGTGCAGCTGATGGAGCGCCGCCAGCTCGCGCGGCCGCAGCGCTTTGGCGCCCTTCACCCGCAGGTACGCCTCCTCGGCGCCGTCCGCCGGTCCCCGCCAGCGCAGCTCCTCGAGTCGTGTGAACTCCTCCTGGACCCACGCCAACCGGCCCCGCGCCGTGAGTTGCGCGTGCAACAGGTCGCGCAATCGGGGCAAATGACGTGTGTCGTCGGCGGCGTAGGCGAGCATCGCGGGCGGCAGCGGTCGCTGTGACCAGTCCGCCTTCTGGTGGACCTTCGTGAGTCTGACCCCGAGGTACTTTTCGAGGAGCGAGCCCAGCCCGATGGCCGGCTCGCCCAGGAGCTGCGCCGCAATCCGGGTGTCGAACAGGCGCACGCCGTGGAAGCCGTAGTCGCGGTCGAGAATGCGCAAGTCGTAGTCGGCGTCGTGGAACACCTTTTCGACGCCCGGATCCGCGAGCAGCGCACCGAGGGGGCCCAAGTTCCCGACCGCGAGCGGATCGACGATAGCCGTCCGGGCGCGCGAGGACAGCTGCACCAGGTAGACGCGGTCCACGTACTTGTGGAAACTGGCGGCTTCCGTGTCGACCGCGACCAGCGGTCCGGCCCGCAGTTCCGCGACGACCGCGGCCAGCTCGGCGTCCGTCCGGACGTACCTATCCACGCCCTATTCTTCTTTGCCGAGCTGATCGAGCCCGGCGGCGATCTCTTCCAGTGCCTTGGCCAGGGTCTTGTAGAACTCGGGGTCGGGGGCCGCCGGGGGCCCGCCGAAGGGATCGCCCGCGCACTTGCGCGCGGCGCGAGCGGCGTGGCGGATGTAGTCGGTCGCGACCTGCATCGGTTCGCTCGAGGCTAGGGGGCGAGGGGCGAAGTGACGGAACCAGTCCAGCTTACGACTAAGATACGCGAGGCGTTCAGGCCCTGCAGTCTCGGTCGCTGGCCGACGCCGCTCGAGCCCGCGCCCGGCCTCGCAGCCGCCTTCGGGCTCCCGGCCCTGTGGCTGAAACGGGAGGACCGCGCAGCAGTGCTCGGGGGCGGGGTGAAGGTGCGGGGCCTCGAGTTCCTCCTGGCCGGTGCGCCTGAGAATACGGTCTTCGTCACCATCGGCGGCACCGGCTCGACGCATTGTCTCGCCATGGCAGTGCATGCGCGCGCGCTCGGACGCCGCAGCGCCCTGGCCCAGTTCCCCCAGCCCGACACCCACTCGGCCCGAGCCGTCGCCGCCGCGTCCGCCACGGCGGCGGATGTCGTCGTTCGCGCGCGGTCGCTCGCCACGTTCCCGTTGGCTGTGCTGGTGGCGTGGACCGCGGCCCGGCGGCGAGGCCACCCACGCTGGATCCCGGGCGGCGGTGCTCACCCACTGGCGGTGACGGGCCATTGCTTGGCCGGCTTGGAGCTGGCCGCCCAGCTCGACGACGCGCCGCCCGACGCGATCGTCGTCCCACTCGGCTCGGGAGGGACGGCCGCAGGTCTGCTGCTCGCCGTCCGCGCGCTGGGGTGGCCGACCACGGTCGCAGCGGTGCGGGTCGCACCGCTCATCGTGGCCAACGGCTGGCGGGTCCGGGCCCTGGCGGGGCGCACGGCTGCCCTGCTGCAGCCGCTGGGGTTGTCCTTCCCCACTCGACACTCGGCCCTCAGCCTCGTGAATGGGATGGGCCAGGGCTACGGGTATCCGACGGCGCCTGGCGAGTCCGCCCGGCAACGCGCCGCGGCGTATGGCGTGATGCTCGACCCAACGTACGGTGCCAAAGCGTTCGCCACGCTCGCGCCCCTGACTGCGCGCGGATGTAGGCGCATCGTGTTCTGGCATACGTTCGCGGCCCCTGCAGCCCCTGCAGCCCCTGCAGCCCCCGCAGCCGCCGCAGCCGCCGCAACTCCCGCAGCGACCGGCGCGGGCGCCCTCCTCCAGGTCGCGACCGGCGGCGCGGTACTAGCGGTCGAGGTCCGGGGCGAGGGTCCCCCGGTCCTACTTGTGCACGGCTTCCCGTTCGACCGCTCGATGTGGAAGCATCAGCTTGCCGCGCTGGCGCGCTACCGGTGCATTGCGCCGGATCTGCGTGGCGCGGGGGCATCCACCGCTCCGGTCGGCGGCTACTCGATGTCGCGATACGCCGACGACCTCGTAGCGGTGCTCGACGCTGCTGGCGTCGACCGCGCCGTTGTGTGCGGTCTCTCGATGGGCGGGTACGTCACGTTCGAGCTGCTGCGGCGGCACGCAGGGCGGGTGCGAGCCCTGATCCTGTGCGACACGAAGCCGGAGGCCGATACGCCACAAGGCCGGCTCGACCGCGACGAGTTGGCCGCCGTCGCCACACGCGCCGGTGCCGCGGCGGTGGCGGAGCGATTGATGCCAAAGCTCGTCTCGCCTGCTACGCGCACGGCCCAGCCGCAGGTCGTCCAGCACGTTCGGGCGATGATCCTGCACACGAGCGTCGCGGGAATTGTCGGCGCGCTCCACGCGTTGCGCGACCGACCGGATTCGACCGCTCTACTGCCCCAAATCCGCGTTCCGACTCTCGTTCTGGGCGGGGCCGACGACGAAATCGCGCCGGTGGCGGTGATGCGGGCGATGGCCGCGGCCATTCCGGACTCGCAGTTTGCGACGATTCCCGAGGCGGGGCACCTGGCCCCGCTGGAGCGGCCGCTGGCCACGAACCGCCGATTGACGGGTTTCCTGGACGCGCTCGCCTGACTCTTCCGTTCGCCGCCCGCGGTCGGTAGCGTACCACATGCCGCGCTCGTCACAGTCCGCCGACGATATCGAACCCATCCGCCAAGGGTTCGTCGGCTATGTGCACGTCGACGCCCTGCAGTGGCGGGTGATGCTGCGCCTGCGTCTCGAGGACGAGGCTTGGTGGCGGGGCCGGCTGTGGTTCAGCGAGAGTGGCGGGACCGAAGTCTGGGACAAGGAAGAGCTGCTGGGGAATTCCGTCGAGGATCTGCTTCGTCAGGCGCGCTCGCTCGCGACCGAGGAGCTGATTCGCCGGTTTCGCGCCTCCTACGACGAACGGCGACGCTACTTCGCGCTACGCGCCTTGATGGACGACCTGCTGGAAAAGGGCCGCGCCCTCAACCGCGTCGCCGTGCGGGTGAGCGTGGGAGAACTCGATCCGACGCGCGCCCGCGCGGAGTTGGACCGCCTGCAGCTGGAGATGCGGGCGCTGGTGGACGGGATGCGGGACGTGGCGGGGCAGGAGAGCCGCCGCGCGGGCTGATCAGGAGCCCTTGCGCAGCGGTTTGCCCGGCGGGGTGTCGCTCTGGAAGATATCCCGGTTGAGCGCGATGAAGTGCTTCCATTGCGGCGGTGTATCCTCTTCGGGGAAGATCGCCGTCACGGGGCACTCGGGCTCGCAGGCGCCGCAGTCGATGCACTCGTCGGGATGGATGTACAGCATCTCGGGTCCCTCGTAGATGCAGTCTACCGGACAGACGTCCACGCAGGACCGGTCCTTCACGTTGATGCACGGCTCTGCGATGATGTACGGCATCCGGTGCTCCCGAAGGTGCTCCCCCTCTCGTCTTGTAGCCGCGACGCGAGGCGGATGCGAAACATAGAAACCACCCCCGACCAGTCAAGGCTACGAGGCATGCGAAGATCCGCACAGCGCTGCGGCTCGCCGCGCGACGTGCGAGGAGTCGCTGAGCGAGTGAAGCGTCGTCACTACCGCGGTCGGGATCGAGGGGCCGCGAAGCGCTCCCTGTCGTCCAGTTTTGGATACCAGTGGGTACCATGGATACTAGAGGGGATCCCTCTTGTGCCCCCAGGCGGCGCTCATCCGGCGGCATTTCAAGGCTCGTTTGCCAGGATAGATTCCTGAGGGTATCATAGATACGAATGGGGATCGTTTATCAGAGGCGCAAAGCACAAACGCGAACGCTGCTTCTCGAGGCTGGCCTGAAGCTCTTCGCCGAGCGCGGTGTCGCCGCGTCCACCTTGGACGAAGTCGCTGCGGCAGCCGGTTTCACCAAAGGGGCCATCTACCGCCAGTTTCCATCCAAGGGCGCCTTCCTGTTGGCGCTGTTCGAGCAATACGCCGCTGTCGCGCGGGCGGGTCCCGGAGCCCGGCGTGCGCCCTGGTTCATTTCTCTCACGATCCAATTCGCCGCTCAGGCAATGCGGGATCCGTTGTTGCGTCGGCGGTTCGCGCTGGTGCTCGCCGAGGCGCCCGACAGCGCTACGGCGGAGGGCGCCTTGCTGAAGGCGCTCGCCCGCGTGCTGCCGGCGCCCGTCGTGCCGGCTGCGTAACCCGACCATCCGGGTGAGGAATCACACCGCCCACTACCGCTTCGTCGACGTGAGCCACCTCGTCGAGCACGGCATGGTCACCTAC
>CAZXKD010000058.1:0-15025 GCA_964641215.1 uncultured Gemmatimonadaceae bacterium
AGCCCCTCAATCGCCTCGACGTACTCTCGTTGCATCCGCTCGAGCGAGTAGCGCTCCAGCACGCGACGCCGCGCCGCCTCACCCAGCCTCACCTGCCGCGCGGGATCCGCGAGCAACGCTCCCAGCTGGCGGGCGAAGACCGCCGGGTCCTCCGGCGGAGCGGTCACCCCGGTGTCCCCTAACACTTCTTCCGGACCACCGCCCCCCACGGCAACCACCGGCCGGCCGCACGCCATGGCCTCGGCCACCACCAGGCCGAACGGCTCGGTGGGCGACGAGTGGACCACGCACGTGGCTGCGTTGTACGCCGCGACGAGATCCGGAGTCGAGAGGCGCGGGAGAATCCGCAGCTCCAGCCCCAACCGCTCCGCGTACGCGGGAAGTGTGGTCTCGAGCCGACCCGAGCCACGCAGCAGCAGCAGCGGGAGCGGCTCGGGAAGGAGCGCCAGACTCTCGACCAGCATCTCCCAGCGTTTCTCCGGCTCCAACGCCCCGACGCCGAAGAGCACGTCTCGGTCGCCGAGCCCGTGGCGCTCGCGGAATGCGTGCCCCGCTTCCGGGTCGGGGCGGAACACCTCGCCGTCGACCCCGTTGTGAATGACGCGATGCGGCCGCCGGCCCAGGGCCGGCACCCGACGGATGCCATCGGACTCGAGTCGCCGCGTGAGAAAGATGGTGAGACTGACGCGCCGATAGGCCAGGCGCGTGAGCGGATCGCGCGGCGGCCTGGGCGTGCTGATGCAATAGACGACGGGGACGGGTCTGACGAGCGATGTCGCCGCGGCGAGGCGGACGTCGCGCCGCGCGTCGGCGAGCACGACGTCCGCCGCGAACTCGGCCACCGCGCGGTGGGCCTCGCGGGCCTCACGGAATCCGGTGGCCCCGATCGGGATCTGCCGCACCGGCACGCCTTCGTGCTGGAAGCCCTCGCACAGCGGGGCCCGCGCCACCAGGGCCAGCGCCTGGTGGCCACGGTCCCTGAGTCCCTTGGCGACGAGGGCGAATATCACCGCCGAGCCCCGCCAGTCCCGCGCCGTGATCAGCAGGGCGACGCGCAGGCGACGTCCCCCCCCCGGTGCCGTCACTCCCCGCGCGGCAACCGCATCCGCTCCTTTTGCTGCGCCAGCATCCGTTCGGCGAAATCGACGCGCTCCGCGAGCTCCCCGAGCTGCGCGCGCAACGACTCCATTTGCTCGACGAGGTGGCGCACCTCCACCGACGTCGCCGCGCTCCGGCCAACCGTCTGTTGCACCGCCCACTCGCGCAGCGGCAGGTCGTCAGCGTCACGGAACTCCCCGGCCAGCAGCAGGACCATGTCGTAAAACCACCACACCCCCATGCCGCCGAGGGTCAACGCCATGAAGATCGCGCTTTGCGGGCGGCCCACATAGAAGCGATGCAGACCGAGGGGCCCGCCCAGCACGCCGAGGATGAGGGCCACCCCGCGCGAGCGCGGCGAGGTCGATTCGCCTGGCGGGCCGGCGTCGGCGTCGTCGTAGGGCGCGGGAAGATGAGCGCTCATGGCACCACCGCCTCGGCCTCGATCTCCACCAGCATGGCCGGATCCACGAGGGCGCCCACCTGCACCATCGTCGTGGCCGGCCGGATCGCTCCGAAGAACTCGCCGTGCGCCCGCCCCACCTGCTCCCAGTCCTTGATATTCGTGACATAGATGCGCGTGCGCACGACGTCCCGCAGTTTCGCGTCCGCCCGCACCAGGGCGCGTTCGATGTTGCGGAGCGTCTGGACGGTCTGCGCGTAGGGATCGCCCGCGCCGAGGATCTTCCCGTCCTCGTCCGTAGCCGTGGTGCCGGCCACGTGCACCGTCTGGCCCACACGCACCGCGCGGGAGTATCCGACCACCGGCTCCCACGGCGTGCCGCTCGAGATGTTGATCCGCTTCATATCCGCCTTTCCATGTCGCCCACTCCCAGCACGTGCCGGAGCGCGGCCTCCAGATGAGGATACAAGAAGACATAGCCCGACGCCTGCAATTTCATCGGCAGGACCCGGCTGCCCGTGAGCAGCGCGGCGTCCGCGGCCTCGCCGAACAGGACCCGCAGCATGAACGCCGGGACAGGCAGCAGCGCCGGTCGTCCCAGCACGTGCCCCAACGTGCGGGCAAACTCGCGGCTCGTCACCGGCTGCGGGGCCGTCAGGTTCACGGGACCCCGCACATCCGGCGTGCCGAGCAGATGGCGCACGGCGCCGACCGCGTCGTCGATGGCGATCCAGCTCCAGTACTGCCGCCCGTTCCCCACCGGTCCGCCCAGCCCCAAGCGGAACGGCGGCAGCATCCGGGCGAGCGCCCCGCCGGCGCGGGAGAGCGCCAGTGCGGTCCGCAGGTGCACGACGCGGATGCCGCGTCGGGCCGCCGGCTCAGCCGCTGCCTCCCACTCCACGCACAGCCCGGCCAGCCAGTCGGTACCCGGCCGGCTCTCTTCGGTGAGCACCTCGTCGCCGCGGTCGCCGTAATAGCCGATCGCCGAAGCCGCGATGAAGGCGCGCGGCGGCCGCGTGCTCTGAGCCAACGTGCGGGCGAGCAGCGCCGTGCTGTCCACGCGGCTGGCACGGATGGCGGCCTTCTTGGCCGCGGTCCAGCGGCCCAGGATCGGCTCCCCGGAGAGATGCACGACGGCGTCGAACCCCGCCACGGCCGCGGAGTCGAGCACGCCGACGGCGGGGTCCCAGTGGACTTCGTCGTTCTTCCCCCTGGGCGCGCGGCGCACTAGCCGGACCAGCGTGTGCCCATCGACGGTGAGCGCGGCCGAGACCGCACTGCCGATCAGCCCGCTCGCTGCCGAGATGAGAATCCGCATCTACTCGATCACGACTTGCTCGCCGAACTTCGCGGCCAGCCCCTTCAAGTAGGCCTCCATCGTCGCGGTGTACCCGACGATGAAGCGCGCCGCGAACCGGAAAATCGGGTTGTAGATCTCGCCATCCTCGGTAATGGTCAGCGTACTGCCGGCGCCGGGGGCCGGTGTGATCTCCCACGTCCACGTGCCCCCGAACGGCAACTGCGGATCGGCGATGCGCCGCACCAGACGCCGCGGTGGTTGCGCCGCGATGGTCTCGAGCGGGAGCCGGTGGCCATGCGTGTCCGTCTCCTGCCAGACTTCGTGCCCGTCCCGGTCGGGCAGCCGCTCGATCGTGCGGACGTCGGGGCGCCAGGACCGCATTCCCGGATAGTCAGTGAGGACACGCCACAGCGCCTCCGGTGGCTGCCGGAACGTCGCGCGGCGCGAGGCGCTGTGCGCCTTGGGGAGCAGCGCACCGACCAGGGCAGCGAGCGCGAGGACGCCGAACAGCACGGCGATGGCGATGACGATCCATTTCATGCGTGCCTCCTGGGCCCAGCGAATGCGGTGGTGGAGCTCCACGTCGTGGCGGTCGGTGGTAGCCATCGCGCCTGTGCGGGCGATATTAACCCCCGGCCCGTTGCAGGGCGAATCCTTTTCGGCTGAACCAGCACGGCCTCGAACTCCCAGCGCGGACGGTGACATGAACGGGACTGCCTCGTCATTCGCACTCTTCCTCGGCCTGGTGGTCGCGGCCGCCTCCCCTCCCGCCCTCACGGCCCAGAACCCGGCGGACACGACGCGCGCCGCTCAGGACTCGGCGCTGCGAGTGTTCTTCGATTGCCAGGGGTTCGCATCCGGTTGCGACTTCGACTACCTGCGCACCGAGATCACCTTCGTGAATTGGGTGCGCAACCGCGAGGACGCCCAGGTCCACGTCCTCGTGACGATCCAGACCACCGGCAGCGGCGGCACGGAATACACCGTGACCCTCATCGGACGGGGGCGCTTCGCGGGACGTGCCGACACGCTGCGGTACGTCGCGGGCAAGACAGACACCAAGGACGACCAGCGGCGCGGGCTCGCCCACCTGCTCAAGCTCGGGCTCGCCTCGTCGGCGGCGACGACGCCGCTGGCCCCGCACCTAGAGGTGACCTTTTCCGCGCCCTCGCGTGGCGGCCTCCAGCGTCAGGCGCGCGACCCGTGGAACTATTGGGTCTATTCGGCCACAATGAACGGTTTCTTCAACGGGCAGAAATCGATCAACTCGCAGTCGCTGTTCGGGTCCCTCTCGGCCAATCGCGTCACGGACGCATGGAAGATTCTCCTCAGCTTCAACGAGAGTTACGACCGCGGCAGCTTCGACATCCCCGTCTTCGATTCCAGCGGTGCCCAAGTGGGGACGCAGACCGTGGTCAGCATCGCCCGCAGCTATGGCGGTGACGCCCTGGTGGTCAAGAGCCTCGGCCCCCACTGGTCGGCCGGAAGCGAGGTCTCGGCGAATCGGTCGACCTTCAACAACGAGGATCTCGTTTTCAGCGCCGGCCCTGCCCTCGAGTACGACATCTTCCCGTACAGTGCCTCCACGCGCCGCATGCTGCGATTCAATTACCGGGTGGCGGTCAATTACTTCAACTATTCGGACACCACGATCTTCGAGAAGACCGACGAGGTCTTGTTCACGCAGGTCGTCTCCGCAGTCTTGAGCGTCACGCAGCCGTGGGGGTCGTCCTCCGTTTCGCTGACCGGCTCCAACTTCCTGCACGACTTCTCGAAGAACCGTCTCGACCTGTTCGGCAGCCTGAGCTTCCGGGTGGTCCGCGGCCTCTCGTTCAACGTCTTCGGCAACGTCTCGCTCGTTCACGACCAGCTGTTCCTCCCCAAGGCGGGAGCCTCAGAGTCGCAAATCCTGCTCCAACGCCGGGCGCTGGCCACCAATTACCAGTATTTCGCCTCGGTGGGTCTCAGCTACTCCTTCGGCTCCAAGATCAACAACATCGTGAATCCCCGCTTCGGCCGGAGCGGCGGCGGGTCGACGATCATCATCAGCAGCTGACCGAACGCCACGAGCCGCCCGGGGGACACCCCTTGCGCCCGCCGAGGGGCGACCTATACTTAACCATATGGTTAATCATCAGTCGCTCCGGCTCGACACGACCTTCGCCGCCCTCGCCGACCCCACGCGACGCGCGATCCTGACCCGGCTTGGGGTCAGGGAGTCCTCCGTCACGGAGCTCGCCCGTCCGTTCCGCATCTCCCTGCCCGCCGTCTCCAAGCACCTGGGGGTGCTGGAGCGCGCGGGGCTGATCCAGCGTCGCCGCCAGGGCCGCCTGCATCGCTGCCGGCTCGTCGCGCACCCGATGCGGCAGGCTGCTGCCTGGCTCGGCCGGTACCGCCGGTTCTGGGAGCACCAGTTCGATCGGCTCGCCGCGTTCCTGGAAGAAACACCAGACCCACAGGAGACCTCAGAATGGCTCCCACTTCCCAAACGGCCCCCGTCGCCCTCCGGCTCACGCGCCAGTTCGCGGCGCCGCCGGACAGAGTCTTCAAAGCCTGGACGCAGCCGGAAACCCTGAAGCGCTGGTGCGCGCCGGGCGAGATGACCACCCCGGTGGCCGAGGTGGATCTCCGGGTCGGCGGGCGCTACCGCATCCACATGCGGGGGCCGGACGGCACCCTGCATCGCGTGACCGGTATCTATCAGGAGGTTGACCCGCCGCGCCGGCTGGTGTACACCTGGGCGTGGGAGGAGAAGCCGGAGGAGGGAGAGACGCTCGTGACCGTGGAATTCCGGGATCGCGGCGGCCGCACGGAGGTTGTGCTGATCCACGAGCGCTTCCCGAACGAGGCGGTCCGCGATAGTCACGCTTCGGGTTGGGCCGGCTGCCTCGCCAAGCTGGGACCCGTGGTCTCGGCACCAGGCCAGCCGTAATGTGATGGCCGGATGGCCTCGGCCGCGCCTCGAATCCGCGGCCCACTTACCACTGCAAGGGAGCGATCATGAGCGAGAAGGAGCAGTTCCTGCGGACCTGGGAGAACGAGGTCGCGACGACGCTGAAAGTGCTGCGGGCCTATCCCCCCGCGAAGGCCGATCTCAAGCCCCACGGCAAAGCGCGTTCGGCCAAGGACCTCGCCTATACGTTCGTGTTCGAGGGCACGGCCGGCGCGGGCGGGGCCGAGGGAAAGCTCGAATTCCCCCCGAAACTGCCCGGGCCACCCGCGCAGTGGGACGCCCTGGTCTCCGAGTGCGAGCGCGCGTTCCGGACCCTCGGCGACAAGGTCCGCAAGGCCAGCGACGCGGACCTGAACAAGACAGTGAAGTTCTTCGTCGCCCCGAAAAAGATGGGCGACGTCCGGCGCCTCGACTTTCTCTGGTTCCTGCTCATGGACATGGTGCACCATCGCGGCCAGTTCTCGGTGTACCTGCGGATGGCGGACGGCAAGGTGCCCTCCATCTACGGTCCCTCCGCGGACGAGCCCTGGATGTAAGACCTCACCCCCTAACCCCCTCTCCACAACGCGGAGAGGGGGAGCGAGGGGGTGAGGCCCGGTTTGGATGCAAGATTCGGATAGATGGCGGCACGGCCATGCGCTAAGTTCAGACGCATGAGTCCTGCCGCTGGTGCTTCGGACCTCTCCACCACCCGCCGCTGGCGCATCGTGCTGGCGCGCGACCGCCGCTACGACGGCGCGTTCGTCTACGCGGTGCGCTCGACCGGCATCTATTGCCGGCCCTCGTGCGCCAGCCGGCGCCCCCGCCGCGCGCAGGTGACGTTCTTCCCGATCCCCGAAGCGGCCGAACAGGCCGGCTTCCGGGCGTGCCGGCGCTGCCGCCCCGGCCAGACGCCCGCCCCCGACCCGCAGGTCGCGCTGGTGCGCGAGGTCTGCCGGCGGCTCGACGCGCAGGACGAGGGGCCGGCCGGTCTCACGACGCTGAGCCGGCTCGTCGGCACGACGCCACACCAGCTGCTGCGCGCGTTCCGCCGCACGCTCGGCGTGACGCCGCGGCAATACCTGGACGCCCGCCGGCTGAACCGGTTCAAGACCCATCTGAAAGAGAGGAAGCGCGTGAGTCCAGCTACCTACGCCGCCGGTTACAGCTCGAGCAGCCGCGTGTACGAGCGCGCCACCGCGCAGCTCGGCATGACGCCGGCCACCTACGCCCGCGGCGGCCCAGGCATGACCATCGGCTACACCGCGGCCCCCTGCCCGCTCGGCACATTGCTCGTGGCCGCCACCGCTCGCGGCATCTGCCGCATCAGCCTGGGCGACGGCGCCGCCGAGCTCGAGACGGAGCTGCGCGGCGAGTTTCCCGGCGCCGAGATCCGGCGCGACCGCGACAAGCTGGGCCGCTGGGTATCGGCGATCCTGCGCCACCTGGACGGATACGAGCCACACCTCGATCTGCCGCTCGACATCCGGGCCACGGCGTTCCAGCGTCAGGTTTGGGAGGCCCTGCGAACGATTCCCTACGGCCGGACCCGATCGTATGCGGAGGTCGCACGCGGAATCGGGCGGCCGCGCGCAACCCGCGCCGTCGCGCAGGCGTGTGCGACGAACCCGGTGGCGTTGGTGATCCCCTGCCACCGCGTCGTCAAAAGCGACGGGGACCTGGGAGGATATCGGTGGGGGACAAAACGGAAGAGATCCCTGCTTGAGCGGGAAGCAGAACGACAGTGACCGGCAGACGGCCAGACGCCCAGACTGGCTAGCGGGTGTGAGTCTGGAGGAGGCAGGTGGGCACTGACCGTCTAGCCCCCTGGAAACTCGAGCGCCGCCTTCACGTTGCGGGCTTGCCATAGGTGGCGCCGGTCGTGAGCGAGCACGAACGCGAAATAGGCGCCGAGCGGCAGGCGCAGCAGCCGGGTGACCGGCGACACCACACGTGCCCGCTTCAAGTCGAGGCCATCTGCCTTTCGTACGCGTTCGGCGAGCTGCTCGCGCAGCGTCCGGAATTCGGCCAGTGTCGGGGCGAGCCGCACCTCCTGCGCCGGCACGAGGATCTTGAACGTCCCCTGCCGGCGCTTCACCGGCGGCTCCATCGAACCTACCATCCAGCGGGAGAACCACCCGTAGCGGAACGGGCCGGGCGCTAGGCGGCCTCCTGCGCGCGCCGCGACGATGGCGCGGTCGAACGCGGGGAGCGTCTTCCGCACGGACACGTTGAGGTGATCGAAGCACTGGCCGATCGACCAGCGATCCGGGCCGGGCCGCCAGTTGAATTGCGCGTCGGTCATGCCGGCGAGCAACGCCGCCCCGTCGCGTTGGGCCGCCTCGATCTGCTGCATGTAGCCGGCCAGCTCGGCATTCATTTCGCGCTCCTCCCGCGATAGGTAATCCGGTCGTCTCAATATGGATGTTTCTTGCCCGACACGGTGGGGCGGCCTAGGTTTCGCGCGTGCTGGAGGATATCCGTCCCGGTTTCCGCGCAGTGGCACAGACCATCGTGCCGGATACGTCGCGGCTCGACGCCGCGGGGTGGGCCGAGGTGGAAGGGATCGTCGAACGCGCGGTGGCGTCGCGACCGCCGGGGCTGCGCCGCCAGCTGCGCCTGTTCCTCCGGGCGCTGGAGTGGCTCCCCTTCCTCTATTATGGAAAGCGGTTCACCACGCTCGATCCTGTGCGGCGCAGTCGCTTCCTGCGGCGGATCCAGGATGCGCCACTGCTGCTGTTACGACGCGGATTCTGGGGGCTGCGGACGTTGGTGTTCCTGGGCTACTACGGCCGGCCCGGGGCCGCGGCGGAAATCGGGTACCGCGCCGATCCGCGCGGCTGGGGGAGAGGGGACGACGGGGGGGAGGGGGGGCGGGGGGGAGGACGGCGGTGAGCATGCGCGCGTACGACGTCGTCATCATCGGGTCGGGCGCGGGGGGCGGGACAGTGGCCCAGGCGCTCATTCCCCTGGCCCGGGCCGGCCACCGCGTGCTGGTGCTGGAGCGAGGGCCACGGCTCGCTGACGACGAGTTCACCGGCCGCGAGCTGGAGATGGCCGACCAGCTGTATGCCGACGGTGGTGGGTTTCTCACCGCCCAAGGGACGATGACCCTCGCGTTCGCCCACGCCTACGGCGGCTCCACGCTCGTGTACACGGGCACGTCGCTGACGGCGCCGGAGCGCGTCATCCGGTCTTGGCGCGTCCCGGGGCTCGACTACCCGGACGTGTTGCGTCGCTCGCAGCGCTACATCCAGGAAAACAACGTCCACCTGCTCGAACCCGACCGCATCAACGACAACAATCGGTTGTTCGTGGTCGGCGGAGCGCGCGCCGGCTACCGGGTGGAGCAGTTCCCTGTGAACGTGCGCGGCTGCAGGGGATCGAGCCTCTGCAACCTGGGATGTCCCAACCAGGCCAAGCAGGGGACCAACCGGGTCCAGCTCCCCGTGGCCGAGCGCGCAGGCGTGGAGATCGTGACCCGCGCCGAGGCGCTGCGGATCGAGCCCGACCGCGGCGTGGTCGTGCGGGTGAGGGAGAAACCCCACGGGGCCAAGGGGCTCCCCTCGGAATGGGCGCCGGGCGACTACCGGGTGCAGGCCAAGATCGTCGTGTGCGCCGGGGGCGCGATCGGCAGCACGGCGCTGCTGCTGCGCTCCCCGCTCTCCACTCCCCGCTCGCTCGGCAGCGGCTTCACCTGTCATCCCGCCCTGATCCTCGTGGCCGAGCACGCGCAGGCGATCAGCAACGATGTCGGACACCCCAAGAGCTACTTCGTGGACCGAGCGGTCGAGGAGGCATTCTTCCTCGAGACGTGCATGTACTTCCCGTTCACCACGGCGAAGGCGCTGACGGGGTTCGGCGCCGACCACAGCGCGATCATGCACGCCTTCCCACGTTTGCAGATGGTTCTGGTCCTGGCCTGCGACCATGCCACTCCGGGAAACCGCATCGCGGTGGACCGCGCGGGTCAACCGGTCGTCCACTACCACTTCACCCGGGAGACGACGGGCAGCCTGGTGCGCGGGAGCCGTGCGTCAGCGCGGATTTTCTTCGCGGCCGGCGCCGTCCGCGTGCACACCCCCTTCGCCGAACCGCCGCTGCTGGAGCGCGCCGAAGCCTCCCACATCGACGAGCGCATCTCCGAGCGACATTTCCGCGAGGGCAGCGTGTCCGTCTCGTCCGCGCACCCCATGGGCGGCTGCGGGATGGGAGCGAGCGCCGCCGACTCGGTGACGGACTCGCGGGGCATCGTGCACGGGTGGCCCTGGCTCCGGGTCGCGGATGCGTCGCTCTTCCCCAATTCGCTCGAGATCAACCCGTACCTGACGATCATGGCGCTGGCCGACCGGGTGGCCGAGGGCATCGTGCGGGACGCCGCGGAGCTCCTCGGCTGATGGCCGGCTTGCCGGCGCTCGTCATCGGCGGCGGCCCGGCCGGCCTCGCCACCTCCCAACAGCTCGCCGCCCGGCGGATTCCCCACCTCGTGCTCGAGCGCGGCGACGTCGTCGGCTACACGTGGGCGCATCTGTACGAGAGCCTCAGGCTTCACACCGGCAAGCACATGTCGAGCCTGCCCGGCCTCGCCTTCCCACGGTCGGCTCCCCTGTTCGTCCCACGCGCGGTGTTCTGGGAATACCTGCGAGACTACGCGCAGCGGTTCGGGCTGCCGATCGAAAGACGGTGTCAGGTGTCGAGTGCGAACTACGGAGGAGGCGTCTGGCGGGTGCAGTTCGACGGACGCGAAATCGACGCCGGCGCCCTCGTCGTGGCGAGCGGCATCGTGGCGAATCCCCGCCGCCCACACCTCCCGGGCATGGAGCGGTTCGAGGGTCGGCTGCTCCACAGCGTGGACTATCGGCGGCCGGAGGCCTTCGTGGGCCGGCGCGTCCTGGTCGTGGGAGTCGGCAACTCCGGAGCGGAGATCGGCAGCGAAATCGCCCACGCGGGCGGGACGGTGACGCTTGCCGTTCGCACGGGTGCGAACGTGGTACCGCTCACGCTGCTCGGACTACCGATCCAGTACGTGTCCTACTGGGTGCGCAAGCTCCCCCGTCGCGTGCAGGAGGTTCTGGTGGCCGGCGTCGCCACAATGACGGAGCTCCGCCGGGGACCGCCGGTACTCCCCCGCCCAGGCTACAGCCCGCTCGACGCCATCCCCGTGATCGGCTTCCACCTGGTGGACGCGATCAAGGCCGGGCTGGTCCGCGTGCGAGGCGGCATCGCGGGCTTCACCGCAGACGGCACGCGCTTCGCCGACGGCACAGTCGAGCCGTTCGACGACGTCATCCTGGCGACGGGGTTTGCCCCGGCGCTCGACTTCCTGGGCGACCAGGTGCGGCGTGACGCCAAGGGGTTCGCCCTCCGGGACGACCGCGTCACCAGCGCCGATCAGCCGCGGCTGTTCTTCGTGGGGCACAACTACGACGCCACCGGCGGGTTGTACAACATCCGAGTCGATTCGCAGCTCGTGGCCGCGCGCATCGCCCGCGCGGGGTAGCTAGCCACCGGTCTCGAGCGCGTGGCCGGAGGGGGACAGGTGTAGCATATTCGCAACAACGCAAGTCGCTGCGTCCGAGGCTGCGTACGGCGGCCGGTCGCCGTCGCTGGCTCGAAACTTGTAGCTCGGAGGCGGCATGAGGGTGCAGGTGAAGGAACAGCCCAAAGTGAAGGGGACCACCCCGCCGGCGGCGGCTGGGGTCCTCACACCGGAGGCGCTGGAGTTCGTGGCCCGGCTCCAGCAGGCCTTCGGGCCGACGCGCGCCGCGCTCCTGGAGCGCCGGGTCGAGCGGCAGGAGGAGCTCAATGCGGGCTCCCTGCCCGACTTCCTCTCCACCACCCTAAGTGTCCGCCGCGACGCCTGGCAGGTGGCCCCGACCCCGGCCGACCTGCAGGATCGCCGGGTCGAGATCACCGGGCCTGTCGAGCGCAAGATGATGATCAACGCCCTCAACTCCGGGGCGCGCGTGTTCATGGCGGACTTCGAGGACGCGCTCTCGCCGACCTGGGCGAACGTGATTCAAGGGCAGGCGAACCTGCAGGAAGCGGTGCGGCGCACGCTGCAGTACACCAGTCCGGAGGGGCGCCTGTACCGGCTCGCCGAGCGCCCGGCGACGCTCATGGTCCGGCCGCGCGGCTGGCACCTGCCCGAGCGGCACGTGCAGCTCGGGGGCGAGCCCGTCTCGGCAAGCCTGTTCGATTTTGGCCTGCACTTCTTCCACAACGCGCGCGCCCTGCTGGAGCAGGGCTCCGGCCCCTACTTCTATCTGCCGAAGCTCGAGTCCCATCTCGAGGCGCGGCTGTGGAACGACGTGTTCTGCTTCGCTCAGGACGCGCTGGGTCTGCCCCGGGGAACGGTGCGCGCGACGGTGCTGATCGAGACGATTCTGGCGGCCTTCGAGATGGACGAGATCCTCTTCGAGCTGCGGGACCACAGCGCGGGCCTGAACGCCGGCCGCTGGGATTACATCTTCAGCTTCATCAAGAAGTTCCGGAACCGCGCCGAGTTCATCCTGCCCGACCGGGCGCAGGTCGGCATGACGGTGCCCTTCATGCGGTCGTACACCGAGCTGTTGGTCCGGACCTGCCACCAGCGCGGCGCGCACGCGATCGGCGGCATGTCAGCGTTCGTCCCCAGCCGCCGGGACCCGGAAGTGACTGCGCGGGCGCTCGCGCGGGTGCGGGAGGATAAGCAGCGCGAGTCGGCCGACGGGTTCGACGGCACGTGGGTGGCCCATCCCGACCTGGTGCCGCTCGCGACCGAAGTGTTCACGGGCGTGCTGGGCGCGCGGCCACACCAAAAGCACCGGCGGCGCGAGGAGGTCCGCGTCGCGGCGCGGGACCTCGTCGACATCCGCGTCCCGGGCGGCGTGATCTCGGAGGCCGGCGTGCGCACCAACGTGCGCGTCGCGCTGGAGTACCTGAACAGCTGGCTCCAGGGCACGGGGGCGGTGGCGATCGCCAATCTGATGGAGGACACCGCGACGGCGGAGATTTCGCGCGCCCAGCTGTGGCAGTGGATTCGCCACGGCTGCCGGCTCGACGACGGGCGCGTGATCGATCCCGAGCTGTACGTCGCCGTCCGGAAGCAGGAGCTGGACGCGCTGAGCGCGCCGGGGCAACGCCGGAGCAGCTGGCGTGAAGCGGCCGCGCTGCTGGACGCGCTGGTGCTGGCCTCCGAGTTCGCTGAGTTCCTGACGCTGCCGGCCTATCGCCTGCTGGGCACCGGCTCTACCAAGGAGACTTGAGCATGAAGCCCTACGATGCGAGCGAGGCGGACGCCCTGGCCCGGCGCTGGGCCCAGGATCCGCGGTGGCGAGGGATCCGCCGCGACTATCAGGCCAGCGACGTGGTCGGGCTGCGGCCGTCCGTCGCGGTGGAGCACACGCTGGCGCGGCGCGGCGCCGCGCGGCTCTGGGACCTGCTCCACAGCGATCCCTACGTGGCGACGTTCGGCGCCCTCACCGGCGCGCAAGCGGTGCAGATGGTCAAGGCAGGACTCAAGGCTATTTACCTCTCCGGCTGGCAAGTGGCGGCCGACGCCAACCTCGCCGGCCAGACGTACCCCGACCAGAGCCTGTATCCGAGCAACAGCGTGCCGGCGCTGGTGCGGCGGCTCAACAACGCGCTGCGGCGGGCCGACCAGATCGAGCGGGCCGAGAATGGTGGGGCGGGTGGAGCGGGACTCGGGAGCGAGTGGTACGCGCCTATTCTCGCCGATGCCGAAGCCGGTTTCGGCGGTGTCCTCCACGCCTTCGAGCTGATGCAGGCGATGATCGACGCCGGCGCCGCCGGGGTCCATTTCGAGGACCAGTTGGCCGCGGAGAAGAAGTGCGGGCACCTGGGGGGAAAGGTCCTCGTGCCCACGCAGCACTTCATCCACGTGCTGAACGGAGCGCGACTGGCGGCCGACGTCCTGGACATTCCGACGCTCATTGTCGCCCGCACGGATGCCCTGAGCGCCACCCTGCTGACCTCCGACATCGATCCCCGGGACCGCGTGTTCTGCACCGGCGAGCGCACGCCGGAGGGGTACTTCCGCGTCCGCGACGGTGCCGAGCCGGTCATCGTTCGCGCCCTGGCCTACGCGCCCTACGCGGACATGCTCTGGTTTGAGACGTCCAAGCCCGACTTGGCGGAGGCGCGCCGCTTCGCGGGCGCGATCCACGCCCGCTATCCGGGCAAGCTGCTCGCCTACAACTGCTCGCCCTCCTTCAACTGGCGGCAGCACCTGGGCGAGCGCGAGATCGCGGACTTTCAGGTGGAGCTGGCCCGATTGGGCTACAAGTTCCAGTTCGTCACTCTGGCCGGCTGGCACGTGATCGGGCTGCGTACGTTCGAGCTGGCCCAGGCCTACCGGGCCGAGGGCATGCCCGCCTACGTGCGGCTGCAGCAGGAGGAGCTGGCGCGGGAGGCCGACGGCTACACCGCCACCAAGCACCAGCGCGAGGTGGGCGCCGGCTACTTCGACCGGGTCCTCGCCGCCATCATGGGCGGCGAGGTGTCAACGGCGGCGCTGGCAGGCTCGACCGAGGCCGCCCAGTTCGTCAGTTCGACCCACTAGCCGCGGCGGTCGTCGCCGTCCCGCCGTACTTCTGGAACCAGCTCATCATGTAGAGCTGGGTGCGGATGAAGTTGGACGGCTTGGACCCGGTGCCGTGAAACTCGCCGCTGAAGCGCAGCAGCACCGTGGGGACCTTGCGAACCTTGAGCGCGGCGAAGTACTCCTCCGACTGCGGAATCGGCGTGCGGCGGTCGAGCTCCCCGGTCATGAGCAGCGTCGGGGTCGTGACCTTCCCCACGTACATCAGGGAGGAGTGCGCCAGCCACTGGTCGGGCTTCTCCCAGAACGGCGCGTCGTAGAAGCTGTACGTGAACAGCGGGATGTCCGTCTCCCCGGCCATGGCGATCCAGTCGATCACCGGGCAGCGCACCGCCGCCGCGGCGAAGCGGGTCGTATGGCCGATCACCCAGCTCGATAACACCCCGCCGCCGCTGCACCCCGACACGTACAGGCGTCGGGTGTCGACGGAGCCGCGGCCGATGACGGTATCCACCCCGGCCATCAAATCGTCGTAGTCCGGGCCGGGATAGTTGTGGTCGATGCCGTTCGAGAACGCGCTGCCGTAGCCGGTGCTGCCCCGCGGGTTGACGAACAGCACCACGTAGCCGTCCGCCGCGAAGTTCTGGAACATGTAGCTGAAGCCGACGTTGTACATCGCGAACGGCCCGCCGTGGATCTCGAGGATCAGCGGGTATTTCTTAGCCGGATCGAACCCCGGCGGCTTCACGA
>CAZXKD010000059.1:0-6153 GCA_964641215.1 uncultured Gemmatimonadaceae bacterium
GGGGAGGGGGAGGGGGGGAATGGGGGGGCGGCTGGCACGAGAGGCGAAAATGGCGCCATGCGAGGCGCGCCGCTAGCTTGCGGCGTGACTTGGTTCGTCTACATGCTCCGCTGTCGCGACGGCTCTCTGTACACCGGAATCACCACCGATCTGCGGCGCCGCATCGCCGCCCACCGCGCCGGCAGGGGGAGTCGCTACACGCGGTCGCGCCTGCCGGTGCACCTCGTGTATCAGGAGCGCCGCGCGACGCGTGCCGCCGCCCTCAAGCGGGAAGCGGCGATCAAGCGATTGAGCCCTCTCGCGAAGCGCCGGCTCGCGCGGCAGCGCGCGTGAGGCTGCGACTGCAGGACTGGGTCGGCGCCGTGGGGGCGCTCGCCTGTGCGGGGCTGTTCGTGCGACTCGGGATCTGGCAAGTGCACCGCCTCGAGCAACGTCGTGCCCGCAATGCCGTCCTCGCCGCGCGGCGCGCCCTCCCGCCGATTCTCCTCGGCGCCGCGACGCGCGGACTGACGCCCGATTCCGTGTACGACCGTCGCGTCGTAGCGCGGGGTACGTACGATTACTCCGCGGAGCGACTGTGGACCGGACGCACGTACGAAGGGACTCCAGGGGTGGCGGTGCTCACGCCGCTGCTCCTCGTCCAACCTGGAGCGCGGATGGGAAAGCGGGGGGCGGGAGGGGGAGGGGGGGGCGCGGTGGCGGTTTTTGTTGACCGCGGCTGGGTGCCGTCGCCGGACGGGATGCACATCGACCGTGCAGCCGTGCGAGAGGGGGATACGGCGACGACGGTCGAAGGGCTCGCGCTGGCGGCACCCCGGGCACGGCGGGACCTGGACATCGCCCGGCTCAAGGATTCCGTTTCGTACCCCCTCCTGCCATTCATTCTCCAGGAGTCGCGTGCCGTCCGACCGTCCGAGGGTCCGAGCGTCCGACGCCTGTATCGTTGGCCCGCCCCCGCCCTCGATGACGGGCCGCACCTCTCCTACGCCATCCAGTGGTTCAGTTTCGCCCTGATCACGCTCGTCGGGACGGCCGTTTTGCTGCGGAAACAGGCGTACGAATCGTCGCGCACTACCATTTGAGGGTCCGGTTCGCGATATTTCTTTGCAAATCGCCCGCGGCGTGCGTCTGCGCTGATGCACCGGCGGGCCGTTTCGTCTGCTGTCTCGAGAGGAGATCCTGCATGCCCGCTGCCATTCCGCTGAAGCGCCCCGTCAAGGTCGGACAGCTCGTGCGTCGCCGTCTCAAGGAGCTGCGGCGCACGCCCCGCGAGCTCGCGGAAGCCTTGCAGGTGACGGAGCGGTATATCGCGGAGCTGGTGTCGGGCCGGCGCCTGCCACCCGCGCCGACGCGCGCGGATGTGTACACGCCGATGACCAAGTTCCTGCGGCTGCACCGCAACGACCTGCCGACCTGTGCGCGGGCGGAGCGGGAGGAAGGGGGACCCAGCCGGCGTCGCCCGTCCCCTCGCGTGCGTGAGCTGCTGCTCGAGCTGTGCGAGCCGACCCGGGCGCGCGTGCTGTCCCGCCGGCTGACGCAGAAGCATGTCGGTGGAGCCGCAGGAGGTCCGCCACTCGATGCTCTGGTCGCGCAGCGACTGCTGGAGGTGGCGCAAGGGTTTGTGCGCCGCCAGCTGGACGACGAAGTCGGCATCCGCGTGGCCTCGAGCCGCGAGGGGTGCACGTATCTCGAGCTGCGCATGAAGCTGCTCGAGTTCCTGGACGCGACGGCGTCCAGCATCACTCCGGCGGATGTGGAGGACTTCTTTCGGCCTCGCATCGGGTCCTGGGACCTCGATTTCGAGACCCAGACGATGCGGATCGTGTTGCGGACGCAGGAGCCGGCGCCGCGTCAGAAGCGGGCGTTGGCGATCTGAGGCCCCCGCGGCTTCCCGAAACGCAAACGGCGCCGCCCCAACAGGGTGGCGCCGTTCGTTTCGCGGTACCGCGGTCGGTTACAGCTTCACGACGTTCTGAGCGGCGGGGCCCTTTTGGCCCTGAACCACTTCGAACTCGACCCGCTGGCCCTCGGCCAGGGTCTTGAAGCCATCCTGCTGGATCGCGGTGTGATGCACGAAGCAGTCCTTTTCGCCGTTCTCGGGCGTGATGAAGCCGAAGCCCTTCGCGTCGTTGAACCACTTCACGGTACCGGTGATGCGTGCCATACTGGTGGTACTCCTGACTTAGTGTTCGCGACGGCGCGCGGCCTTCGCCTTGCGGCGTGCCGCGGACTTGTCCTTCCGCCGTCGTTGAGCGGCCCTGCTCTCGTAGAAGCGCTTGCGCTTCAAGTCCTGGAACAGACCGGCCCGCGTAATCTGCCGGCGGAACTTCTTCAGGACCCAGTCCAGTCGGTCGTTCTCGCCCAGCGTGATTTCCATCGGCCGCGCTCCCGGAGAGAGGCTCACCAGAAACGAAAGAGGACCGGAGACGAAGCCCAGGTCCTCGGACAGTCACTGGTGTTCAGCACGGCACCGTGCCGCGCCATGTCGCTCGCGAGGAAGTTTCGCATCAGGGGCGGGGTTTGTCAACTCCCACGACGAGTGCCCCCGACCTCTCCCCACGACGCCGTTCCTTGACGCTTGTTCTGGGCGCCTGCAGTATTTACGTCGTACCCCACGCCGTCGTTCCCACCCCGGAGATCAGTTATGCGCCGGTTGCTCGTCGCGACGTTCCTCGCCGCCGTCATCCCCTTGTCCCCGCCCTGGGCCCACCGCTATCGAACGTCGCCGAGCTTGGCGGCACCCGACACCGCAAAGAAGCGGGACAGCCTGCCGCTCACGCCGACCCGCAAGGTCGAGTTTGACACCCACGAGGGAACCTGGATGTCCCTCGATGTCTCCCCCGATGGCCGGAGCATCGTCTTCGAGCTGCTCGGCGACTTGTACACGATGGCGATCGGCGGCGGGAGTGCCACTCGGATCACCTCCGGCCCCGCGTTCGACTCGCAGCCCCGCTATTCGCCCGACGGTCGGCACATCGTCTACCTCTCCGACCGGAGCGGCGCCGAGAACATTTGGATCTGCGATGCCGACGGGAAGAACGCCAAACCCCTGACCAAGGGCTCCAATCAGCTGTACGCCTCTCCGGTCTGGACCCCTGAGGGTAATTACATCGTCGCTTCGCGCACGAGCGGCGTCCTGGGCAGCGTCTATGAGCTGTGGCTGTATCACAAGGAGGGTGGCTCGGGCGTCGCGATGGTGAAGAACCCGCCCCCTCGCCCTGGGGTGCCGGCCCTGAACACGCTGGGCGCGGCGTTCGGCCGTGACCCCCGCTACATCTGGGTCAGCCGCCACCGTGGCGGCTTCGGCTACAATCTGCAGTACCCGTTATGGCAGCTGGCGCTCTACGATCGCCAGACGGGCAAGATGTTCCCCCAGACAGATCTCTACGGCAGCGCCATGCGCCCAATCCTGTCGCCCGACGGGAAGTGGCTCGTGTACGCGACCCGATACGATGCCGAGACCGGACTGCGATTGCGCAATCTGGCGAGCGGCGACGAGCGGTGGCTGGTCTACCCGGTCACCCGGGACGACCAGGAGTCTCGCTTCACGCGCGATCTGATGCCGGGATCCGCGTTTACGCCCGATTCCAAGGCTCTCATCACGGCCTACAACGGCAAGATCATGCGCGTGGACATCGCCTCCGGGCAGGCGAGCGAGATCCCCTTCACGGCGCATGTGGAGCAGAACCTCGGCCCGCTGGTCCGCTTCGACAACCGGGCCGACACGGGCCAGGTGCTGGCCCGCCAGATCCGCAACGCGAGCCTCTCGCCCGACGGCCGTCACATGGCGTTCAGCGCGCTCGACAAGGTCTACGTGATGGACCTGCCGAACGGCCCGCCACGGCGTCTCACGAGCGACACCGTGCACGAGCAGGTGCCGGGGTGGTCGCCGGACGGGCAATGGATCGCCTATGTCACCTGGACGGAGGAAGGCGGGTATGTGGCCAAGGCGCGCGCCGACGGCCGCAGCGCGCCGCTCCGGCTCACTCCGGAGGCGGCATTCTATGACACGCCGGTCTGGTCGCCCGACGGTCAGCGCATCGTGGTGATCAAAGGCCCGCGGCTGCCCCGCATTACAGAACATTTCGGGCCGGGGTACGAGCTCGCCTGGCTGCCGGCGGCGGGCGGTGCCAGCACCCGGATCACGCCGCTCGGCAACGTGGGCCGGCCCCACTTCGGGCGCGACCCCAACCGCATCTTCATCTACGACGTCGGGGACGGCCTGGTATCGATGCGCTATGACGGCACCGATCGGCGGGCGTACCTCAAGGTCACCGGCTACACCTACCCCGGTCCTGGCGCCGAGCCGGACCCCGCCGATGAGATCCTCGTCGCGCCGGACACGGACCGGGTGCTCGCGCAGGCTGGCAACAACGTCTATCTCGTGACCCTGCCGGAGGTGGGGGGGGAGACGCCCAGCATCAACGTCTCCGATCCCTCCGCCGCCCCCTTCCCGGTGAAACGCCTGACCAAGATCGGCGGCGACTTCATCGGCTGGGCGGCGGACGGCAAATCGGCGTACTGGTCCATCGGGCGGTCCTTCTTCCGCTACGACCCCGCGACGGCCGACTCGCTGCAAAAGCTCAAGGCCGTCGCCGACTCCGCGCGCACCGACTCCTTGAAGCCCGACAGCACCCGGGGCTGGAAGCCCGACTCGGCGTTCAAGGCGCGCGTCGACTCGCTGAACAAGCTGCCTGCGTATGAGCCGGTGCGCGTCGACGTGACGATCCGGGCCCCGCGCGACGTGCCGAAGGGGTCGCTCGTGCTACGCGGCGCGCGCGTCGTGTCGATGAAGCGTGACGAGGTGATCGAAGGCGGCGACGTCGTCGTGACCGATAACCGCATCGCCTGCGTGGGGGCCAAAGGTAGCTGCCCGGTGCCGGCGGGCGCCCGAGTGATGGATCTGGCAGGGAAAACCATCATCCCCGGATTCATCGACGTGCACGCCCATCCGTGGCCGGAGTGGGGCATCCACCAGACTCAGGTCTGGAAGTACCTGGCCAACCTCGCGTACGGCGTCACGACGACGCGCGATCCCCAGACGGCGACGACCGACGTGCTCACGTACGCCGACCAGGTGGAGACTGGCGAGCTGCTCGGGCCACGGATCTATCATACGGGTCCCGGCGTCTTTTGGGACGAAAATTTTCAGAGCCTCGACGACGCGCGCAACGCGCTGCGGCGCTACAGCGAGTTTTACGGCACGAAGTGGATCAAGGAATACATGACCGGCACGCGCAAACAACGGCAGTGGGTGATCATGGCCGCCAAGGAACTGGGGCTGATGCCCACCACCGAAGGCGGGCTCGACTTCAAGATGAACCTCACGGAGGCCCTGGACGGGTACCCGGGCCACGAGCACAGCTACCCGATCATGCCGCTCTACACCGATGACGTGCAGCTGATCGCACAATCCGGGATCACCTACACGCCGACGCTGCTCGTGTCCTACGGGGGGCCGTTCAGCGAGAACTATTTCTACGAGCGCTACGACATTCACGATAACGCCAAGATCCGGCGCTTCCTTCCTCACGAGGAAGTCGACCGCCGCGCCGAGCGGCGGCCCTGGTTTCGGGAGAACCAGTATGTTTTCCCCCGCATCGCCGGCTCCGCGGCCGCCATTCTGCGCGCCGGGGGCAATGTCGGCCTCGGCTGCCACGGCCAGCTCGACGGTCTCGGTTGCCATTGGGAGCTGTGGGCCATGGCGGCGGGCGGCATGACGCCGCACGAGGTGTTGCAGGTGGGCACGATGGACGGCGCCCGCGCACTCGGCATGGAGCACGACCTCGGCTCGCTCGAGCCCGGCAAGCTGGCCGACCTCATGGTGCTCGACGCCAATCCGCTCGAAGACATCCACAACACCACCACCATACGCTACGTGATGAAGAACGGCAGACTGTATGAAGGCAACACGCTGAACGAGGTGTGGCCGCGGCAGAAACCGCTGCCGCCGATGTGGTGGTGGGGACAGGAACCGAACGGCGTCAAGTAACAAACCGGTGAGGACAAACGTCGAGGAGCGTCGTCCGTCTCTCCTTGACGTTTCTCCTCGACGTCGTTAGCTTCCACCGCGCAATTTAAGAACCGCGAGCTGGCATCCTTCCGAAGGACGGTCCCGCTCAGGTGCGGGCCTCACATCCGTAGGCTCAATCC
>CAZXKD010000059.1:6253-14885 GCA_964641215.1 uncultured Gemmatimonadaceae bacterium
TCGACGCAGTCAGGAGTAGTATGCCGTTCGCTTCATTGGGGCTCGTCCCCGAACTCGTTCGCGCCGTGGCCGAGGAAGGCTACGCGCATCCCACTCCCATTCAACAGGAGACCATCCCGCTGGCCCTTCAGGGGCGCGACCTGATCGGCTCCGCCCAGACCGGGACCGGCAAGACGGCGGCGTTCATGCTGCCGATCCTGCAGCTGCTCGCGCCGGGCCGCGCGCACACGCTCCGCGCGCTGGTGCTGGCGCCGACCCGGGAGCTTGCCGAGCAAGTGCTGCAGAGCGCGCGCACCTACGGCCGGCACACCCGGCTCAGCGCGGTCGCGATCTACGGCGGGGTGGGGATGGAGCCGCAGACCCAGGCGTTGCGCCGCGGCGTGGACATCATCGTGGCGACCCCGGGCCGCCTGCTCGACCACATGGAGCGCGGCCACGTCGACTTCTCGCGGCTGGAGGTCCTGGTATTGGACGAGGCCGATCGGATGCTCGACATGGGGTTCGCGCCCGACGTGCGCCGCATCTTGCGGGCGTTGCCCACCGAGCGCCAAACGCTGCTGTTCTCCGCGACGATCTCGCCCGAGGTGGACGCGCTGGCGCGGGCGGCGCTGAACGGCCATGCCTCAGTGGAGATCGGCCGCCGGGCGCAGGCCGCCGACGGGATCGAGCACGTCATCGTCGCGGTGGACAAGCTGCAGAAGCGGGCGGTGCTGGCGCGGATCCTCCAGGCCAAGCCCGCCGGGCAGACGCTGGTGTTCACCCGCACCAAGTACGGGGCGGACAAGCTGACGGCTGCCCTGAAGAAGGAGGGCATCCCGGCGCACGCGCTGCACGGCGACAAGGCGCAAAGCCACCGCACCCGCACGCTCGACGCGTTCCGGGAGGGAACGGCCGAGATCCTCGTCGCGACCGACATCGCGGCGCGGGGGATCGACGTCGACGGGATCCGGATGGTGGTGAACTTCGACGTACCCAACGACCCGGAGACCTACGTGCACCGCGTCGGCCGCACGGCCCGGGCGGGGGCGCGCGGCCTGGCCCTCACGCTGCTCTCCCCTGACGAGTGGCTGGTGATGGCCGACATCGAGAAGCTCATCGGGCAGACGTTCCCGCGGGAAGTGATCGCCGGTTTCGAGCCGTCGGTGGCGCCGTTGCAGCCGAAACCGGCCCAGCCGGCGGCGGCGCGTCCCTCGCGATCCGTCCGCGGTCGATTCTCGGTTCGCAATCGCAGATAACTGCGTCGATTTCCCTCGACGCCTTAGGTGCGTTTTTCGATGGGCAGGTAATCCCGCACGGGGCTCCCGATGTACACCTGCCGGGGTCTGGCGATCTTCTGCTCCTTGTCCAGCAGCATCTCCTGCCACTGCGCGAGCCAGCCGGGCGTGCGCCCGATGGCGAAAAGGACCGGGAACATCTCGACCGGGAAGCGCATCGCCTCGTAGATGATCCCCGAGTAAAAGTCCACGTTCGGGTACAACTTCCGTGAGACGAAGTAATCGTCTTGGAGCGCGATGCGCTCCAGCTCCACGGCGATTTCGATGAGCGGGTTCTTACCCGTCACGTCGAACACTTCGTCGGCGACGCGCTTGATGATGCGGGCACGGGGGTCGTAGTTCTTGTAGATGCGGTGCCCGAACCCCATCAGCCGCACCTCGCCGTTCTTCACACGCTGGATGTAGGCGGGGATGTTCTCCCGTGCGCCGATCTCCCGCAGCATCCGCAAGACTTCCTCATTCGCCCCTCCGTGCAAGGGGCCGTACAGGGCGGCCGCTGCAGCCGCCATCGCCGAGTAGGGGTCGGCGTGCGACGAGCCCACGCCGCGCATGGCGCTGGTGGAGCAGTTCTGCTCGTGGTCCGCGTGCAGGATGAACAGCACGTCGAGCGCGCGCTCCAGCGTCGCGTTCGGCTGGTATTTCACCTCCGTCGCCTTGAACATCATGTTGAGGAAATTGCCCGTATAGCTCAGGTCGTTGTCCGGATACGCGTACGGCATCCCGACCGAATGCCGGTGGGCGAACGCCGCCAGGGTCGGCGTCTTGGCGATGAGCCGGAAGATCTGGTCGCGGCGCGACGCCTCGTCGGCGATGTGCTTGGCCGCCGGATAGAACGTCGACAGCGCGGCCACCGTGCTCACGAACATCCCCATCGGGTGCGCGTCGTGGTGGAAGCCGTCGATGAACTTCTTGATGTTCTCGTGGAGGATGGTGTGGTGGGTGATGTTGTACGTCCACGCGTCCAGCTCGCTCGCCGAGGGCAGCTCCCCGTGCAGCAGCAGGTAGGCGGTCTCCAGGAACGTGCTCTTCTCCGCCAGCTGCTCGATCGGGTAGCCTCGATACTGCAGGATGCCCTGGTCGCCGTCGATGTAGCTGACGGCGCTGCGGCACGAGGCGGTGTTCATGTAGGCGGGATCGTAGCTCATCAGACCGAGATCGTCGGCCGACACTTTGATCTGCCTCAGGTCCGTCGCCCGGATCGTCCCATCCTGGATGGGAACCTCGTAGCTTTTCCCGGTGCGCTGGTCCGTGATGGTGAGCGAATCTTTCGGCACGGGTGGGGCTCGGAAATTGGGTCGGTGGAAGATAGTGGCTGGAGCCATCAGCTGTCAGCCATCATGACGGGGACTGGGGAATGGGGAATGGCGCGACGACGTTCTGACCCGATTCACCTTTCCCTGTCGTGACGGCTGATGGCTGACGACTTATCTTAGGGCCATGCCGGAACCGGCGGGCCGATCCAGTCTCTACCCCACCAAATCGAGCGCCGGGGCGCTGCTCGGTCAGCAGCTCGCCGCGCGCGGCTACACCTCCTGCATCCTGCTGGGCATCACGCCGGATGGTGTGGAAGTGGCCGCACATGCGGCCCGGGCGATGGGCACGCCGTTCGACGTGCTGGTGGCCGCGTTCATCCGTCTCGGCTCCAACCTCGCCCCCATCGGCGCCATGGCCGAAGACTCACCGGCCGAAATGGATCCCGACTTTCAGCCGGGGATGAATCTGCTCGAGAAGCTGCAATCGGCGATCGACGAGTCGCGCGCCCGCGTCCACCAGGACCTGGTCCTGTACCGGACGCATCGGCCGGTGAAGAAGCTCGAGGGCCGCGCGAGCGTGATCGTCGACGGCCACGTGATCTATCCCTGGAAGGTCCTCGCGGCCGCGAAGGCCGCCGAGCGGCTGGGCGCGCGCCAGGTCGCGATCGCCGCGCCCGTGGCCACCGAAGCGGCCGCCGAACGGATCCGCGCCCGCCAGTACCCGCTCATCTGCCCGTCGCTGGTGGTGGACCCTCAGGGACACCCCTCGCCCTTTGGCGACGCCGTGGGGGACACGCCCGAGCGACTGAAGAGCATCATTATCGCACACCAAGCAGCGTAGAGGCAGACGGTCCCGCCCCCACCCGTCTAACCGTCTAACCGCCTAACCGTCTAGTTCAACCATCCCCTGTTCCAGCCACAGGTGCTCACCTCTGAGGACCTCCTGGGCGAGCCGATACGTGCGCACGTCCTCGTTGCGCCACAACTCCTTGAACTTGGGCTGCACCCGGCCGCGCGCCTGGCGGCAGAACAGGTCCGCCATCTGCACGGCCTGGCGGCCCGCGGCCGGGTCCTTCTTGAGCAGCCACCGCGCCCGCGCGCAGGTCGCCGCCATGGCGAACAGCTCGGCGCCGACATCCACCAGGCGGAACAGCACGGCCTGTCGGTACTCGAGCTTGGGGCCGAACCGGATCATCGAGTAGAACACCCGGAGGGCGAGTCGCCGTGAGGCCCGGGCCACGAACCGTACGTGAGGCGCGAGGGGTCCGAAGCCGGCATGGGTGGGCCACCAGTTCCACCCGATCCATCGGGTCGGGAGCCACCGGCCGTAGAACAGCAGCGACCGGAATGCCGCCACGGCGCGCTGGCCGAGTGTCTTCCCCGGCAGGACCACATCCCCCGCGACCTCGAGGTGCTTGTCCAACGCCTCACGGGCGATGAAGAGGTGCATGATCTCGCTCGAGCCCTCGAAGATCAAGTTGATGCGGAAGTCGCGCATGATGCGCTCGACGGGAACCGGTTTCTCTCCGCGCGCGCGCAAGGAGTCGGCGGTCTCATAGCCCCGGCCGCCTCGGATCTGCACGGTGTCGTCGATGATGCGCCACCCCGCCTCGGAGTTGTACAGCTTGGCGATCGCCGCTTCCAGGCGGATGTCGTACCCGCCGCGCTCGGCCATCAGCCCGGACAGCTCGGCCACGGCTTCCATGGCGAAGGTGTTCGCGGCCATGGTGCCGATCTTCTGGGCGATGGCGTCGTGCTTGCCGATCGGCCGGCCCCATTGGATGCGCTCGTTGGACCACTCGCGCGACATCTCGAGACAGCGTTTGCCGGCCGCGACCGACGAAATCGGCAGCGTGAGCCGCCCCGTGTTCAGCGTGATGAGCGCGAGCTTGAGACCCTTGCCCTCGCCCCACAGCACGTTCTCCTGAGGCACGCGCACGTCGGAGAAGTGCATGACGCCGTTGTAGATCGCCTTCAGGCCCATGAAATGGCAGCGGTGCTTCACCGTGACTCCGGGCCAATCGGTCTCAACGATGAACGCGGTGATCTGCCGTTTCTCCTTGCCGTTCACGATCTTCGAGGGCGTCCGCGCCATCACGACCAGCAGCTCGGCCTTCGTCCCGTTGGTGCACCACAGTTTCTCGCCGTTCAGAATCCAGGCCTGCCCATCGTCGCTGGGCACCGCCGAGGTCTCCATGGCCGCCGGGTCCGAGCCGACACCCGGCTCGGTCAGCGCGAATGCGGAGATCGCGCCTTTCGCCAGGCGCGGGAGGTACTGCTTCTTCTGGGTTTCGTTGCCGAACATCTTGAGAGGGCCCGGCACGCCGATCGATTGGTGCGCCGAAAGCAAGGCGGTGATGGAGCCGTCGATTGACGAGACCAGCTCGATCGCCTTCATGTACGAGAGCTGCGAGAGCCCGAGCCCGCCGTACTCGCGGGGGATCTTGATCCCGAACGCGCCCAGATCCCGCAGCCCCTGGATCACGTGCTCCGGGATTTCACCCTCCCGGTCGATCTGATCGGAGTCGACCTGCTGGCGCAGGAACCGCTCCAGCTTCTCGAGAAACGGCTTGGCGCGAGCGATCTCGTCGGGGTCCTGTTCCGGATAGGGATGGAGCAGATCCATCCGGAGTGTGCCGAGAAACAGGTCGCGGACGAAGCTCGGCGCGGACCATTCCTGCTCCCGCGCCGCTTCGGCGACGGCGCGGGCTTCTTCGGCGGAGACGGGGCGTTTGGGTTCGGCAGCGGTCGTTGTCATATGCGCAATCTACCCCGGAGCTTCCCGGGGCAGCAGGGGAGGGGCTAGATTGGCCTCGCTTCCACATCCGGAGACGCCGATGCGCCACTGGTCCGTCGTGCTGTCCATGGGATTCCTCATGCCTCTCGCGCTGGCCGCGCAGGCGGCCCCGCCCAGCTCTCAGCCGCCGCCCCAGCAGATTCTCATCAAGGCCGGCCGTTTGATCGACGGCCGTGGCGACCAGGCCCAGGCCAACATCGGGATTCTGGTCGAAGGGGAGCGGATCAAGGCGGTCGGCCCGCTCGCGCAGGTGCAGGGACAGGCGCGCACTCCCCGGGTCATCGATTTATCCCAGATGACCGTGCTGCCGGGAATGATCGATGCGCACACCCACGTTCTGCTCCAGGGTGACCCGACGGCCGAGTCCTACAACCAGCAGCTGTTGTACGAGTCCACTGCCTACCGGGCGATCCTCGCCGCCCGCAACGCCCGGCTGGCCCTCGAGCACGGCTTCACCACCATGCGCGATGTCGAGACCGAGGGCGCGATGTACGCGGACGTGGACGTGAAGCTCGCCATCAATCGGGGCGAGGTGCCCGGCTCGCGGCTGTTCGTCTCGACCCGCGCGATGGCGCCCACGGGGATGTACCCCATCGTGAGCACCAACTGGGAGCTCGAGCTGCCGCACGGCGTGCAGCCGGTGGACGGCGCGGACGGGGCGCGTCTTGCCGTCCGCGAGCAGGTGGCCCACGGCGCCGACTGGATCAAGTACTACTCCGACCGGCGCTACTACTTCACGGCCGACAGCGTGCTGCACAGCTGGGTGAACTTCACCGACGAGGAGGCGCGTGCCATCGTGGATGAGGCGCACCGCCTCGGCCGTCGCGTCGCCTCGCACGCGATCGGCTCCGACGGCATCGCCGCGGCGCTGCGCGCCGGCGTCAACTCCATCGAACACGGCGACGGCTTGACCGACTCACTGCTCGACGTGCTGGTCGCCAAAGGCGTCTACTGGGTCCCCACGGTCACGGTGTCCCAGTACGTGGCCGGGCCGCGCGGCGGGGTCTGGGGGCCCATGGTCGCCGCCCAGCGGCGGGCGTTCCAACACGCCCTGCGCAAAGGCGTCAAGATCGTGGCGGGCACCGACGTCGGAGGGTTCCCCTGGACCGAGATCAACCAGGCGAAAGAGTTCGAGTACTACGTCCAGTACGGCATGACCCCGATGCAGGCGATCAAGTCCGGCACCTCGGTCGCGGCCGAGCTGCTGGGACAGCAGGACAACCTCGGCGCCGTGGCGCCGGGACTGTTCGCGGATATCGTGGCCGTCGCGGGCGATCCCTTGCGCGACATCACGGAACTCCAGCGCGTCAAGTTCGTTATGAAGGGTGGCACCGTGTATCTTTCCCAATAGTGCGGCGCGCGCTCGGCCTCCTCCTCTGCTTCACCTCAGGCGCCGCCGGCTCCGGTTGGGGGCAACAGCTGTCCCCTCCTGGCACCGGCGGCGTCGCGGTGTTGACCGATGCCCTCCAGCGGCTGGGCGCCGACAAGCGCGTGCTGATGATCGGCGCCCACCCCGACGACGAAAGCAATCTCCTCCTCACCCTGCTCTCGCGGGGTCATGGCGTCCGTGCCGCCTACCTCTCGCTCAGCCGTGGCGAGGGCGGTCAAAACCTCCTGGGGCCCGAGCTCGGCGCCGAGCTGGGCATCATTCGCAGTGAGGAGCTGCTGGCGGCCCGCCAGCTGGACGGCGCCGGCCAGTATTTCACCCGCGCCTACGACTTCGGCTACTCCAAGTCCGCCGAGGAGTCGTTCCGGTTCTGGCCGCGCGACTCGCTGCTTCCGGACGTCCTTGCGGTGATCCGGCGCTTCCGCCCCCAGATCCTCATTTCGATTTTCAGCGGCACGCCGCGGGACGGGCATGGCCAGCACCAGGTTGCGGGTCAGTTGGCTCGGCAGGCGTTCGAGATCCTCAAGGACTCGACCTGGGGCCCCGTCAAGTTGTACCGCAGCGCGGGGTTCGATACGACTGGCACGACCGTCAGGCTGCCGGCGGGGATCCTCGACCCGGTGGCCGGGCAGTCCTTTGCGCAGATCGCCGCCGCCAGCCGCAGTCGCCACCGCTCCCAGGACCAGGGACAGCTTCAACGGCCGGGGCCGAGTATCGCGCGGTTGGCGCTGGTGGCGACGCGAGTCCCTGGGTCGCCGGCGGACGGTGGGAATGACGACGGGTTGTTCGCTGGCGTGGACACGGTGCTGCACGGGCAAGCGGGCTACGTCGCCCTCATCGACACGGCGCGCGCCCGGCTCAACCCCTGGGCGCCCCAGGCGATCCTGCCATATCTCACTCGGGCCGCCCGCGTGCTGGCGGAGCGGAGGGGGAGTGGATCCGGGCAGGAGGAGCAGCGAGCACTGCTCGAGCGCGCGATCGCGGCGGCAGCGGGAGTCGCGCTGGACGGTGTTGCCGACGACGACATCGTGATCCCGGCCGAGTCGCTGCACGTCGAAGGAACCGTCTGGAACGCCGGCGACTCCGCCATCCGGGTCGACTCAGTCCAGGTAACGGCGCCCGCGGGCTGGGCGGTGACCCCGGCGAGCGGGGGGGGTGGGGGGGGTGGGGGGGCAAACGCGTTCGCCGGTGTGGTCGCCCCGGGCACCGTCCTCGCCGGCCGCTTCATCCTCGTCGTGCCGGGTGACGCCGAGCGCTCCCAGCCCTACTACCTGCGGCACTCGCTCCCGGGCGCGCTCTACGACTGGACCGGCGTTGCGCCCGACGTGAGAGGGCTGCCGTTCGCACCGCCGCCGCTGATGCTGCGGGCGCGGCTCACGGTGGACGGGGTGTCGGTCACGCTCGAGCGCGAGATCGTATACCGCTATCGCGACCAGGCGATCGGTGAGATCCGCCGGCCCATCTTCGTCACCCAGCCCTTCGACGTCGCCATCGCGCCCGCGCTCCTCGTCTGGCCCATGGATGGAGGAGCCGGCGGCGCGCGACACTTCACGATCACCGTCACCAATCGCTCGCGCGGACCGGCCGGCGGGCAGGTCGTCGTGACGGTGCCGCCCGGCTGGCCGCCGGTCCCCGCGGAGAGCGTGACCTTCGTGCGCGAGGACGAAACCAAGAGCGTCAGTGTGAGGCTCGCGCCGCCCGGGGGGGGGGCGGGGGGCGCGGGACGGATCCAACCTGGGAGTTACGAGCTACAAGTCGCGGTGGTGGGGGGCGCGGGAGGGGGGGGGGGGGGGGGGGGCGCGGGGGGGGGGGGGGGGACGGCGGCGGCGACGCCGCGACCGCCCCCGGCCCTCGCGGCGCGCCGGTCCTCGCGCGCTCCCGGCGACGCAGGGACCCCCCCGCCCAAACGCCCACGAGCGGG
>CAZXKD010000060.1:0-14760 GCA_964641215.1 uncultured Gemmatimonadaceae bacterium
CCGACACGTCGCTCTTGACCGCCTGCGCCAACGACATGGGGTTCGACGAGGTGTTCGCACGCCAGGTCGAGGCGCTGACGAAGCCGGAGGACCTCCTCGTGCTGCACTCGACGAGCGGCGAGAGCCCCAACGTCGTGCGCGCCGCACAGGCGGCCAAGGCGCGCGGCGTGCCGATCGTCGCCTTCCTGGGCAAGGGCGGGGGCCAGGTCAAGGACCTCGCCGACATCGCCCTGATCGTCCCCTCGGACGACACCGCGCGCATCCAGGAGCTGCACCTGGCCATCGAGCACGTGATCTGCGAGATCGTGGAAGACCGGATGCGGGGCTGACCCCAATGCGGAACGCGGAACGCGGATCGCGGAACGAACATCCCCGTTGATCGACCTCACTGGCAAGCGCGCGTTCGTGACGGGTGGGGGTCGCGGCATCGGCCGCGCCACGGCGCTGCTGCTCGCGCGGGCGGGCGCCGCCGTGGCGGTGGGATACCGGAGCCGCCAGCGGGAGGCAACCGAGACCGTCGAGGCGGTCGGGCGTTCGGGCGGTCGGGGCGTCGCGATCGGGGGCGACCTGGGGGATGCGGCGGCAGCCGCCCGCGCCGTCGCAGACGTGACCCGCGCCCTGAGTGGGATCGATTTGCTGATCGTGAACCACGGCGTCTGGCCCGCCGACGACGCCCCCCTCGCCGCGATGGCGGACGCCCAGTGGCAGGAGACCCGCCGCGCCAATTACGATGGCGTCTTCTACGTCTGCCGCGCCGCGATCCCCCACTTGGGCGACGGCGGCAAGATCGTCCTCGTCGCCTCCACCGCGGGCCAGCGCGGCGAAGCCTTCCACGCCGACTACGCCGCCACCAAAGGCGCGGTCATCGCCCTCACCAAGTCTCTCGCCGTCGAGCTCGCGCCGCGGATCAGCGTCAACTGCGTGGCGCCCGGATGGGTCGATACGGAAATGTCCGCCAAACCGTACCAGCGGGAAGCGGGAGGTGGGAAACGAGAAATCGAGCGCACCATTCCCCTGGGACGCGTGGCGAGCCCTGAGGACATCGCCGGGCCGATCGTGTTTCTCTGCTCCGATCTCGCCCGGCACATCACGGGGGAGATCTTGAACGTGAATGGGGGGAGTGTGCTGTGCGGGTGAACCCTGGCTCCGCATGAACTTCCCGCGGCGGCTCCCAATCCCCGACGAGGTGCTCAAGATCGCGCGCAAGCTCGAGGCGGCGGGCTTCGAGACCTGGTGCGTCGGCGGCGCCATCCGGGACAACCTGCTCGGCACCGAGAACCACGACTTCGACCTGACCACGGCCGCGCCGCCCCGGAAGGTCCAGCGCCTCTTCAAGCGCACGGTGCCGGTCGGGGTGGAGCACGGCACCGTCGCCGTGCTGGACGCGAAGAACCGCCCCCACGAGGTCACGACCTTTCGCAAGGACATCCGCACGGACGGCCGCCACGCCGTGGTGGAGTTCGGGGTGTCGCTCATGGACGACCTGGCGCGCCGGGACTTCACCATCAACGCGATCGCCTATCACCCGCTGCGGCACGAGTGGCGCGACCCCTTCGACGGGCGGGTCGACCTGGAGAAGAAGGTGGTCCGCTCGGTGGGCGACCCGAACTGGCGCTTTCAGGAGGACTACCTGCGCATCCTGCGGGCGCTGCGCTTCAGCGCGCGCTTCGAGTTCCGCATTCAGGCCCGGACGCTGGACGCCGCAAAAGCCAACGTCCAGGGGCTGGCGCAGCTGTCGGCCGAGCGGGTCCGCGACGAGTGGTTCAAGGGCATCGCCCAGGCCCGCAAGGTCAGCAAGCTCGTGGCACTGTGGGGGGCCGTCGGGGCGGCGCGGATTTGGCTGCCGGAAATGGTGGCGGGAAGCGGGATGCGGGATGCGGGATTCGTGGACAAGCTGCCCCGCGACCCGGTCCTGATCACCGCCTTTCTCGCCTCCGACCCCGCCTCGCTGCTGACGCGGCTCAAGTGCTCCAACAAGGACATCGAGCGCGGGCGCGCGATCGCGCAGTGGCGCGACAAGTACCCCGACCCGAGGCACTTGCCGGTCGTACGGCAGTGGTTGTCGGAGGTAGGCGCTCATGCAGACGACCTGCTCGCCCTGGTGGGAGGCTACGCATCCCGCATCCCGCATCCCGTATCCCGGCTCCCGCAAGTCGTCGACTCCATCCGCGCCGCCAAGGATCCCCTCACCCTTTCCGACCTCGCCGTGAACGGTGCCGACCTGATGGCGGCGGGGGTGCGGGCGGGGCCGGAGATCGGCGAGGCGCTGCAGCGGCTGCTGGCCGAGGTCCTCGAGGACCCCACCCGGAACTCGCGGGACTATCTCCTGTCCCGTGTCTAGCGCGCTCCTGTACGCGCTGGTCGCCGCCCTGGGGAATGTGCTCGGGGCCGCGGCGGTGGTGCGGCGGGCGGCCCGCGGGCTGCGGCTCATCGAGCACTTCGTCGCCTTCGGCGCCGGGTTCATGCTGGCGGTCGCGATCGTCGAGATCCTGCCGGAGGCGTTCGCGCGCAGCGGCCGCGCCGCCCCCGCGCTCGTGCTCGCGGGCTATCTGGCGGTGCACCTGACCCAGCATACGCTCACACCCCATTTCCACTTCGGCGAGGAGACCCACCACGTGAACGCCCTCGCGGGGACGTCGGCGCTCGTGGGGCTGCTGCTGCACACTTTCTTCGACGGCGTGGCCATCGCCAGCGCCTTCCTCGTCGGGCCGCAGCTGGGCGTGATGGTGTTCGTCGCCATCTTCCTCCATAAGCTGCCGGAAGGAGTGACGATCTCGAGCCTCTACCTGGCGGTCGGGCGGTCGGCGGGCCAGGCGGTCGGCGCGGCGGCGTTGCTCGGCGTGGCCACCCTGGTCGGGGTGTTGCTCACGGACTATGTGGGGTTCCTGGTGCGGCACGGGTTGGCGGTGTCGGCGGGAGTGACGATCTACGTGGCCGCCTCGAACCTGGTGCCGGAGTTCCAAGGCAAACGAGGATGGCAGATGCCCGCGGCCTTCTTCACCGGAGCCGCGACCTCTTTTGCTGTTAAGCTGATTCTCGACCATGCGGTGTGATCGGGAAACGAGAATCGGGAAACGAGAAACGTGGCCCAGCCTTGGTCGTGAGAGATCGGAGTAGGCCGACCAGCATGGAGATGACTCGGGTGCATAGTTGGATCAGCTGTACTGTTGAGGTGTTGTCCGCCAGTACGAGACGTGACACGAGCTCGAGGTGACTCCGAAGCTCGGCCGCTGATCCAAGGGATATTCTGAGGCAGCGAATGAATTGCTGTGTACTAGCTAGAGCATAACCCTCGGCGATATTGGCGGGTACTGAGATGGTCGCACGGCGGACCTGATCAGAGAGTGCGAAGTGTCGACTGAGCGGCGGAGCCATTGTCAGGAGGTAGGCGCTATGAGCGAGGTCCTGCGCAGCCCGCCACACGTCGAGCTTCTCAAGCCGTTTCATGAGATCACGCTACCATCTGTTGAACCCTCGATAGGTGGCGCATTCACGCGCGACTGGGCTTCGGTTGCGCCGAACGTTTCCCGTTTCTCGTTTCCCGTTTCCCGTGTCTGATCCCTCCCTCTTCGAGCGCTCCACCGAGCCCCTGGCGGCGCGCATGCGCCCGCGCACGCTCGACGGCTTCCTCGGCCAGGAAAGCCTCCTGGGACCGGGCAAGGCGCTGGGCGAGATCATCCGCCGCGGCGACGTCGGCTCGTGCATCCTGTGGGGACCACCGGGCTCCGGCAAGACGACGCTCGCCCGCATCATCGCCAACTACACTGCCCGGCACTTCGAGCCGTTCTCGGCCGTCACCGAGGGGGTGGCGCGCGTCCGCGAGATCATCAGGGAGGCCGAGGAGCGTCTCAAGTACCAGGGGCAAGGCACGATCCTGTTCTGCGACGAGATCCACCGCTTCAATCGCGCGCAGCAGGACGCGTTCCTGCCGTGGGTGGAGAACGGCATCATCACCCTCATCGGCGCGACGACGGAGAATCCCAGCTTCGAGCTGACGGGCGCCCTGCTGTCGCGCTGTCGGGTGTTCGTGCTCGAGCCGCTGCGCGAAGACCACATCCGCGCCCTGGTGCACCGGGCCCTCCAGGACCGCGACCGGGGCCTCGGCAGCCTGGAGCTGGAGATCGACGACGACGCCCTCGCGCTGCTGGCCCGCGAGGCGGACGGCGACGCGCGTCGCGCGCTCCAGGCGCTCGAGGCCGCAGCCGAATTCGTCACTGGGAAAGGGGAGAGGGGAGCGGGGAAGGGTGGTCCGTCCGACCGTCCGACCGTCCGACTATCCGTCGCCATCATCGCCGATGCTCTCCAGAAGCGGTTCGCCAAGTACGACAAGGGCGGCGAGGAGCACTTCAATCTCATTTCGGCGCTGCACAAGGCGGTGCGCGGGTCGGACGTGGAAGGGGCGCTCTACTGGCTGGCGCGCATGCTGGCCGGGGGAGAGGATCCCCTCTACCTGGCACGCCGCATCGTGCGGATGGCGAGCGAGGACATCGGGCTGGCCGATCCCCGGGCGCTGTCGGTCGCCCTGGCAGCCAAGGACGCCTACCATTTTCTGGGCAGCCCGGAAGGCGAGCTGGCGCTGGCCGAGGCGGTCGTGTACCTGGCCACCGCGCCGAAGTCGAACAAGGTGTACGCGGCCTTCGGCCGGGCGGCCGAGGCGGCGCGGGAGCACCCGGCCGCGCCCGTCCCGCTGCACATCCGCAACGCCCCCACATCTTTGATGAAAGAGCTCGGCTACGGGGAAGGGTACAAATACGCGCACAGCTTCGCGGACGCGTACGTGCCGCAGGAATACCTCCCTGAGGCGCTGCGCGGCCAGCGCTGGTACGACCCCACGGAGTTCGGGTATGAGAAGACGGTCAAGGAGAGGATGGAATGGTGGGACAGGCTGAAACGGGAAACGGGATTCGAGAAACGGGAAACATGAACCCACCGAAGCACCGTACGTTTCTCGATTCCCGTTTCTCGTTTCCCGTCTGGGTGGGGTTGTGGGCGGCGGTCGTGGGGTGCGCGACCCTCGGCAGGCTCTCCTTCCAGGATCCCGACATCCAGCTCAAAGAAGTCGACATCACCGGGCTCGGGCTCTCGGGCGGAACCATGAACCTGATCTTCGACGTCTACAACCCCAACGCGTACCGCATCCGCTCTACGCGCCTGGAGCTCGGGCTGGACCTCGAGGAGACCCACTTCGGGGATGCCGTGCTCGAGCGGCCGCTCGATCTGTCCCCGGAGAATCACAACCAGGTGGTCGTTCCGGTGCGCTTCGAGTGGGCGGGCGTGGGCGCCGGAGCCCGGGCGCTGCTCAGCCGCCAGGCGATCCGCTACGGGCTCACCGGCGCGGTCCTCCTCGACACGCCGCTCGGCGACAAGCGGCTGGCGCTGCACGGCAACGGAGACGTCCCGCTCAAGAAGTTGCTGCCATGACGGATCCCGCCGTCGTCCCCCCAGCCTCTCCCCCCCCCCTCCCCCCCTCCCCCCCCTCTCCGCGGTGGCGTGACGCCGCGCGTCTGGTTCGCGCCCTGCCGGAGCGCCTGCTGCACCGCATCCGCCGGCGGAAGGCCCTCGCCCAATTGTGGGCCAAAGGGCTCCCGGGCTCGATCCTCGTCTTGTGCTACGGCAATATCTGTCGGAGTCCGTATGCGGAGGGGATGCTGCTGCGGATGCTGGCGGCGGCGAGGGCGCCCGGCACTCGGGTGGCCTCGGCGGGATTCATCGGCGCCAATCGTCCCGCCCCACCGGAGGCGGTCGCGGTGGCACGCGCCCACGGCGTCGATCTCTCCCAGCACCGATCCCGGCTGCTCAGGCCCCAGGAAGTGGCGGCCGCCGAGCTGATCGTGGTCATGGACGCCGCGCAGCAGCGCGAGGTCTGCGCCAATTTCGGGCGGTGGCGCGCGGACGTCGTCGTACTCGGCGATCTCGATCCCGAGCCGATCAATGGGCGTGCCATCCGGGACCCCGTGGACCAGCCGGCGAGCGTATACGAGGAGAGCTACGCCCGGATCGACCGCTGTCTCTGGAAGCTGGTGGCCGCCTTGTCATCCGCCGTCCCAGCACGGTAATCCGCGCGCGGCGGGACGCCCGGGTGGGAGGGGGTGGAGAAGTGTCCGAGATCGTCGTCGTGGGGGGAGGCATCGTCGGCCTGGCGACGGCCTACGCGCTCGTGCAGCGTCACAGTCGATCGGTGCTCGTGCTGGAGGCGGAGGCCCGCCTCGCCGCCCACCAGAGCGGGCACAACAGCGGTGTAATCCATTCGGGGCTCTACTACCGCCCCGGTTCGCTCAAGGCCCGGACCTGCCGGGAGGGCCGGGAGGCGCTGTACCGCTTCTGCGACGCCGCTGGGATCCCGTATCGGCGCTTGGGCAAGCTCGTGGTGGCGACGCGGCAGGCCGAGCTGCCCGCCCTCGCGCGGCTGGAAGAGCGCGGGCGCGCGAACGGTCTCCACGCTCTGCGCTCGCTGGATGCCGTCGAGCTGAAGGAGGTGGAGCCGGCGGTCACCGGGGTGGCGGGGCTGTGGGTGCCGGAGACGGGCGTCGTCGACTTCGCCCAGGTCGCGGCGGCGCTGGCTGACCGGGTGCAACTGGACGGCGGCGCAGTGCTCACGGGCGCCCGCGTGCGCGAGATTCGGCGGGACGGGCACGGCCTGATGATCGGTACGACACGCGGCGACTTCCACGCGGCGCTGCTCGTCAACTGTGCCGGCCTGCAGGCCGACCGTGTGGCCCGCATGGCCGGGGCGGATCCCGGGGTCGTGATCGTGCCGTTCCGCGGCGAGTACTACGAGCTGGCGCCGGAGCGGCGGGCGCTGGTGCGCGCGGTCATCTACCCGGTCCCCGATCCGGCGCTGCCGTTCCTGGGCGTCCACTTCACCCGCACCGTCGCCGATCGCGTGGCCGCGGGGCCCAACGCCGTACTGGCGTGGGCGCGCGAAGGGTATCGCCGCCGGGATGTGTCGTGGCGGGACCTCGCGGGCACCCTCTCCTACGGCGGATTCTGGAAGATGGCGCGCGCGCACTGGCGCATCGGCCTGGCGGAGCTGGGCCGCTCCTACAGCAAGCGGCTGTTTCTCCAAGCGCTGCGCCGCCTCGTGCCGGAGGTGCGCGCGGCCGACCTGGTGCCCGCGGGCAGCGGCGTGCGCGCGCAGGCGGTGGACGCCACGGGACGGCTGCTGGATGACTTCCACATCGTGGAGACGCCTACCGCGATCCACGTGCTCAACGCTCCCTCACCGGCCGCCACGGCCTGCCTCGCGATCGGCGCCGAGGTGGCCGGGCGCGCGCTGCGGCGGCTGGGCGGATGAGCAGCCCGAGGGGGATGGAGCGCCGGGAGCGGGTCGCCGGTTTCTCGGGGCCGGGCGCGCCGTTATCTTTGGCGGGACCCCCCTCCTTCGGGAGCGTCAGGCTATCCGAGCGCTGATCGACATCCAGCTCCCCGTCGAGCGCGCCTATCTGATGGGCGCGCCGCGCAAAGGCAGCGATGACGCGCTGCACGCCGAGGAGCACCTCGACGAGCTGGCGCGGCTCGCCGACACCGCCGGCGCCGACGTCATCGGCCGCACCTTCCAGCGGGTCGACGCTCCCACACCGAACTATTTCCTAGGACAGGGGAAGGTCGAAGAGCTGAAGAGCGTGCTGGGCACCGCCGGGGCGACGCTGCTGCTCTTCGATGAAGGCCTCTCCCCGGTGCAGGGGGTGAACCTCGAGCGGGCCCTCGGCATCCGCGTGATGGACCGCACCGAGGTCATCCTCGACATCTTCGCGACCCGGGCGCGCAGCCACGAAGCGAAGCTGCAGGTCGAGCTGGCGCAGCTCGAGTACCTGTTGCCGCGGCTCACGCGCATGTGGACCCACCTGTCGCGTATCCGCGGCGGCATCGGGTTGCGGGGCCCGGGAGAGACGCAGCTCGAGACGGACCGGCGCGTGATCCGCCGCAAGATCTCCACGCTGCGGCGGCGGCTCGAGGAAGTGGCCGACCACCGCGCTAACCAGCGCCAGGGCCGCCGCGATCTCCCCAGCGCCGCCCTGGTCGGCTACACCAATACCGGCAAGTCCAGCCTGCTCCGGGCGCTCTCGGACGGCGAGACCGACGTGTTCGTCGAGGACCGGCTGTTCGCCACCCTCGACACCCTCACCCGGGAGGTGCACGTCGGGGAGAACTACCGTGTCCGCCTCACCGACACGGTGGGGTTCATCCGCAAGCTGCCCCACCATCTCGTCGCGTCGTTCCGGGCGACGCTCGAGGAGGCGCGGCAGGCGGACCTGCTCCTGCATGTGATCGACGCCGCGCACCCTGCCTGGGAAGATCAAGTCGAGGTCGTCGACGGCGCGCTCGCGGACATGGGCCTGTACGAGCGGGGAATGGGGAATGGGGAATGGGGAAAGGGAGGCCCGGAGAGGAAGCGCGTCATATACGTCTTCAACAAAGCCGACTTGCTTCCCGACCCAATGGCCTTCTTGGAACGGGTGCGTGAGCGCTACCCACACGCAGTGTTGACGTCGACCATTCCCCAGTCCCCAGTCCCCAGTCCCGGCATCGAAGGCTTGCGGTCGGTGCTCCGCACCTCGGCCCAGGCCCTCCGCCCGATCGCCCAGATCCGCGTCCCGGTGGCCGACGGCAGGCTGCTGGCCAACCTGCATCGGGACGGCGAGGTCATGGAGCAGGTGCAGACCGACGGCGTCGTCGTGGTCACGGCGCGCGTGGAGGCACGGCTGCTCGGCAAGCTGCGCCGGGAGGGAATCGAGGTCTTGTTGGAGAACGGGGAATGGGAAAGGGGAGGGGGGGGAGGGGGGGTGAGCGGATCGTGACGAGGATCGCGGAGGTGACACCGCCGCCTGTCTCACCCGTCGCCGTGCAGCTCGGCCTGCAGCAGCAGGCGCCCTCCAACCTCCGCCGTCACGTGGCGCGCGGCGCGCTGCGCGTCGGCACCCTGCTAGTGGCCGATCTCGTCTCTTTCGCCATCATGCGCGCCTTCGTGCAGGCGGTCCGCGACGACCGCGTGCTCGGCGCCGCCCTCGCGCACCTGCTGCAGGTCGTCCTGGCGCGCGGCATCCTGAACGGCTGGCAGTTCGGCGTGGCGCTCGTCATCGGGCTGGTGCTCACCGGCAGTTACGGCCCAGGGGACCGGCGGCGCGACCCTCGGCGCCTGTTCGCCGCCGCCGCCCTGGCGACGGCGCTGCCGATGTGGGCGGCCCTGTGGACCCGCGGCGTGGACCTCACCCTGCTGCAATACGCGGTCACCGCGGGGCTCGTCTGGATCGGGCTGCTCAGCGAGCGGCTGGCGACGGGGGTGGTGCTGGCGCGGCTCGGGCCGCCCGAGCACGAGGTGGCGCGCACGCTGTTCGTCGGCTCCGAGGAGGCCTGCCGCGACGTGATGGCGAACGCCGCGTTCTCGGGCGGCGGGGAGTCCCGTTCGGCGGGATTCGTGGACGTGGACGGCCCGCCGTCGCCGAACGCGCTGGGGCACATCACCGCGTTCCCGGCGCTGCTGCACGCCGCGGCCGCGGATACCGTGGTCGTGTGCGGCCACCCGGGCGATGCCCGTCTGCGGGGGCTGATCGAAGCGACGCTCGCCGCGGGATGCCGCTTGCTGATCGCCCCCCGCACCCTGGAGGCGACGGGCGCCAGCCCGGCGATCGTATGGCAGCACGGTCAGGCGCTGATCGAGCTGACGACGCCGGGATTGAAGGGGCGGCAGCTGCTGGTCAAGCGCGCCGTGGATCTGGCCGGCGCGGTGGTCGGGCTGGTGGTCGCGTCCCCGGTGATGCTCCTGGTCGCCGCCGCCATCAGGCTGGACTCGCCCGGCCCGGCGATCTTCGGCCAGGAGCGGATCGGCGCCGGCGGGCGTCGCTTCCGGGTGCTCAAGTTCCGGACGATGCGACACGGTTCCTCCGACGCCGCCCATCGCGAGCTGATCCGGCGGCTCCAGGCCGACGAGGTCCCACCCACTCCCGTCTACAAGCTCGTCGGCGACGACCGGGTGACGCGGGTGGGGCGGTGGCTGCGCCGCACTTCGCTCGACGAGCTGCCGCAGCTGATCAACGTGTTGCGGGGCGAGATGAGCCTCGTGGGGCCGCGGCCCCCGGTGCCGTACGAGTTCGAGGGCTACGATCACTGGCAGTTCGACCGGCTGCAGGTAAAGCCCGGAATGACGGGCCTGTGGCAGGTGTCGGGCCGCAGCCGCGTGAGCTTCCGGCAGATGTGCGAGCTGGACGTGGAGTATGTGCGCCGCTGGTCGCTGTGGCTCGACCTGCGGATTCTGGTCAAGACGATTCCCGTCGTGCTGTTCAACTCCGGACGCGCCGCGTGAAGGGCAAAGCCGTCCGGGTCGGCGTGGTGGGCTGCGGGTACTGGGGGCCCAACCTGGTGCGCAACTTCGCCCGGCACGCCGGCAGCCAGGTGCAGGCGGTGTGCGACACCCGCTTCGAGCGGGCCACGCGGGTCGGGGCCGAGTACCGCATCCCCACCGTCACCGACCGGGCCGAGGAAGTCCTCAAGGCGCCCGATCTCGACCTGGTCGTGATCGCCACGCCGTCGTTCACGCACTTCGAGCTCGCCAAGGCGGCCCTCACCGCGGGCAAGCACGTGCTCGTGATGAAGCCGCTCACCACGCGCGCCGATCACGCCGAGGAGCTGTGCGAGCTGGCAGAGCGCCAGGGAGTGCGGCTCGGCGTGGACCATACGTTCGTGTTCACCGGCGCGGTGCAGCGGATGAAGCAGCTGATCGTGAGCGGGGAGATCGGCGAGCTGTACTACTTCGATTCGGTGCGGATCAACCTGGGGCTGTTCCAGACCGACGTGAACGTCATCTGGGACCTCGCGCCCCACGACGTCTCCATCATGGACTACCTGATCGGACAGGATCCCGTCGCCGTCGCGGCGACGGGGGCGGCGCACGGGGGCAGCCCCACGGAGAACATCGCCTACGTGACGGTGCGATACGAAGGGTCGCTGATCGGGCACGTGCACGTGAACTGGCTCGCCCCAGCCAAGGTGCGGCGCACCATCGTGGGCGGGTCCAGGCGCATGCTGATCTACGACGACGTGGAGCCGAGCGAGAAGCTGCGGATCTACGACAAGGGTTTCTCGGTGGCGCCGCACCCCGCGCCGGAGAACGAATACCAGTTGCTCATCTCCTACCGCGCCGGCGACATGCACGCGCCGCAGCTCGACACCCGGGAGGCGCTGGCAGTCGAGGTGGACAACGTGATCAAGGCGATCCACGGGGAGGAGCCGCTGGTGGCCGACGGCTGGGCGGGTTGGCGGGTGGTGCGGATCCTCGAGACGGCCCAACGTTCGATCGAGCAAGGGAGCGGAGGGGGGGGCGCGATGCTGCCGCTGCCGGCCCCGGCCCGACCGCGGGCGGCCCGATGACCACGTGGACGCCGGCCGAGCGCGACGCCTTCACGCGCCGCGTCGCCCCCGACGTGCGGCTCGGCAAGAACGTCCGCCTGCACGCGTTTGTGAACCTGTACGGGTGCGCCATCGGGGAGGACACGGCCGTCGGCACCTTCGTCGAAATCCAGAAGGGGGTGGCGATCGGGGCGCGCTGCAAGATCCAGAGCCACACGTTCATCTGCGAAGGGGTGACGATCGAGGACGAGGTATTCGTCGGGCACAACGTCAATTTCCTCAACGACCGCTGGCCCGCCGCCGTGACCGAGGAAGGCACGCCCAAGGGCCCCGCCGACTGGCGGCTGGAGCGCACCCACGTCAAGCGGCGGGCCGCCATCGGCTCAGGAGCGGTGATCCTTCCCGGCATCACGATCGGCGCCGGGGCGGTGGTCGGCGCCGGGGCCGTCGTGACCAAAGACGTCCCCGACGGCGCGATCGTCGTCGGCAACCCCGCCAAGCCCTTATCGCCTCGTCGGAAAGCCAAGAAACCACGGTCGCGGCCCAGCGGAGGTCGATGATGGCCACTCCCAGAATCGCGGCAGCGGCCGACCCCGCCATCCCCTTTCTGGATCTCGTGTCCCCGCACCGCGCCCTCGAAGACGAACTCGTCGGCGCCTTCCGGAGCGCGCTGCGGTCGGCGGCGTTCGTCGGCGGAGCGGAGGTAGCGGCGTTCGAGCGAGAGTTCGCGGGCTCAATCGGCGTGGCGGATGCCGTCGGCCTCGGCAGCGGCACCGACGCGCTGCGGTTCGCCTACATGGCGATGGGGGTGCGGTCCGGAGACGAGATCATCACGGTGCCGAACACATTCATCGCCACGACGGAAACGATCACCCAGGCCGGGGGCACCATCCGCTTCGTCGACATCGACGACGCGACGATGACGCTGGACCCCAGCGCCCTGGAGGCGGCGATCACGCCGCGAACAGTGGGCGTCGTGCCGGTACACCTGTACGGCCAGCCCGCCGACATGGACCCGATTCTGGCCGTGGCCGCCCGCCACGGGGTGTGGGTGATCGAAGACGCCGCCCAGGCCCACGGCGCGACCTACAATGGCCGCCCCGCCGGTGCGCTCGGCGCGCTCGCGGCCTTCAGCTTCTACCCGGGCAAGAACCTCGGTGCCTGCGGGGAGGCGGGGGCGACGGTGGGGAACGATGCGGCGCGGCTCGCCGTGGTGCGCCGCCTGCGCGAGCACGGCCAGGCGCAGAAGTACTATCACGACAGCGAGGGCTACAACGGCCGGCTCGACGCCATCCAGGCCGCGTTCCTGCGCATCAAGCTGCGGCACTTGCCGGCATGGACCGACGGGCGTCGCCGCGCCGCGGCCTGGTACCGGGAGGCGCTGAGCGACGTCGCCGAGGTGCGACTGCCGACCGAGGCACCCTACGCCCGACACTCCTACCACCTCTTCGTGATTCGCGCCGAGCGGCGCGACGCGCTACAGGCCCATCTCAACCAGCAGCGAATCGGCACCGGGCTGCACTACCCACTGTCCCTGCATCTCCAAGGCGCCTATAGAGGAATGGGCCTGCGGCAAGGCGCCTTCCCGATCAGCGAACGGGCGGCGGCGGCTGTGCTGAGCCTGCCGATGTTTCCCGAGCTGACCCAAGGGCAGGTCGAGCGCGTCGCCGACGCCATCCGCCGCTTCTATCGGTGAACCGACCCTTCGCGCTGTTCTTCGGCACGCGGCCGCAGGTCATCAAGGCCAGCGTGCTGCGCGAGGCGCTGGCTGCCGTCGGCCCCGTGGTCGCCGTGGATACCGGCCAGCACTACGACTACGGCCTCCACCAGGTGCATTACGACCAGCTGGGTGTGCGAGCGCCCGACGCGTATCTCGGCGTCGGCTCGGACACCCACGCGCGCCAGACGGCCGCCATCCTGACGGCGTGCGAGGACTGGATCGCCGGCCACCGGCCCCCCCCCCGCGCCGCGGTCGTCATCGGGGACACGAATTCGACGCTCGCGTGCGCCCTGGCCGCCGCCAAGTCGCGTGTGCCGGTGGCCCACGTGGAGGCGGGCTTGTACGCCGCCGACCGGCTGATGGCCGAGGAGATCAACCGCCGCGCCGTCGCGGCCGTGGCCGAAGTGCTGTTCGCTCCCTGCGAGCGTGTGGCGGCGAGGCTGCGGCGGCAATACCCGGATGCCCTCGTGGCCGCCGTCGGGGACGTCGCCTACGACGTGCTGCGCGGCGCGCTGGACAAAGCGCCGCGGCCGCGAACGGTGACCGGCTACGATCCCGCGTGGGGACGCCGGTTCGTCTTCGTGACCTTGCATCGGGCGGAGCTGGTGGACGATGCGGCGCGGTTGCGGGCGGTCATGGACGGCCTCGCGGCATCGCCGCTGCCCTGCCTGTTCGCCGCCCACCCGCGCACGGAGGCGGCCCTCGAGCGCCTCGGTTACCGCGCCGACGGCCGCGTGCGGCTGACGGCGCCGGTGGGATATCTCGAGACCATCACTCTGCTGCGCCAGGCCGCCGCCGTCGTCACCGATTCGGGCGGCCTCCAACGCGAGGCATACTGGCTGGGTGTGCCCTGCATCACCGTGCGTGACGAAACGGAGTGGCTGGAGACGGTGGAGCGGGGTGCGAATCGGCTCGTGCCGCCTGAGCAGGCCCGCTCGCTTCCCGAGGCCGTGGCCGTCGCCGCGGAGGGGCGGGGTCGGGAGGCGCTCTGGGACCGCACTGCGTACGGCGACGGCCATGCCGCCGAGCGGATCGCCGCCATCCTGGCTCAACGGTTTCAGCCTGGGGGAGAAGGGGCGAGCAGCGCGCGATAGGCGGCGAGGAGCCGGTCGCGCTCCCACGGCCACGCGATCCCGGCCAGGCTTTCTTGGGCGCGTCGGGCGCGGGCGAGTCGCTCCGCCAGCGTCGCCGCGGCGAACTCCGCGATCGCGCGGGCGAGGTCGGCCGGATCGTTCGGCGTCCAGTACCACGCGGCATCCGCCGGCAAATAGTGCGCGTAGCTCGGCAGCCGGCTGGCCAGGACCGGCATGCCAAGATGCACGTACTCGAGCAGCTTGTTGGAGAGGGAATAGCGCGTCATCCCGTCGAGGCGGGTGGGCACGAGGCCGGCGTCGCACCCGCCGAGCCGCGCCGGCAGCTCGGCCTGCGGGACGCGCGGCTGGAAGGACACCAGGGACTCGGCCCGCAGCTCCGCTACCAAACGCCCCAGGTCCCCGCGCTGGGGGCCACTCCCGAGAATCATGAGCCGGACGCGCACCCCCCCCCCCCCCCCCCCCCCCCCCTCCCGCGCCCCCCCCCCCCCCCCCCCAACAAACCCACAAACCGGACGCGGCCTGCCGGGGCAGATCCACGCGTACGCCCCTCGCGCCGGGGGCGGCGCGGGGGGGCGGCCGGGGCCGCAATCCCCCGGGCTGGCC
>CAZXKD010000061.1:0-14686 GCA_964641215.1 uncultured Gemmatimonadaceae bacterium
GCGTGGGTCATCACGGGGAACTGCCGCGCTGCCTGCACGATCGCCCAGCCGATGAAATGCGTGAACGAGATCTTCGTTCCGGCCGTCGCGAGCTGCGTATTCAGCGCCTTGCGCCGGGCGTCGAGCACCGCCACCGCCACGTCGCGGAACGACGTCGCTGTCGGCACCGACAGCGACTCGGCCATGTTCTGCACCAGGCGAGCGGCCGAGCCCGTGATCGGCGTGAGGCCGGGATGCGAGATGGGGGATGCGGGAGGCGTGGACGCGGGGGCGGCGGTGGTGGCAGGGACGCTTCCCGCATCCCGCATCCCGAATCCCGCAACTTCGGCTTGCGTCGTCGGGATGACCGGCAGCCCGCCGAGCTGGCCGTTGTCGAACAGCTGGCGCCACTCCTCCGGGACCGACGCGGGATCCCGTAGGAACTGTTCGTACATCACCTGCACGAAGGCGGCGTTGTGGGTGCCGAACACGAGCTCGCTCACACGGGGGAATCTAACAGCCCTGAACAGCGGGAGTTAAGTTGTCTCCGTGATTCGCCCTCGCGCGCTCATCCTCGTCCTGCTGTTTGGCGTCCGGCCGGCTCAGGCCCAAGACCTAGGCGCCCTGCGCGCGCGGATCGAGGGCCGGATCGCTCAAGCCCCCGCTGGCGCGACAGTCGGCGTCTACTACCGCGGTCTCGGCGATTCCGACTCGCTGCTCGTCAACGCCCACACCCGGTTCCATGCGGCCAGTACGATGAAGGTGCCGGTGATGATCCAGCTGTTCCGCGATGTCGACGCGGGCCGGCTGTCGCTCGCGGACTCGCTGCGCGTGCACGCCGACTACCCCTCGCTCGTGGACGGTTCGACGTTTCTCGTGGGCAAGGACGACGACTCGGACAGCACGCTGTACGAGTCCATCGGCCGGCGCGTAAGCGTACGCCACTTGCTGGAGCTGATGGAAACGGTGTCTTCCAACCTCGCGACCGACGTGCTGGTGGAGCGGGTGGATGCGAAGCGCGCCAACGCGACGGCGCACGCGCTGGGCGCCGACTCGATCGTGGTGCTGCGGGGGGTCGAGGACGGCAAGGCGTACCGCGCCGGGCTCAACAACACCACCACGGCGCGCGATCTGGGCGTGTTGCTCACGGCCATCGCCCAGCACCGGGCTGCGCGCCCCGCGTCGTGCGACTCGATGCTCGCCATCCTCGGGCGCCAGCACTTCACGGAGGGCATTCCCGCCGAGCTGCCCGCCGCCACCCGCGTCTATCACAAGACGGGCTGGATCGAGGGGGTGGTCTACCACGACGCGGCGATCGTGGAGCGGCCCGGGGGAAGGCGTTACGTCCTGGTGGTCACCACGGGCGCGATCAAGCCCGACTCGGCTGCTTACCGGCTCGTCGCCGACCTGTCGAGGTTGGTGTACGAGGCAGTGGCGAAATAGGCCTGGCAGGAGTGGGCCGGCCCTAGTATCGCCACGCGGTGGTGTTCTCTCCCGGCGGCGCGTGCTCCGTGACGAACGCCGCCATCTCCCGTACCATCTGCGCCCGGGTCGCGTGCTCCCAGCCGTGCCCCTTCCGCGGCCGGCCGTAGCGGAACGTCGCGCGGGCGCGCGGCGTGCTCACCGTGTCGAGAAACGCCTGGAGATCATAGACGGCGAGATTCAGGTAGAAGTTGTCCATGTCTCCCACGTCCACGTGGATCTTGTCCACCAGCCGCGGGCCGATCTCGGGCCAGTGCTGCGCCAGGTACGCGCGCAGGTCGTAGCCGTGGTCGCGCATGTAGGCAGCGACGTCGTGGTCGATGTGCCCGGTGCGCTTGTCCCACAACGGCTTGGGATAGCCGTCGTCCCCGGTCGGACCGTACACGGCTTCCCATGCTTCGAGCTGGTCGGCCGAGCGCCCGTGGCTGCCGAGCACGTCCTCCCAGCGGCTGTACTCCCGTACGCTGTAGAGCGGCTGGCCGTCGGCGCCCCGCATGATATAGCGCTCCGGGTGATGCCAGTCGGTGCCCGGGCTCAGGAAGCCGACGCCACGGTTCGTGAACACGAACGCGTTCGTGTCCGTGTAGACGTCGACCATGTCGTAATGCCGGAAGTCCACCGGATCGGGATACAGCGTCCAGGTGCCGCCGAAGTAGTCGGGGTGGTAGACCTGCAGCGCGATGGACTCCCAGCCCCCCGTCGAGCCGCCGGTGAGCACGCGCGCGTACGATTGCGGGATCATCCGGAAGTGGGTTTCGAGGTAGGGGATCAGCTCGGTCAGGATCGCGTCCCCGTAGGGACCGTTGTTGGCCGAGTTCACCGCGTAGGAATCATCGAAGTAAGGCGTCGGGTGCTGGAACGTGACCGCGATCATCCGCGGAAAGTCTGGGGCGGTCCAGGCGCGGAAGAACTCGGGCCCGGTTTCCAAGTTGTACCCGGCGAGGAGGTCCTTGAGGAAGGGCGGCGCCGGCGTGGTGTCCTCGCCGAAGCCCAGGGGCGGGTCCAACCCGAAGTGCCCCTGCTCGTAGATCACCGGATAGCGCACCGCCAGATGCGTGTCGTATCCGCTGGGGACCAGCACTGTGGCGCCGAGGTAGATCGGGCGGCCCCAGAAGGCCGTCAGCAGCTTGCTCTGAATCTTGACGTGCTTCACCCAGTGTCTGTCGGGCGGCACCACGACCGGCGGGAGGACCTGCGTCAGGCTCAACGCGATCGTCCCGCCGGCGTGAGGATCCAGGTGCACCCGCTGGACCGGGCTGTACAGGTTTCCGGGCGCTTCGGCGAACTGCTGGCCCTCCCATTGGTCCATGTGGGCCCAGATGACGTGCCCGTCGGCGCGGGGGAACTCGGTATAAATGTTCAGAACTGCCTGGACGTAGTAATCACCCGGGGGAATGTCGCTGACGCTGTTCACCGGGAAGCCTGGGACCGTGCCGTCGATCAACGCGGCCTGTCCCGGCGCGAGCTGGGTGACGTCGAGGCCGAAGATCGGGACGCCGCGAGCGAATGGGTGCGGCTGCTCGCGCGGCTCGGGCGCCGAGTCCCGGCTCAGGATCACGAACACGCGGCCGGTGATCGGGTTGGCATGGGTGGCCGCGGGGAAGGAGATCGAGAACTGGGTCTGGGCTGACGCGGTCACGGTTGCCACGGCGCTCAGAGCAAGCGCGATCCTCAGGCTAGGAGACACTGCGCCTCTGCGCGGAGTTCATGCGACCTACGACACCCGCCGCGTCTTCCGCCGCATGAAGTCCATCAGAATGAACTGCCCCAGCGTCATCGTGTTCGTGAAGTACGCCTTCCCCTTGCAGATCGCCGACACCTTCTTGACGAACTCCACCAGGCTGCGGTCGCGGGCCAGCATGAAGGTGTTGATGAGGATCCCGGTGCGCCGGCACAGGGCCACCTCGCGGTAGGTGGCCTGCAGGATCTGGGGGTCGAGCCCCATCGAGTTGACGTAGATCCGGCCGTCGGGGAGCGTCAGCGCCGAGGGCTTGCCGTCGGTGATCATGATGATCTGCCGCATGTCCTTGCGCTGCCCCTGCAGGATGCGGCGGGCCAGCTTGAGCCCCTCGGCGGTGTTGGTGTGATACGGCCCGACTTGCGCGTGCGCCAGCTGCGCGAGCGGGATCTCCTCGGCGGTGTCATGGAAGAGCACGACGCGCAGCGTGTCGCCCGGGAACTGGGTCCGGATCAGATGCGTCAGCGCCAGCGCCACCTTCTTGGCAGGCGTGAACCTGTCTTCGCCGTAGAGGATCATCGAATGCGAGCAGTCGAGCATCAGTACCGTGGCGGAGGAGGAGCGGTACTCCGCCTGGTGCACCATCAGGTCGTCGTACTCGAGGTTGATCGGGACCCCCAGCCCTTCCCGCTCCAGCGCATGGGAGAGCGTGGCGTTGACGTCGAGGTTCAGCGTGTCGCCGAACTCGTAGGGCTTGCTCACGGCCTCGGCCTCGATGCCGGTGGCGAGGTGCTCGGTCTCGTGTGCCCCGAAGCTCGACTTGCCGATGCTCCCCAACAAATGCTTCAGCGTCTTGTAGCCCAGGAAGTCGATGCCCTTCTCGGTGAGGTTGAACTGGACCTGTTGGGCCGCCTCTCGCGCCATGCCGTTCGGCCCGAACAGCGGCTGCTGGCCGCCCGGCAGCTTGGGAGGCTCGGTGACGTTGAGGTAGCCGTCCTCGATCAGCCGCTGCACGATCTTGTCGAGCAGCTCCGCGAGCTGGCGCTCCAGGTCGGCGTCGCGCTGGGCGTCGCCGGTGGACTCGCCGCGCAGCACTTTGAGCATCTCGGGCGTGAGCTGGCCCGAGTCCATCAGGGCCTGGAGGATCGCCTGGCGCAACGCATCGAGGGAGCGGTCGGCTTCGTCCTCGCCGAACTCGCCCCAGAAGGGATGTGAGTAGGGTCCGCCGGCGAACCCCGATTGCAGCAGGAAGTCCGCGAGCTGGTCGAGCAGCGCCTGCACGTTGACCGTGTCGGCGAGCTCTGGGAGGTAGCGGGAGTAGGTCGTGTAGCGCATCGCTCCGCAATCTCGCTTCCGGTCTCGGGCGGCGCAACGCAGTCGAACGGCCGGCGACATCCGGGCGGCGAATCTCAGGTCAAGGCGCTACCTCGGGCGGCCGGTCGAACTCCAGGGCGATTACCGAGCAGATCGGGTCGGGGGCCGCGGCCGGAAGGCTCACCACCGCGCCGGTCTCTGTCGCCGCGCAGGCGAGCGGGCGTCGGTCCGGGTCCGCCAGCAAGGTGGCCGCGCGGATCGGCGTGCGCAGCCCGGGGACGTGGAGGTCGCCCGCCGGCCATTCGCTGAGGAACAGAAACAGCCGATTGGACTGCGACGTCGCGCGGAACGGGAGGAGCGGGGGCACGCTCGCGAACGGCGACGCCGTGGTGCCGTAGATCGCTCCGCCGTTGACGGCCATCCAGCGGCCGATCGCCTCGAGCCGCTCGACGCTCTCGTCGGGAAACGTCCCGTCCGCCCGCGGGCCGATATTGAGGAGCAGGTTGCCGCCCTTCGACGCGGTCTCCACCAGGAGACCGATCAGCCGGGACACGGGCTTGAAGTCGTGATCGTAACTGTTGTAGCCCCAGTTGCGATTCATCGTGATGCACGACTCCCAATCCACGCCCGGCCAGCCGGTCGCGGGCACTTCCTGCTCCGGCGTGCGGAAATCGCCGAGGTGATCGGTGATGGGGACCTGCGACCAGCCCTCCACGCGGTTGTTGACGATCACGCGCGGCTGGAGCGTGCGGCATTCCTCATACAGCGACTTGCCCATCTCGTGCGTCCAGGTCTCCTCCCAGTTGCCGTCGAACCACATCACGCCGATATCCCCGTAGTTCGTGAGCAGCTCGGTGACCTGCCCGTGGAGATACTGTACGTACCGCGCGTACCTGGCCCCGCCCACGGGCCGCGTCTCCGACTCCCAGTCGCGGCGCGGCAGATAGTCGGAATGGTGCCAGTCCATGATCGAGTGGTACCAGCACATCCGCAGTCCCCGGCGCCGGCAGGCGTCCGCCATCTCCCGCAGAATGTCGCGCCGGAACGGCGTCGACCGTACGCAGAAATCCGTGAGCTTTGAGTCGAACAGACCGAACCCGTCGTGGTGCTTGGTGGTGATGGTGACGTAGCGCATGCCGGCGTTCTTCGCGAGCGACGCCCAGCGGTCGGCGTCGAAGCGCGTCGGGTTGAAGCGGGCGAGGAGCCGGTCGTAGTCGGCGAGGGGGATGTGGGCGCTGTGGCGGATCCATTCGGCGTAGTCGGTACGGCCGCCCCACTCGCCGGCCAGAATCGAGTACAGCCCCCAGTGGATGAACATCCCGAAGCGGGCGTCGCGCCACCACGCCAGGCGGTCGTCGCCCGTAGGGATCGGGGGGGTCGCGAGCCAGCGCGCCGTCCGGCTCCACAGTGACTGCGGGGCGGGGGTGGCGAGCGCCAGTGCGCCGAGACCGGCGGCTCCACGGTGGAGAAAGGCGCGACGATCGAGGGGATGCGGCACGGCTCCCAAGATGCGCGCCGGTCCGGTCGGTCGCGAGACTACCCCAACCAGCTGAGCCCGGCGAGCTTTCCCGCAATGACCGAAGCGGCGGGGCGGTTCCGGTTCGCAGCGCTGACCCATCGGAATTTCCGCCTCTTCCTCGTCGGCCAGGGCACCTCCCTGATCGGCACATGGATGCAAACGGTGGCGCTCGGCTGGCTCGTCCTGCAGCTCACGAACTCCCCGTTCTACGTCGGCTTCAACAGCGCGCTGCGCTCGCTGGGCGTGCTCCTGTTTACGCTGTATGCCGGTATCGTCGCGGATCGTGTCGACAAGCGGCGGCTCATTGTGGTCACGCAAGCGCTCTCCATGCTCGAGGCGTTCGCCCTCGCCGCGCTCGCGTGGGGTCACGTCGCAGCCATCTGGCCCGTCATGGTGCTGGCCGCCTTCATCGGCGTCGTGAGCGCCTTCGACATCCCCGCGCGCCAGTCGTTTATCGTCGAGATGGTCGGCAAGGCCGACCTGGTCAACGCCATCGCGCTGAACTCCTCGATGTTCAACGCGGCCCGCGTCGTCGGTCCGGCGATCGCGGGCGCGCTGATCGGCCTGCTCAGTATCGGCTGGTGCTTCTTCCTCAACGGCGTCAGCTACCTGGCCGTCATCTGGAGCCTGCTGGCGATGCGGCTCCCGGCCTGGACGCCGCGGCCGACGGGTCCCTCCGCGTGGGCCGGGTTCCGCGAGATCGTCGCGTTCATTCGGAGCGATCGCCGCGTCTCCACGCTGGTCGTCCTCACAGCATTGCTCAGCGTGTTCGGGTTCCCGTTCCTGCCGCTGATGCCGGTGTTCGCCCGCGACGTGCTCCACACCGGGCCAGGGGGCTACGGAGGACTGATGGTCGCGGTCGGGGTCGGCGCGATGCTTGGCGCGCTGGCGCTCGCGGCATTCAGCAGTCGCGTCCCCAAGGGCCGCCTGCTGCTCGCGGGCGGCACCGCGTTCGGCCTGCTCGTCGCGGCGTTCTCGCTGTCGCGCTCATTCGCCCTGGCGATCGCGCTCCTGGCGGTGGCCGGTTGCGCGATGATCGTCAACAACGCTCTGACGAACACGATGCTGCAGACCCTCGTCCCCGACCACCTGCGCGGCCGGGTCATGGGCTTCTATTCCTTCGTGTTCGTAGGTCTCGCCCCGCTGGGGGCGTTTCAGGCGGGGGTCTTCGCCGAGCGATTCGGCGCCCCGCTCGCGGTGGGGACGGGCGCCGTCATCTGCGCGCTGGCGGTGGCGCTGGCGGCGTGGCGGGTGCCGGAGCTGCGGAGTGCGCCGTGAGCGGTGCGCGGTGAGCGGTGAGCGGGGCGCGGGTAAGCGCGGCGCGCTTGGGTCCCACGCCCCGCGCACCGCTCACCGCGCACTCTTAATTCCAGCCGCGTCGCCTCGCTTCCGCCACCACCAGGCCCGCCGCTCCTTCGAACCCCAGCCGCTCCGCGTTCAGCACCAGGTCATAGATGGTGGGGTCCTGGCGGTGGCGGCCGTAGTAGGTCCTGACGTATTGATCGCGCTGGCGGTCCGTTTCCTCGATCACCTTGTCCACGTTCGCGGGGTCAACGCCCAGCCGCTCGACGGCGAGTTTGGCCCGCCACGGCTTGGAGGCGACGACGTAGACATGCAAGGCGTCGGGTCGTTGGGCGAGCAGCGCCTGGGCGCCGCGCCCGACCAGCACCGCCCGACCTTCGCCCGCCGCCTCCCGGATGATGCGCTCGGTGAGCTGCACGATGGTCGCCTCATCCTCCTCCACCCGCGGCACCGCGGCGGTCGTGATGAACAGCTCCGGCGAGGCGACGGCGAGCGTACGGGCCAGCCGCTCGAGCAATCCCGGGGCGCGCTCCTCGCGCTGTGCGACTTCGTCAGCGGGAAGGTTCGCGCGCCGCGCCACCTCGTCCACGAACTGGTTGTCGATCAGCTGCCACCGCAGCGTGCGGGCGACAAGTTGTGCGATGTCGGAGCCGCCCGAGGCGTACTGGCGCGTGAACGTAATGACGGGTGGCGCCATCAGGGGCGGCGCTGGCTCTGCAGATTGCGGCGCAGGTCGCCGAGGTTGAGGATCGGCAGCCCCCCCTCGGTGGGGACGATGATGATGAGGTTGTCCGAGCCTTTCATGTCGTGCAGCATCTCGAGGTATTGCTTGGTGAGCGCCTCGGGCGTCAGCGTCTGGTTCAGCAGGCGCACCTGCTCGGCTTGGAGCCGGGCCACCTCGACGCGGTGCCGCTCGGTCTCGACCTGTTGCTCCTGCGCGATCTTGTTGTTGATCGCCTGGACCACCTGCGCCGGGGGCTGCAGGTCACGCAGAAAGAAGGCCGTCACCGTGGCGATCCGGAACGGCTGGCCGCCGCCACGCGGCTGCGTGACGAGCGCCGAGTCGGTCAGCGCTTCCATCGTCCGCGCGATCTGCGTGCGCTTGGCGATGTCGTTGATCGAGTACTGCACCATGCCGTCGCGCACGCCCTTGCGGATGGCGTTCAACACGGCGCCACGGATCTGATCCTCGTTGCCGATCTCCGTGTAGATCTTGGGCGCCTGCTGCGGATCGATCTGCCAGCGGATCGAGACCTCGACGTGCATCCCCATTTGCTCGCTCGAGAGCGCCTCCATCGATTCGACGTTGGTGCCGCGCTCCGGCCACTGCTCCTCGCGCGTCGAGAAGCGTTCGACGGACGACCACGGGGCGACGAGCCGGATCCCCGAAAGGAGCGGGCTGGAGTACACACGGCCGAAGGCGTGCTGCACGCCGACCTCGCCGGCGTTGATCACGACGGTCGTTGCGCCGAGGATCACGAAGACACCCACCACCAGGAGGCCGAGAGAGGCGAGGCGCAGCACCCCGCCGATCGGGCGGCCGGCGCCCTCGCCGCGCAGCGTGGACGCGCCGATCCGCACGAAGAACGCGGCGAGAAGGAGGATGACACCAAAGATCAGCTCGCCCATGGGAGGCTCCGCGGAATAGGGACGACGACGCTACCGGCTCAGCTGAAGAGGTTAGGCGTGCCCCCGCCCCCCCCCAAGCCGCTCTTGCCGAAGGGTGGACCCTTCGGCTCGGGCCGCGCGCGGGTGTAGCCCAGCTCCTCGCTGCGGGAGATGCGCTTCTCGGCGACGAGCCCCTCCAGCACCAGCTCGCACGCCGCCACCATTGTCAAGGGATCCTTCTTGCCGGCCAGCCCGACCTGGGCCACGAGGTCGAGGAGGCCCGGCACCACGCTGAAGCCCTTGAGGCACGCCTCGGCGCGTTCGTCGACGGAGATCTTCAGGGCCCCGCCCTCGTCGAACCACTGCACAATGTCGTCCACGTTGGCGCCGCCCACGCGTGCCTCGAACGTGCCCCCCGCCGCGCGTCGGATCAGCTCCTTGGCGATCGTGTCCGCGCCCTGCAGCTCGCCCTCGTACTCCAGCTCGAGCTTGCCCGTGATCGCCGGCAGCGCGGCGTAAACGTCCGACACGCGCGGCACGACGGCCTTTTCTTTCGTCTGGATGGCGCGCCGCTCGGCGTTGGAGACCACGTTCTCGAGGACGCTGATCGGCAGGCGCTGCGACACGCCGCTGCGCCTGTCCACGCGCTTGTCGGTCCGCGCTTCGAAGGCGATGCGCTCGATCAGCTCGCCGATGAAGTCGGGCACGCGCAGCGGCCGGCCGTCGCGCTGCAGCCAGGCCTCCTGGCGAGTGATGGCCGTGCCCAGCTCGACGGTGTGGGGGTAGTGGGTGAGGATCTCCGAGCCGAGGCGGTCTTTCAACGGCGTGATGATCTTGCCACGGGCGGTGTAGTCCTCCGGGTTGGCGGTGAACACGAGTGCCACGTCGAGATTGAGGCGCACCGGGTAGCCTTTGATCTGGACGTCGCCCTCCTGCATGATGTTGAACAGCCCTACCTGGATCTTTCCCGCCAGGTCGGGCAGCTCGTTGATCGCGAAGATGCCGCGGTTGGCCCGCGGCAGCAGCCCGAAATGCATCGTCAGCTCGTCGGAGAGCAGGTGCCCGCCGCGCGCCGCTTTGATCGGGTCCACGTCGCCGATGATGTCGGCGATCGTTACGTCCGGAGTCGCCAGCTTTTCCACGAATCGGGACTCCCGCGACACCCACGCGATCGGCGTGCGGTCGCCGTGCTCGGCCAGGAGCTCCCGGCCATACTTCGAGATCGGGGCGAACGGGTGATCGTTCACCTCGCTGCCCGCCAGGATCGGGATCTCTTCGTCGAGCAGGCTGACGAGCTGGCGCAGGATGCGACTCTTCGCCTGCCCGCGCAGCCCCAGGAGGATGAAGTTGTGGCGTGACAGGATCGCGTTGACGAGCTGCGGGACCACCGTGTCCTGGTACCCCACGATCCCGGGGAACAACTCCGCCCCGTTTTCGAGCAGGCAGATCAGGTTCTCGCGCATCTCCTCTCTGACGGTACGGCGAATGCGGGTGGGGCTCGCCCACTCGGTTTGCTGGAGCTCGCTCAGGGTGGTCGGCTTCTTGAGAGTCATGGCTCGACGTTAACCGGTCGGCGCGCGCGGTGTAAAGAGTCGCACGGCGGCGACGCCCCACGCCCTGAGGTCCACGGGCGCCCGATGGTCGGCACCGATCGGGATGGCGTCGCCGGCACGCTCCACGAGATCGACGCGCCGCGCCTGCTGGAAGCCGTACGCCGCCGGCCAGATCCCGACGGTGCGCGCCGCGCCTGCGACGTCGAGCAGCTTGACGATCACGCCCTCGCCGTCCTCGGCCGGCTTGGCGCTCACCACCAGCGTCCCCTTGTCGGCGACAAACAACGCCGAGTCGCGGGCGATCAGCGGTCCCCGGGCGGCGTTGGTGAACGACGCGCTCACGTATAGCGGGTCGCACGCGGCCCACCCGCGCCGCACCGGCTCGGCCGGATCGCCCGGCGCCAGCAGCGACAGCCGGAACCGCTGCGTGTGGTCACCCCCCTGACGGGCCGCGTAGTTGGTGTGCCAGTAGTTGTTCATCGCGTAGGCGAACAGCGTGCCGTCCGGCACGATCTGGCGGCGCCAGGCCCCGCGGAACAGATCGTTGAGCGTTACCAGCGGCGTGTCGGGCCCGCTCCACAGCACTCCCCCTCCCTCCGCTCCCTCGTGCAGCCAGACCCAGTGCGTGTGGCAGTACCAGTCGCGCCCGCTCCCCGGCTGTTGATCCTTCTCCACCGTCATCCGACCTAACGGCACCTCGAGCTCGACCGTCGGCTGCGTGAAGGCGAACGGGAAAGCGACGTAGAGGGCCTCCTTTTCGAGGGTCGCCACCTTGGTGAGCCGGTTCTCGACGTCCACCCACGGCAGATCGTCGTACAGCGTGACGGTAGACGTGAGGGCGGGAAACCCCGCCAGGCGGCGCTGCGCCACGAGGCGCACGCCGATCCCCGGCAGGCGCTCGCGCCGCGCCGCGACCAGCTCCGCCTGGGCGAGCGTGAGATCAACCGGCGCCGAGAGTGTCCCCCGGTCCCAATACGTCCACAGTGCCGTGCGGTCGCCACCTCGCACGTAGACCAGCTGGTTCAGGCCCGCCCAGACCGTCGTCCTGACGCGCTCCTTGCCGTCGGGACCGGTCAGGGAGCGGATGGCTCCGGTCGCGGGGTCGAGCGCCACGGCAAAGCCGCCCGCGGCGGCGTCCACGGCCGGACCGTCGTCCACGGTCGGCCGCGCCGTCCCGTCCGTCTCGCTGAGGCTTAGGTAGCCCAGCGGGGGCACTTCGCGGAACAGCACCAGCGCGCTCCCGTCGGGGAGGTCCACGGCCGGCAGCTCGCGGTCGCCCGAGGCCAGATGCTTGCCGGCTGCGCCCGGTACGCGGGCGACGTCGGTGCGCGGCCAGTTGGCGGCGTTGAAGACGACTCGGCCCCGGCCCGCGTCCGTGCCGCGGCCGAGCCGGAGCAGCGCGTCCGCGACCTGGCCACTCGCGGCCGCGGCCGCGCCGTCCACGAAGCGGCGCTTGTACTCCCACTGGGCAACCGTCTGCCTCGCGTCGGGGGCGGAGACGCTGATGTCCGCGCCCCAGGTGTGCTCGCCGAACAGTAGGAGGTCCTGCCACATCGCCTGGCGCTCGGCCACCCGTTGCTGTACCCGCGCGGCGGCGGCGTCGTCCCGCGGCTCGAGGCGCTCGTCCCACAACGCCAGCAGATCGGCCGCGCGCGCGGCGAGCTGGGCGGTGCGGAACTGGGCCAGCGCGGCGGCGGTCGACGCCGCGCCGTCCTCCCAGTACAGCCCGGTGTCCCCGCGTCGCACGGGGATCCGCGCCGCCCAGCGCCGCTCTACCTCGCCGAAGAAATCTTCCGCGCGCGCCGGCACGAGCCGCGGGAACGCGAAGCGCCGGTTGAATTCCTCGACGTTGGCGACGAGACGCTCATCCATGCGCGCGTTGTCCCATTGGGCGCCGTAGAGCAGGGCGACGTCGTACGGCCAGTCCGGCGAGAGGAACGCCGGGTTGGTGAGGAGCCACTCGGACAGGCGGTGGGCCATCTCGTCGGCGTCCTGGTCGAAGCCGAAGCGCAGGCCGTCGCCGTAGTGGTAGTTGCGCCAATGGAGCACCCGGCTGCCGTCGGGCGCCTCCCACCAGAACAGCTGCGGGTAGCTGGCCCACGGGCCGCCCCCCAGGTGGTGCTCCTGGGCTTGCGCCGCCGGGAGCAGCGGCAACGCCCGCTCGGGGTTGGGGCCGCTGGCGAGGTAGCGCACTCCGCTGGCCGCGAGGATCATCGGGAAGGTGAGCGCCTGGCCTGGCACGTCGGTGATCTGGGCCGTCGCATACACGAGCCCCCGCGTCCGCGCCAGCAGGCCGGCCGGCCACACCAGCCGCGCCGCCGTTTCGTGGTCCAGCAGCCCGGTCAGCATGTTCGCGAACAGCGCCGACCAGCCGACCTTGCCATCACGGATCGCCTGCAGCAGCGCCTCCGCAGTCTCGGAAGAGCGGTTCTGCACGTAGGAGATGACCTGCAGCGCGCACTCGGCCGTCCAGCGGAACGTCGGATGTCCCGAGAGCCGGGCAAGGGCGGCGTCGAGGTTCTCACGGTGAATCTCGAGGCAATGTTCTTGGAGGTCGGTGTACCCGACGTCGGTGTGATTCGAGGCGATCCAGTACACCGTCCAGCGTCGTGGGGGGGCGAGCCGCACCCGCTGCTTGGCGAGGCGCTGCTTGCCGACTTCGAGCTCGACTTCGAAATCGGTCGGCTCCGACAGCGGCACCCAGACCTCTCCCGCCAGGATGAGGCCCTCGCCCGCGGTCCCGCCGGACGGCAGCAGGCCCGCCGTCCCCACGAGGGCACCGTGCCGGTCGGTGACGCGGGCCCGTGCAGCCGGGCTGTCGAGGCCGGCGACGCTGATGCGGACGAGGTTGCGCCGGCCGTCAGGCTGTTGGTAGAGTGCGCTGGGGCGAACCTCGATGGCCGGCGGGGGTGCGCCCCGGGGGTGGTCCCGGCGGCCGACGGCCGGCAGGGTGGCCAGCCAGCCCAGGAAACCGCGGCGCGTCGTGGTCATGGACTGAAGATACGCCGCGCGGCGACGATCGATCCGCCGGCCCTGGATCCTGCAACTCTTGACGGCGCCTGCCCGGGTGATAGCTTTTCCGGCCGTCTGGGTGGGGGGCCCCCACACACTGATCCTCTATAAGGAGCTCGCATGAAGCGTCTCGCAATCGCACTGGCGCTCGTCGCGACGGTCGCCGCGTGCACCAAGAAGGAAGAGCAGAAACCGGCCATGCCGGCGGCTGCGTCGCCCGACACGTCGCATATGATGATGGGCGCTGACACTTCGAAGCACATGATGGCGCCCGACACGACCAAGAAGATGGCACCCGCCCCAACCAAGGCGCCGGCCGCCCGGCCGATGCAGAAAGCGCCGACCAAGCGCCCGTAAGCGGTCCGGCGGCTGTGCCGAGGTGACGAAGCCCGGGATCAGCTCCCGGGCTTTTCGTTGGCCAGCACCCACCGTACGGTGCGCCGCACCGCATCGCGCGCCGGCACCGGGGGAGTCCAGCCGAGCTCGCGCCTGGCGCGCTCGGCGACGTAGGGATTGTCGCCCGCCAGAAAGCGGACCGCCGCCCCTCCGATGCCCGGGTACTCCGCGGGACGCCGCAGCAGCTGCCAGCGCGCCCAGAGATCCACCGCGAACCGCGCCACACGGTAGGGCAGGCGCAGCCGCCGCACCTCGACGCCGAGCTCTACCGCGAACGTGTCGACGAAGCTGCGCTGCGTGAGGGCGGTCGCCCCGTCGGTGGTGACGTTGTAGGCGCGCCCCGGTGCCGCCGGCGCGTCGAGCGCGAGCACGACGGCCGCGGCGACGTTGCCGGCGTACACACACGACAGCCGGTTCGTTCCGTCGCCCACTTGCGGCACGATGCCCTGTCGCACGGCGCGCACGACTCGCGGGGAGAACAATCGGTCACGCTCGCCATAGACGACGTTCGGCCGGATCGCCACGGCGGCGAGGCCGCCGCCGCGTTGCGCCGTCTCCCACAGCGCCTCCTCCGCCGCTCGCTTGCTGCGGGCGTAGTAGTCGTGCTCGACGATCGGGCCGAACGGGAAGTCTTCGCTCACGCCGCCCGCGCCGGCGAGGTAGGGTCCCGTGCGCCCGTAGACCGCCACCGAGCTGATATGGACCAGCCGGGCCCCTGCCGCCCGGGCGGCGGCGACGGCCTGCCGCGTGCCGCCGACGTTGACGGCGAGGAAGTCGTCGAGGGTGCCGCGGTGGGCGACGAGCGCCGCCGCGTGCACGATGCCGCGCACACCGGCGCTCGCG
>CAZXKD010000062.1:0-14541 GCA_964641215.1 uncultured Gemmatimonadaceae bacterium
AACGAGGGCGTCGCGATGGGGAGGCGTTCCACGGATTTCCGCCCCCCCCCCCCTCCCCCCCTGCCGCGGCGCCCGCCACCGGCACGTTCAGCTGCCAGAACAGAAAGCGCATCTCGTCGGTAAGGTCGTCGACGATCTGGCTCACCGGTAACCCACCCGAGTGCCCCGCCTTGGTGTTGTAGCGGAGCAGCACCGGCTTCCCGGATGCGGACGCCGCCTGCAGAAGCGCCGCCATCTTCCGGGCGTGCAACGGCGCCACGCGGGTGTCGGCGTCCCCGGTGATGAACAGCACGGCCGGGTACTTTTCCCCCGCCCGCACGTGCTGGTAGGGCGAGTAGGCGAGGATCCACCGGAACTGGCTCGAGTCTTCGGCGGAGCCGTACTCGGGCACCCAGAAGCGGGCCACGAGAAACCGGTGATAGCGCACCATGTCGAGCAGGGGGAACGAGCACACCACCGCCTGGAAGAGATCGGGACGTTGGGTCAGCGCCGCGCCGACCAGGAGGCCGCCGTTGGAGCCGCCGGAGATCGCCAGCCGGGAGGGGCTCGTGTATTTGTTGGCGATGAGCCACTCGGCGGCGGCGATGAAGTCGTCGAAGACGTTCTGCTTCTTGCCGAGCATCCCCGCCTGGTGCCAGGTCTCCCCGAACTCCCCGCCGCCCCGCAGGTTGGGGAGGGCATAGACGCCGCCGTTCTCGAGCCAGAACGCCGCGCGCTGCGAGAAGCCGGGGATCTGGCTGAGCTGGAATCCGCCATAGCCGGTCAAGAGCGTGGGGTTGGTGCCATCCAGCCTGATCCCCCGTCGATGCGCGACGAACATAGGGATCTTCGTCCCGTCCTTCGAGGGGTACCAGACCTGCTTGATCTCGATCGCCTGGTCGGACACCGGGACGGCGAGCCTGGCCCACACCTCTTGCTTCCCTGTCATCACGTCGTAGCGGTAGATGGTGGTGGGCTGGGCGAGGGAGCTGAAGCTGTAGAACGTCTCGGCCCGCTCCCAGCTGCCGCTCAGCCCGCCCACGGCCCCGATCGTGGGGAAGGCGATCTCGCCCCGCGGCTTGCCCGCCGGGTCGAAGATCTTCACGTGGGTCTGAACGTTCTCCAAGTAGCTGGCCAGGAGCCTGCCGCCGACGGCGGAGATGCCGTTCAGCGGGAAAGCGCCTTCGGGAATCAGCTCCCGCCAGCTCGCGCGCGCGGGGTTCCTGAGATCCACGTCGAGGACCTTGCCGTTGGGCGCGTTCCAGTTGGTGCGCAGGTACATATGGTCCCCCGCCACCGGGCCGCCGAACTGGGCCTCGACATCGTTGACGATCGGCGTGATCGGCGTCTTGGCCTGGAGGTTCTGGAAGTAGAGCTCGACTTTACGCGCCGCCGACCCGAAGGAGACGGAGATGACCATGTACTTCCCGTCGTCGGTCACGCCTACGCCGATCCCCTGCCCCGGTCCGTACCCCTGGCCGAAGATTTCCTTGTCGGCTGCGGGATCGGCGCCCATCGGGTGGTAATAGACCCGCGGTCCCGCCGCGGTCTGCTTCGCGTAGTAGATCCCGCTCTTGTCCGGCGTGATGTTCACGCCGGAGTAGCGGGCACGCGGCAGCGTGTCGACCAGCGGGCGCCGGGTGTCGACGTCCAGCAGGTGCACCGTGACCTCGTCTTCCCCGCCTTGACGCACGCCGTACGCCAGGAGCTTTCCGTCGGGGGTGATGTCCACGAACTGGACCGACGTCGTGTGGTCCGGGCTCATGGGGTGCGGGTCGACCAGCACTTCGTCCGGTGCGTGGAGGCCCTTGCGCATGAACAGGACGGAGAGGTCCTGATCCGCTGCGCGGCGGGAGAAGAAGTACCGCCCACCACGGTTCGTGGGCATGCCGATCGTCTCGACCTTCAAGAGCTCGAGCAGCCGGCGCCCGATCCGCTCGCGTCCCGGGAGCGGCCCGATCACCGCCTGCGTGTAAGCGTTCTCGGCATCGATCCATCCCCTCGTCTCGGACGCCTGCTGGTTTTCGAGCCAGCGGTACGGGTCCGGGAGGGGAACGCCGAAGATCGTGTCGACGACGCTGTCGCGGCGGGTGTCGGGCGCCGAGGGGCGGGAGGGGGGGGAGGGGGGGGAGGAGGAGGATGGCGATTGGGCGGCGAGCGCCGAGGCGATGAGCACGGTCGCGGCCAACCACCGCAGCCGCCGGAGCAGCGTGGGGATCACGGGATGCGACTCCTGGGAAGGGGCCTGCGGATGAAACTGCAGACCAAACAGCTTGTCAGGAAGGCGTCTGCGCCAGCAGTTGATCGATGCTGCGGTCGAGCGATCGCAGCGCCTGCCGGAACGCTTCGCGCCGGGCGGCGGCGTCGCCTTGGGCCTCCGCCGGGTCCGCGATCCCCCAATGCTCCATCCGCGGCTGGCCGGGGAAATACGGGCACGATTCCTTGGCCCGGTCGCAGACCGTGATCACGAGGTCCCACCGTTCCTGCTCGAGACCGGTCGTGCCGCGGGGCGCGTGGCCCGCCCACTCGATGCCGTGCTCGCGCAGGGCTTCGATCGCCAGCGGGTCGACGCGGGGCCGCGGGCGGGAGCCCGCGCTCTCGGCGTGGAACCGCCCCTTCCCCTTCAGGTTGAGGAGCGCCTCGGCCATCTGGCTGCGGGCCGAATTGCCCGTACAGAGGAAGAGCACCCGGAACACTAGGCCGCCGGCCTGCGCGCTCGCACGAACGCCCCCATCACCCTGCCCCCGATTTCGCGGGCCAGCACTTCGGTGTCGAGCCCGGCGCCGGCGAGCAGCGTGCGTGCGTCCTCGAACCGATAGATCCGCGTCGGCTCAATGCTGATAGCCACGAAGCCCTGCTCGGCGAGCAGGGCCGTGAACTCCTGTTCTGCGAGCGCTCCGGCGACGCACCCCACCCACAGCTCTCTGCTGCGACGCACGGCTGCCGGGAGCTCGCCCCGCACCACGACGTCCGACACCGCGAACCGGCCGCCGGGCTTCAGGACGCGGAACGCCTCGGCGAGGACCTTCCGCTTGTCGGCGGAGAGGTTGATCACGCAGTTGGAGATGATGACGTCCACCGTGGCGTCGGGCAGCGGGATCTGCTCGATGTCCCCCCTCAGGAACTCCACGTTGTCGATTCCGGCTTGCCGCTGGTTCTCGCGGGCGAGGGCCACCATCTCGTCGGTCAGGTCGAGCCCGTACGCCTTGCCGCCGGGCCCGACGCGCCGGGCGGAGAGCAGGACGTCGATCCCGCCCCCCGAGCCGAGGTCGAGAACCACCTCGCCCGGGTGCAGCTCGGCCAGCGCGGTGGGGTTGCCGCAGCCCAGCGAGGCGAGCACCGCTCGGTCGGGAAGCGCCGCGGTCTCGGCGGGATCGTAGAGGTCGCTTGTGACCGGATCGCAATCTCCGCCACCACCGCAACAGCCTCCCTTCCTCCCCACCCGCACGTTCACAGCGGCTTGGCCGTACTTGTCGCGCACCGTGTCCTTGATGTGATCAGCGCTCATCGGGGGTCTCCAGTATGTGAAGTGCCTTCATGAGCAACAGGCTATGCGGCAGCTCCCCGCATGTTTGCCGGGTTTCACGGCGCCGGCGAACGCCGTGATCTGATCCAGCGCCTCACGGTTCACCGCGTAGTAGACCCAGCGTCCCTCCCGGCGGTCGGTCACGAGCCCCGCGTCCTTCAGGGTGCGCAGGTGGAACGAGAGTCGCGATTGCGCCGCACCAAGGACCGCCTGCAGCTCGCAGACGCAACGCTCGCCGTGCGAGAGCAGGCGCACGATCTCCAGGCGCGTCTCGTCGGACAGGGCGTGGAACCAGCGCACCGCACGGGGGGTCGCGGGAAGGGTGGCGGTGGTCATGGACGGTAATATATCAATGAATGTTGATTGGTCAATCCACTGCCCCGTGGAGCGCGGCTGAAAGCCGCGTCCCCTACGGCCGCGACTTCGTCGGCAACACGTACAGCAGCGCCAGAGCCGCGTGAATGGCCAGGCTGATCCAGACGTTCACGAACGCCACCAGCGTCGCCACCAGGTAGAACACCGGTCCGAAGCGGTATTCCCGAGTCACCCCGTCCACCAGCTGCACATCCGCGTCGGGGCGCAGCAGCCGCCGCCGCGTGGCCGCGTAGCGCCACAACACGTTGTAGCAGAGCGCCGTGCAGGTCAGGGTGGCGCCGTAGAGCACCACCACGGCCGTGCGCTGGTCGGGAAGGGGGAGATACCTCGCCAGGACCGCCGTCGGGAACGGCAGGAATGCCACCCAGAACATCAGGGCGACGTTCAACATCACGAACGCATGATTGGCGCGGCCGATGTACCGAAAGATGTTGTGATGGTTGGCCCACATGATCCCGATGACCAGAAAGCTCAGGATGTAGGCGGCGTAGGACGACCACAGAGCGCCGAGCTCGTGCCACAGCCCGTGCCGGGCGACGCCGTCGAGGGCCGGGACATGGATCTCGAGTATCAGCAGGGTGATCGCGATGGCGAACACGCCGTCGCTGAAGGCCTCGATGCGCGCCACCCCGGCCAAGCCTTCGGGTTTCTCTCCACTCATGGGCTTCTCCCCCCCCGTGAGGTTCACATTCGATGGATCGTGGGCGGACGATTACCATTCACCGTGCGCGGCGCAACCCCGACCTGGAGTCGTGCTCCGATGAGTACCACCGCTTTCCTCTTCGATCTCGACGGCACGCTGGTGGACAGCGTGTATCAACACGTGCTGGCCTGGCGCGACGCGCTCGAGGGTGCGGGGATCGAGCTCTCGGTGTGGCGGATCCACCGGCGCATCGGCATGAGCGGCGGCCTCTTCCTCGACGCCCTGCTGCGCGAGACGGGCCGCACCATGACCGCAGACGAGACCGCCCGTGTCCTGCGGATTCACAAGGAGGCGTTCGCGCGCCAGGTCGCGCAAGTGCGGCCGCTTCCCGGCGCCCGCGAGCTGCTCGCCGCGCTGACCGCCGCCGGCGTCCCCTGGGCGATCGCGACCAGCGGTCGGCTGGAGAGCGCGCGCCCGATGCTCAGCCTGCTCGGCGTCCCCGACACCGTCCCCGTCATCACGCGCGACCAGGTGGCGCACGCCAAGCCCGATCCCGATCTTTTCCTCGCGGCGGCCGAGCGGCTCCGCGTCGCGGTGGACGCGGCGGTCGTCGTGGGGGACAGCGTGTGGGACCTGCTCGCCGCGCGTCGCGCCCGCGCCCTGGCCGTGGGCCTGCTCTCGGGAGGCTATGGACAGGATGAGCTGGAGCGGGCGGGCGCGTATCGGGTTTACCAGGATCCGGCCGAACTGCTCCGCCATCTCGACGAAGTGGGGGTACGGGGGGGGGGATGAAACCTCCATCCCGGGCGTCCCGTCGGGAGCGTACAGCCCGCACCATCGATTTCCCCTTCGGAGCCCCGCCATGAGAGCAGTCCCGCTGCTGCCCGCGCTGGCCGCCGCCCTGGCGCTTGGCTGCACTTCTTCCCAGGCCCGGGATCAAAACGCGCGGCCTTATCGGGTCGGCGCCGTCGACCGCGGCGCCATCCGGGTGCTGGTCGAAGAGACGGGCGTCGTCGAGCCGGAGCGGCAGATTGTCGTCAAGTCGCCGATTTCCGGTGTCGTGCAGCAGCTGTACGTGCGCGAGGGCGACCCCGTCGCGACCGGCGCGCCGCTCGTGCGCATCGTTCCCGACATCGCGCAGGCGAACGTGTTCGCGCAGCTGCGCAGCGCTCTGGCGCAAGCGCAGCTGCAGCGCGACCTCGCCGAGCGCGAGTTCCGGCGGGCGGAGACGCTCGCCGGCACCAGCGGCGTCACGCAATCCGAGCTCGACCAGAAGCGATTGGCGTTCGAGCAAGCGAGCAACCAGCTGCGGGCGGCCCGCGAGCAGCTCGCGCTCGTCCAGCAGAGCGGCGTGACGGCGGGGGACACCGCGCAATGGGCACGGGTCGTGGCGCCGACCTCGGGGGTGGTGATCCGCCGCGGCGTCGAAGAGGGCGAGACGGTGGTCGGCGGCACGAGCGCGTTCGGGGGCGGCACGGAGCTGTTCACCATCGCCGACCTCTCCTCGCTGCGGGTGAAGGCCGCCATCAACGAGGTCGACATCGGCAAGGTGCAGCGGGGTGACAGCGTGGCGCTCACCGTGGATGCGTTCGCCGGCGACACTGTCCTCGGCATCGTGCGTCTCGTGCCACCCGCCGCCCGGCTGCAGGATCGCGTGCGCGTCTTCGATGTGGAGATCGCGGTGCGGGCGCGGAACACGGTCTTGAAACCGGGGATGACCGCGAACGTCCGCATCGCGGGTCCCTCCCGCCGGGATGTCGTCCGGATCCCGGTCGAGGCCGTGTTCCTCTCCGAGGGCCAGCCGACGGTATTCAAGCTCGTGGGAGGGGCGCCGCGCCGCCTCCCGGTGCGTCTCGGGCTCACCGATCTGGCGTACGCCGAGGTGCTGGCCGGGCTCGCCCCGGGCGACTCGATCGCGCTCGAGGACCCGGCGATCGCCGCGGACCGCGCCTCCAACCCCGCGCGGCGGCGCTGATGGGCTCCCCTCCGCTGATCGCCGGTCAGGGGCTCGCCAAGACCTATCGCCTCGGCCGAGTGGACGTGCCGGCGCTGCAGGGCGTAGACGTCGAGATCGCCCCCGGCGAGTTCGTGGCCATCGTCGGACCGTCGGGCTCGGGCAAGAGCACGCTGATGCACATCCTCGGCTGCCTGGACACGCCGACCGCTGGCCGTTACCTGCTGGACGGCGAGGACGTCAGCGCGCTCACCGGTCGTCGCCTGGCGCACGTGCGCAACCGGAAGGTCGGCTTTGTCTTCCAGACGTTCAACCTGATGCCGCGGCTCACGGTCGAAGAAAACGTCGCCCTGACCCTCAAGTACCGGGGCGGGGTGCCGCGGGGCGAGCGGCGCGCCCGGGCCCGCGCGCTGCTCGAGCGCCTCCGCCTCGGCCACCGCATCGGGCACCGGCCGGACGAGCTATCGGGAGGCGAGCGCCAGCGCGTCGCGATCGCCCGCGCCCTGGTCGGCACGCCAGCGATCATCATGGCCGACGAGCCGACCGGTAACCTCGATTCGCACGCCGGCGACGAGGTGATCCGCACCCTGGAGGAGCTGCACGCCCAGGGCCACACCATCCTGCTCGTGAGCCACGACCCCCGGGTCGCCCAGCGGGCCCGGCGTCTCATCCAGATCGCCGACGGGAAGGTCGTGGCTTGAGCCTGCTCGAGTCGCTCGCCGCCGGGCTGGACGAAGCACGCCGGCACTGGGGGCAGACCGCCCTGTCCCTGCTCGGGCTCGTCCTCGGGACGGCGAGCATCGTCACCGTGCTGGCGTTGTTCGGCGGCCAAACGGCGCATACCCGGCGCTTCATCGAAGAGGTCGGAGGCGTCGGTACGATCATCGTCGCGAACCGCGACCTACCGACGCAGCCCGCCGCCCGGGATCTGGCCTCCAAGCGCCTGACGTACCGCGACGCCGTCGTGCTCAAAGCCGGCGCCACGGCCCTGTTCGCGGTGAGCCCCGGATGGGCGCGCGAGCTGGACTATCGCGCCGGCGACCACACGTTCAGCGGTCAGGTCATCGGCACCGTGCCCGACTATGCGGCGATCAACGACATCCGGCCGCTCGTGGGCCGGTACCTCTCCGACCTTGACGTCGCCCGGCGGGCGCGGGTGACGGTGCTGGGCTGGAAGTTCGCCGATTCCCTCTTCGGCGCGGCGCCCGCGGCGCTGGGGCGCATCCTCAGCCTCGGCGGATTCGCCTACCGGGTCGTGGGCGTACTCGAGCGGGAGGAGTTCTACTTCGCCCCGTGGCAGGGAAACGCGCTGGAGTACCGCAACGAGCGCGCGTACGTCCCGATCACGACCGCCATCGCCAACTACGCCCCCGACGGCCAGCTCGACTTCCTCACGCTGAAGGCGCGCCCGTCCTCCGGCGTCACCGTCGCGCAGGCGCAGGTGGAACGGCTGCTGTTCGCCCGCCACGGCGTGCAGGACTTCGATATCCGCCCGTCGGGCCAGGGCGCCGGGGGCGACAACCCCCAGTTCTTCCTGCTCTTCAACTTCATCTTCCTGGTCGTCGGTGTGGTGTCGTTGTTCACGGGCGGCATCGTGATCGCGAATATCTTTCTCGCGTCCGTCGTCGAGCGTGTCCGTGAATTCGGCACTCGCATGGCGCTCGGCGCCACGGGCCTGGGCATCTTCGCGCACGTCTTGGCCGAGGTGCTGTTCGTCACCGTGCTCGGGGGCCTCGCCGGCCTCGGCCTCGGCGGCGCGCTGACGGGCACGGTGGCGAAGGTGATGCAGCTCCCCGCCACCGTAACCCCGCCCATGGCGGCCGTCGGACTCGCGACCTCGCTGACCGTCGGTCTCATCGCCGGGCTGTATCCCGCGTGGCGCGCCGCGCGGCTCTCCCCGGTGGAGGCCCTCCGCTTTGGCTGAGCTCGGCCGGCGGCTGCTCGCGGTGGCGGAGCTCGTCGAGGACGCGCTGCGGGAGATCCGCGCCCACTCGCTCCGTTCGCTGCTCACGCTGTCAGGGATCGTCTTCGGCGCCGCCTCGCTCGTGTCCATGACCGCGCTCGCGAACGCCACCAAAGCCATGGCCTACCGAGACCTCATAGCGATGGGGCTGCCGCGGAGCTTCACGGCGTCGGGCCGGGGGCCGCGCTCCGACGCGAGAACCGCGCGCGCGCTGCAGCACCCGGGCCTCCGGCTCTCCGACGCGACGGCCCTGCGGGCGCTGCCCGGGGTAGCCGCCGTGCAACCACGCGACTTCGCCGGCACCCTCATGGTGGAAGGGCCGGCGGGGCGGCGCAACGTGCGCGTGGATGGCGTGGACGCGGGATTCCTCGAGGCCAACCACTACGTCCTGGCGGGCGGCCGCACGTTTCGGGACTTGGACGTGGCGAACCGTGCCCGCGTCGCGGTCGTCGGCGCCGAGCTGCTCCACGATCTGTTCGGGCGGTCCCAGCCGCTGGGCCAGCCGATCACGATCGACAAGGTGCGCTTCCGGGTCGTCGGCGTCGTGCGGGAACCGATGTTCGAGATCGCACCCGTCAACGCCTCCTGGATGGCTCGCCGCATCTACCTTCCCTACAGTTATCTGACTCGCTACTACCGGGGCGAGGGCCGCGTGGACCAGATCACCGTGACGGCCGGGCCCGCGGCGGACTTCGCGAGCGTGCTCCAGACCGGACGGACCCGGCTCCGCCAGCGACACGGCGACAACGAGGACTTTCAGATCGACAACGACGCGGCGGAGGTGGCGGCCAATCTCCGGATGGCGGACGGCATCCTGGGGGGCTGGAACGCGGTGATGTACACGATCGCCGGCGTCACGCTGCTCGTCGGCGGCATCGGGTTGTTCTCGGTGCTGCTGATCTCGGTACGCGAGCGCGTCCGTGAGATCGGGATCCGCAAGGCGCTGGGCGCCGACGACGGCGACATCCTGCGCCTGTTCCTCGCGGAGTCGCTGACCCTCGCCGCGCTCGGTGCGATCGTCGGGGTGGCCGGCGGCGCTGGGCTGATCGCCGTGACGGAGGCCATCAGCCGCCAGTTCGGGCGGAACTTCGTCATCGAGGTCACCGCCCCGGGCGTGGTGCTCGCCGTCGTATTCGCGCTGTTCGTCGGCCTGCTGTTCGGCTGGTACCCGGCGCGCCGCGCCGCGAGTCTCGACCCCGTCGAAGCGATGACGGGAGTCTGAAAGGCTCGCGGCGCGTTCAAACCGGGCCGCCGCGTCCGGCATCCTAGCGGCATGCTACCGGCCGCTGCCTTCGTTGCCGCTCTTCTCGCCCTCCCTCTCCCGCAAGCGCAGCCAGTCGTCCGCTACACGCTGCGCGTCGATTCCGCCGATCTCGCGGGGTTCGATGTCGAGCTGCGGATCGGCAACGCGCCGGACACCTTTCGCCTCGCGATGGCGGCGCACCCGGAGTACGACGACCGATACTGGCGCTACGTGGACGGCCCCCGCGTCGAAGGGCGTGGCGGGTCGGCGACGGTCGCGCGCGAGGACAGCGCCCTGTGGCGCGTGATCGCGCCGGGCGGCGAGGCGGTGGTGCGCTACCGGCTCCGGCTCCCGTCGTCCCTCCCGTCCGCGTCGGGATTCCGTTCGGCCTGGAAGCCTTTCCTCGCACCGACCGGCGGGCTGGTCGGCGGCCCGCATTCGTTCCTGTACGTGGTCGGCGCCGAGCGGGCCCCGGCACAGGTCACGCTGGCGCTGCCGGCGGGCTGGGAGGTCGCGACCGGGCTCGAGCCCACGGTGGATCCACGCACCTTCCGCGCGCCGACCGTAGCCGCGCTGATCGACTCGCCGCTCCTCGTGGGTCAGCTGCGCACGTGGCGGTTCGCGGTCGACGGCGTGCCTCACCGCGTCGTGTACTGGCCGCTGTCCAACGCGGCGCCGTTCGACACGGCGGCCTTCGTGGACGGCGTGCGGCGGCTCGTGCGCCAGGCGATCGCGCTGTTCGGACGGGCGCCCTACAACGACTACACCTTCCTCTTTCAGGATGGGGCGTACGGCGCTCTCGAGCATCGCAACTCGGTGACCATCGGCGCCCCGAGCGTGGACCTCGCCCGCGATGCCGGCTCCGCGCAGGGAGAGACGGCGCACGAGTTCTTCCACACCTGGAACCTGATGCGCATCCGTCCCGCCGAATACCGCGACGTGGACTGGCGTCCCCAGCCCCCGGTCGCCGGGCTGTGGTTCAGCGAGGGGCTGTCCATGTTCTATGCGGACCTGCTGCGGCGACGCGCCGGACTGGCCGGCCCGGACTCGGCGCGGACCGCCCACCTCGAGCGACTGATCACGAGCTACTTCGCAACCCCCGGCAACGCGCGCTTTTCCGCCGAGTCCGTGAGCCGCGTCGCCTATGGGAGCCGCCCCGATGCTTTCGGGGATTATGCCTTCGCCAGTACCCACCTCCAAGGTGAGCTGCTCGGGGCGATGCTGGACCTGATCGTACGCGACGCCACCGACGGCGCCCGCTCGATGGACGACGTCATGCGGGCGATGCTCGAGCGGTATTCCGGTGCGCGGGGGTTCACGGGAGCGGACGTCGAGCACACAGTCGCAGACGTGTGCGGCTGCAGCGTTCGCGCGCTGTTCGACGCGCACGTGCGCGCCGGCAGCGCCATCGACTTCGACCGCTACCTGCGATTGATCGGGCTGCGCACCCGGGTGACGTGGCGTCCTGACGTGGGGCGGGACGGACGCCCGGCGCCGGACCTGCGCCTCTGGGCGTGGCTACCGGCGGGTGAAAGTACGCTGCGCCTGTTGGTGTCGGATCCCGCGAGCGTGTGGGGCCGCGCCGGCCTCCACACGGGCGACCAGATCACGGCGGTGAACGGTGCGCCGCTCACTACCATGGCCGACTTTCGCCCCTGGCTCGGCCGCCTGGGCGTCGGGGACACCGTGCGGATCGAGGTGACTCGACCCACCGGCCCGTGGCGGACGAGCGTGGTCGTCACGGGCTACGAGCGTCCGTCGGTACGAGTCGAAGAGATTCCGGAAGCCTCGGAGCGCCAGCGGACCTTGCGCGCCCGCTGGCTCGCCGCGACTCCCTGACGGCCGGCGGTGCACACGGCCGGACGACGCGTCGGTCAGGCGGCGGTGACGTCCGGCCGTTCGTTCAGCATCAGCCAGTACCCCTCGACCGAGCGCACCAGCCGCAGCAGGGCGTCGAACGCCACCGGCTTCACGAGATAGGAGTTGGCGCCGAGGTCGTACGCCTGGTTGATGTCGCCCTCGTCCCGGGACGACGTCAGGACGACGACCGGCAGGCGCTTGAGGCCCTCATGCTGCCGCACCCAGGCCAGCACCTCGAGTCCGGAGCGACGCGGGAGTTTGAGGTCGAGCAGCATCAGCGCCGGGAGGGGATACCGGTGGCGGTCCGAGTAGCTGCCCAGGCCGTCGAGATAGGCGACGGCCTCGTCGCCGTGATCCAGGGCGACGATCGGGTTCCCGATGCCGGCCTTTTGAAACGCGCGGCGAATCAGGAGCACGTCGTCGGGGTTGTCCTCAACCAGCAGAATCGTACTGCCGTTCGCGTTCATGCGCTCGCTCCGCCGCTGGGAGTTCGATCCAGAACACGCTGCCCTCACCCGGTCGCGACTCCACACCCGCGCGGCCGCCCATCCGCTCCATGCCCTTGCGCACGATGGCGAGGCCGATGCCGGTCCCCGGGTACGTCTCCACGGGGTGCAGGCGCTCGAACACGTGGAAGATGCGCTCGTGATGCTCCGCGGCCACGCCGATGCCGTTGTCCTCGACGCACAAGCGAACACGTCCATCGCGGGACTCGGCCCGGACGCGCACGTCGGCGCTCCGCCCCGGCGGGACGAACTTGATGCCGTTGACCAGGAGATTCGTCACGACCTGGGCCAAGGTGGCGGCGTGGCCCACCACCGCGGGCAACGGATCTTCCACGCTGAGCCGCGCGCCCCGGCTCCGGATCTCGGCCTGCAGCTGCGTCGCGGCATCCCGCAGCACGCGCGTGAGATCGACACGCCCGAGCTTCAATTCCGCGCGGCTGAGCTTGCTGTAGGCGAGCAGATCCTGGATCATCTCATCCATGGCGCGGGCGCCCGTGACGATGCGCTCGGCGTACTCCCGCCCGGTCGCGTCGAGCCGGTCGCCGTAGTCCTCGAGCAAGGCCTGGCTGAACCCGAACATCGCGCGGAGCGGCGCCCGCAGGTCGTGCGAGATGGAGTAGCCGAATGCTTCCAGCTCCTCGTTGCGGTCCTGCAGCTCGGCCGTGCGCTCGCGGACTTTGTCCTCCAGCCGGCGCTGGGCATCCTGGACGTTCCGAGCCATCGTCGTGAACGCCTCCTCCAAGCGTCCCAGCTCGTCGCGCCGGTCCAGTTGGATCCGCCGGGAGTAGTCACCGGCCGCAATGGCTTCCGCCGCGCCCGTGAGTTGGAGCAGGGGGCCGGCCATGCTCCGACTAACCGCCCACGCGCCCGTCAGGGCAACGAGCAGCACCGCCAACGCGATCAAGGCGAGCTGCCGCAGGAACAGCCGAGCCGGCGCGAACACTTCAGCGCGGGGGAATTCCACGCGCACCGTCCACGGTACGCCGACGATCGGGCTCGCCGCGGCGATCAACGACCCGGTCCCGGCCCGCTCATAGGTCAGGAGTCCGGACGCGTCCCGAACGCCCGCTGGCGGCGGCGGCACGGCGGCGGCCAGGTCCGTCCACACGTCGCCGGCGGCGTTGCCGACGTAGAGCGCGGACTTCGCGCCGATCAGCTGGTTGGTCCTGTCGCGTGCCTGCGGTGAGCTGGAAACCCACCGCCACACCACCATGTACCCCAACAGCCGCCCGCGCTCGACGACGGCTGCCGCGACCGGATAGACCACCGAGTCTCCGACCGCGCGGAAGCTCCCGACCGCCCCCGAGTCCGGCCCGGTGGCGGCGCGCAACACCGCAGTGTCTGCCAAGGCGCTCACCGGCGTGCCGTGCAACGGGACGTCGAGGAGCAGACCTCCCGACGGGCCGCGGAGCCGGATGGTCGCTATCTGCTGAGCCTGCGGGCCACTGCGTTGCAAGATGACGAGCGCCCGCTGCCGCGTGCGCGGCCCCGGCGCCTTCAAGAAGTCGCGGACGGCGGTGTCGGCGGCGCTCGTGCGCGTCACGGTCACCAGTTGCTTCCCACTGGTTTGGAGCATGACGGCGAGCTGCTCGGTGACGCTGCGGAGCCGCATCCTGGCAGTGGTGAGCGCTGCGCGACGCATGCCGCCGTAGGCCGCCCACGAATACGTGGCGGCGACGACCAGCACGAGCCCGCCGATGAGGAGGGAGAGCTTGCGGCGGATCGAGAGCCGGGACCAGAGGGTGCGCACACGGCAATAATTCAACAACAGGCCTGCGAAGTGCAAATGACGTCGGGACCGGAGCTTCCAGATGAGGCCCGGAAGCACTGCAGCAGGTGGCCTAGGAGGGCGTTTGGGAGCAGATTGGGGCATGCCCAAGCAAGACCCCGACCGGCGCCTCATGGCGGAACGCCGCCTCCTCGACCGTCGCGACAGCAGCGAGCGCCGCTCGGGTGAGCAGGTCGCCACCCAGGTCGAGCGGCGCAGCGGCGTCGACCGCCGACAGCTCAGTGATCGCCGCCTGGCGGTCGAGCGGCGGCTGTCGGTGCATTCAGCCGCGGATCAGATCCACGGGGCCCTCAAGCTGCTCACGCTGGTGGCAGAGTCGGAAGCGGCGACCCTGAGCGAGGAGCAGCAGCGCGAGCTGGAGGGAGCGATGCTGCGGCTGCGGTTCGCGCTGGAGCGGCTGGAAGAGCGTTAAGACGCGATCTCGAACTCCAGCACCAGCGCGTCCAGCACCTTGGGCGGGCCCACCGTTTCGACCATCCCGAAGCCTTCCGCGCGCACTCGCTGATGCATGGCGAGCGCTTTCTCCACGGCGCCGAGCGTCAGCAGACCGCCGAACGTGGCGATATGGGTGTCGACCGTCACCTTCACGAGCGTGCCGCTGCCCAGCGTGAAGGTCTTGGCCACCGAGTCGGCGGCGGCGACCATGTCGGCGAGCGCGACGATGTGCGGCTCCTGCTCCACCGCCTCCTTGATCCTGAACCGC
>CAZXKD010000063.1:0-14436 GCA_964641215.1 uncultured Gemmatimonadaceae bacterium
ACGCCACCGCTCGCGCACGCGGCCAGCAAAGCCACGGCGGCGATGACGGTACCGACGGCGATCGCGGTCACCGCGACGCGTGGGCTTCCAGTCCCGCGACGAAGGGCGCGAAGTATTGCTCCCACGCGGCGGCGACGGTGTGGGTGCCGTGGCCGCGCGTGAGCTCGCTCGTCGGAATCAATACGTAGCGCCCGTGCGGCACGCGCGCGATTAGCCGCTCCATCAAACCCAGCTCCGGGGGGTTGATCACGTCGTCGGCGGAATTGATCGCCAAGACGGGGGCCGTGATACGGCCCAGCCCCTCGCTCGGGTCGTAATCGCGTGAGGCGTCGAACTGATAGACCATGTCGTTGGCATCGGTCGCAGCCATGCGGGCGTTCACCCAGCGCGTGATGTAGGCGTCGGCTGAGTCACGGGTCGGGGCCAGATGCTGGAGCTGCAGCGGGCTGCTACTCATGACGAAGAGGATCTGCAGGGCGGCGCGCAGTCCGCGGGGCTGCGTCGGGTAGTCGCCGCCTCGCCACTCCGGGTCGCCGCGGATGTCGTCGAGGATCATCCTCCGGAACATCCGATTCCGGCCGGCGATCTGCCGCGGCGCGCAGGCCAGGGGCACCACGCCCTCCATGAACGCGGGATACCGCTCGGCCCAGAGCCACGAATGCATGCACCCCATCGATGTGCCCATCACGAGCAGCAGGTGATCGACACGCAATCCATCGGTCAGGAGCCGGTACTGGGCCTCCACCATGTCCGTGTATCCGTAGTGCGGGAATCGCGCCCGTAGGCCGTCGCTCGGCTTGGAAGAGCCACCGTGCCCGATGTTGTCGGGAAGGATGATGTAGTGCTTCGCAGTGTCGAGCGGCTGGCCCCGGCCGAATAATTCCCCCGCGAAGACGGGCGCGAGGAACTGGGTCCCCGTGCCGCCCGTGCCGTGCAGGATCAGCACCGCGTTGCGCACCACGCCCGCGGCGTCGCGCCGAGGAGCGCCCAGCGTGCGGTAATGGATGCGCAACGCGGCAAGCGTGTCACCACCTACGAAGCGGAAAGGCGTGATCCTGAAGCTGCCGGTGTCGCCTTGCGCGGCGAGGAGGACCAGCAGCAGAACCCCCATCAGCTCCGTGAACGCAACAGCGCGATGCTGCCGACGAGCGCGAACAGCGCCACCCAGCAAGCGATGGTGATCCCGGCGCAGAAAAGGATCCGGTTGAGGTGCGGCTGGCGGGCGTCCGTGGCGAACTTGCGGCAGCCGCCGATCCCTGCCCCAGCGATCGCGAGGGGGATCGCGCCCCCCAGCGTGAGCACAGGGATGATCCCGATCGCCACGTAGAAGATGAAACGGTACGGGGGATACTCCTTGGAGCTGCCGATGGCGAGCTCGGGGTCTTGACCCTTCACACCGTGGTGCGCGCCCTGCAGCTGCACGGTAGCGATCACGCGGGCGAGCTGCGGGTCGGCCGCGTCCTTGACCCCACCACCGTCCCCACCGGCTTGTGACCCCCGTGCGGGGGCCGCCGGGCGCGCGGCGCGGGGATTCCGTTTCGCCGCGTCCACGAGGGTCCGGAGCTTCTCGAGGCTCCCCTCGCTCTGACCGAGGATCTCCAGCTGCACGCCCTCGCGAACACCGGGCGCGCCGGTGAACAGGTTGACCGTCTTGAGGGCGGTCGTGCGGTCTGTGCTGGGGAACAGGCGCTCGATCTCCGCCACCACGTCTTGTCGGGTCGCCATGGTTCTTGAGGGGCTGTGTCGGGGCATAGCATTGGAAGTTGCCCGGGGAAACGCAATAGGGGTCAGGAACGTCGTTCCTGACCCCTCGGGTTACCGCCACTGATTGCGTTCAGGGCTTCTTCGCAGTATCCCCCGACTGCCGATCCTGCCGCAGATCCTTCCGGTCACGCCGCACGTCGCGGCGGTCCCGTCGTACATCGCGCACATCGTGTCGCCGGTCTCGAACATCCTGGCGCAGGTCGCGCCGATCCTGCCGGACGTCCTGTGGCGAGGTACCGTCCTTGCGATCCTGGCGCAGGTCGCGGCGATCCTGCCGGATGTCCCGTGTATCGTGGCGGATGTCACGCCGGTCGCTGCGCACATCGCGCCGGTCGTGCCGGAGATCGCGCTTATCCTTGGCCGAATCTGCCGCCGGGTGCTGGGCCAGCAGGCCCGTCGGGGCCCCGGCGACCAGCGCGAAAGCTATGAGGAGTGCGATACGGCGTCGCATACGGAGTCCTTGGAAGGAGTTCAACTAATGAGACTGGCGCGCCGGTCGGACGTTAAGCCAACGCAACCCGTTGAGGGCCGTTACATTGTAGCCCCTATGCAGGGACGCGCGGCCGCCGATCGCTCCCGCCTTGGCGTGATCTTCTTCACGGTCCTGATCGATCTGATCGGCTTCGGCATCGTGCTGCCGATCCTCCCGATGTACGCGGTGCGGTTCGGCGCGCAGGGGATCGGCTACGGCGCCCTCGTGTTCGTCTTCTCGGCCATGCAATTTCTGGCGACGGCCCTGCTCGGCCGGGTGTCGGACCGGATCGGCCGGCGGCCCATCCTGCTCACGACCATGGTGATCAACGCCGCCGGCTACGTGCTGTTCGCGCTCGCCCCCTCGTACACGGTCTTGTTCGTCGCCCGGGTCATCTCCGGGTTCGCCAGCGGCAACATCTCGGCGGCGCAGGCGTACGTCGCCGACATCACGTCGCCCGCGGAGCGCGCCCGCGGCATGGGCACGATCGGCGCGGCGTTCGGCATCGGCTTCGTGCTCGGCCCCATGATCGGCGGGCTGGCCGACCACTACCTCGGCCACCAGGCGCCCGGGCTCATCGCGGCCGGCCTGTCGGTCATCAATTTCTTCTCCGCGGGGGCGATCCTGCGCGAGTCGCTCGCCGCCGAACATCGCACCACGCGGCCGTTGCTCGACTTCGGCCACATGGCCGAAGCGCTGGGGCGCAGGCAGCTGCGACCGCTCATGCTCGTGTGGCTGCTCGCTCCGTTCGCGTTCGCCGGCTACACCGTGGCCCTGCCGTTGCATGTGGGAAAGGCGTTCGGCTGGGGGGCGAAAGAGCTGGGCTGGCTGTTCGTCGTGATCGGCGCGATCGCGGCCGTCGTCCAGGGCTTTCTGTTCGGGCGCATCGAGCGGCGGACCGGGGCGCGTGCCCTGCTCATCGTAGGACTGTTCGGCATGGCCGTCAGCATCGCTGCCGTGCCGTATGCCGTCAGCAGTCTCCTGGTGTACGCCTGGACCGTCCCCCTTGCCCTGACGAACAGCCTGTTCGCCCCGGCCGCGTCGGGACTGGTCTCGATCTACGCGGACCCCACCGAGCAAGGCACGATCCTCGGTGCCGCCCAGGCGTTTGCCGCCCTGGGCCGCAGCGCGGGCCCGCTCGCCGCCGGGTGGGCATACGACGGTCTCGGGCAGCGCAGCGCGTTTCTGTTAGCGGGGGCGGTGATGGGGTTGGGGGGCCTGGCGAGCCTCGCCCTGGAGCGCGGCCCGCCGCCCCGCGCGGCGTCGTAAATCCCGGGAGGTGGCCTCTACCGAGGAAAGGAGCAAGCCATGGCGTGGACGCAGGTCTACGATCCGCTGCACAGTTGGGTGTTTTCCACTCTCGTAGCCGCGTTGCCGATCCTGGTGCTGTTCGGCCTGTTGGCGGGGCTGCGGGTGAAGCCGCACTGGTGTGCCATCGCCGGAGCCGGGACGGCCGTGCTCGTCGCCGTGGGAGTCTTCGGGATGCCGTTGCCGCTCGCGGGCATGAGCTTCCTCTACGGCGTGGCCTTCGGCGTCCTGAAAATCGCCTGGATCGTTCTGGCCGCCGTCTATCTGTACGACATCTCCGTGCACACCGGCCAGTTCGAGATCATGAAGGAGTCGGTCGCGGGGATCACCCCCGATCGGCGGCTCCAGGTGCTGCTGGTGGCGTTCTGCTTCGGCGCATTCATCGAGGGCGCGGCGGGGTTCGGGGCTCCCGTGGCGATCGCCGGCGCCTTCATGATCGGCCTCGGCTTCAAGCCGTTCCATGCCGCCGCGCTCAACCTGATCGCCAACACCTCACCCGTGGCGTGGGGTGCCATCGGGACTCCCGTGCATACCCTCGCCGCGGTGTCGGGTCTGCCGGAGTCCGACCTGAGCGCGATGATCGGGCGAATCCTCCCGATCACGGGCCTCATCGTGCCCTTCTGGCTGGTCCGCGCGATGGTGGGGTGGGAGGAAACCTTCGAGGTGCTGCCGGCCATCCTCGTGGTGGGAGCGTCGTTCAGTCTTACCCAGTACCTCTGGTCCAACCACGTGGACTCGAACCTCGTCGACATCATGGGCGGCGTCATCTCGCTCCTCGCGACGGTGGTGTTCCTGCGCTTCTGGCGGCCGAAACGGGTCTGGCGCTTCGAGGACGAGCGGGCTGCCGCGCCGGCGGGACGGACGGGAGGAAACGCGCCGATCACCCCCAGGCACACCGCGGGCCAGATCGCCAAGGCGTGGATGCCGTTCGCCATCCTGTCGATCACCGTGCTCATCTGGGGCTTGCCGGCCATCAAAGGGGCGATCAATCGGGTCACGACGCCGATCTGGAACGTGCCGTTGCTGCACAATGCGGTGACGCGCGCAGCCCCGGTGGTGACGAAGCTGACGCCGGAAGCTGCGCGCTACGACTTCAATTGGCTGTCGGCCACGGGGACGGGATGCTTCATAGCGGCGATCGTCGCGGGTCTGGTGCTGGGGGTGAGGCCCGCCCAGCTCGCGAAGATCTTCTGGTACACCCTGAAGCGCATGAAGCTGGCCGTCATCGCGATCTCCTTCATGCTGGGGCTGGGGTTCACGACTCGCTACTCGGGGCTCGATGCGGTGCTCGGCCTGGCGTTCACGCGCACCGGGTGGCTGTTCCCCTTCTTCGGCACGTTCCTGGGCTGGCTGGGCGTGGCGCTGACGGGCAGCGACACCTCATCCAACGCGCTGTTCGGCAGCCTGCAGCGGATCACCGCGCAGCAGCTCAAGCTCGATCCGATCCTCATGTGTGCGGCCAACTCGGCGGGAGGCGTGATGGGCAAGATGGTGGACGCGCAGTCCATCACCGTGGCGACCTCGGCCACCAATCAGGTCGGCAACGAGGGGATGATTTTCCGGCGTGTGTTCTGGCATTCGATCGCGCTGGGGGCGATCGTCGGATTGATCGTGTTGATGTACGCGTACGTCATCCCCGCCGCCGTGCCGCACGGGCTGACGATCGTGAAATAAAACGCGAAGCGCCCCGAGCCACTCACTCGGGGCGCTTCGGGGAAAGCGGCGCGCCACCCCGCGTCTCGGCCCGCGTTTAGCCCCTGGCGCCTGCGCGTACCTCCGCCGGCTGCCAGATGCTGATCTTGCGCGTCTCCGGCATGAGGAACAAGCTGAGCAGGAACGCCACCGCCGGCACGGTGATGGGATAGATCAACGCGTTGCTCAGGCTGTGGGTGGACACGTACGCCGCCGTCGTGATGACCGGCACCAGTCCGCCGCCCCATCCGTTCCCGATGTGGTAGGGTACCGACACCGACGAGTAGCGGATGCGCGCTGGGAAATACTCGGCGAGGAAGGCGCCGATCGGGCCGTACACCATCCCCACGTACGAGACCATGATCGCGACGATCAGGATCGCAACCGGGTAGTTGATGTTGGCCGGGTTCGCGGCGTTGCCGAGGGCGGTGTAGAGCGGGTAGTAGGTGACCGCCGCGAGGAAGAACCCGGCGAGGATGATCGGCTTGCGACCGATCTTGTCCGAGAGCCATCCGAAAAAGATGAGCGACGGCGTGGCGATGAGCAGCGCGGCGCCGGTGATGTAGGCCGGGTGCAACACGTCCGGCTTCTGCACCTGCTGGATGAAATACAGCGCCCAGAACTGGCCGCTGTACCACACGACCCCCTCGCCGATCACGACGACGCTGGCGATCAGCACGTACTTGACGTTCTGGCTCCAGAAGGCCTCGCGCCAGGGATTGCTTGCTGTCTGCCCCTTCGCCTTGATGGCCTGGAAGATCGGCGTCTCCTGGAGCTGCAGCCGGATGTAGATGGCGATCGCTACCATGAGCAGCGAGAGCAGGAACGGGATCCGCCATCCCCACGTGTTGAACGCCTCCGTCCCGACCGCCTCACGCGTCACGATGATGACCACCAGGGACAAGACGATCCCGAGCGTGGGCGAGGTCTGCAGCCAGCCGGTGTAGTACCCCCGCTTCTCATCCGGGGCATGTTCCGCGACGTACGTGATGGCGCCGCCATACTCGCCGCCGAGGCACAGCCCCTGGACCAGGCGCAGCAGCAGCAGCAGGATCCCCGCCAAGGCGCCGATCTGGGCGTAGCTCGGCACGACGCCGATGAGCGCCGTCGCCAGGCCCATGCCGCTCAGGGTGATGAGGAAGGTGTACTTGCGGCCGACGATGTCGCCGATCCGGCCGAACACGAACGCGCCGAACGGCCGGATCAGGAAGCCTGCGGTGAAGGTCCCCACCGTCTTGATGAGCGCCGCCCCGGATACGCCCTGGGCGAAGAACTTGACCGAGAGGAGCGCGGCCAGGCTACCGAAGATGTAGAAATCGTACCACTCGATGACGTTGCCGACGGCTGCCGCTATAACGACCCGACGCAGTTCCTTCATGGAGAGCGCAGGGGCAGTCATAACTCCCTCGAGTCGGTGGTGGAGCTTCCAGTGTCCGGGTGAAATGGCTCCTTGTCAAGTACGGCTACGGCCTGCTACAAGTCGCCGGACCCGCCCGCGACCAGCCCTCTGCTGCGCCACTTCTCGAAGATCTTCTTCACCTGCTGGTGCGCTTCCTCCAAGGCCTGCTTGGCGGGCATGCGGTCCGTCGCCGCATTGGCGAACATCGTGGGCAGGACGAAGGTGTCGAAGACCTCGCTCTCGGCCGGGTTGGCCGGTCCCGGATGGCCGATATTCGTCGACCACTGGAGGGCGCTGGCGATCGGCTTGAGCTTCGATGGCGGGTTCGAGCCGAACGGGTCATTGGACGTGACCTGCTCCAGCCACCGGCCGCCTGCCGCGGGCTTCTGTGCCAGCGCCGTTCCCGGGTCCGCGACCGAGCCGGTGAAAGACGGGAAGTTGTACAGTTTGCTGCCCAGCACGGCGTCCCGATAATGGGCGACGAGATCGACCAAGAACCGCTTCGCCGTGTCGGGGCTCTGGGCGAATTTCCAGATCACGTAGATCCCCATCACGTGCTCGCTCGCCCACCCCGTTCCCCGCGGGCCTTTCAGGGCCCCGACGAAGAAGGTGTCGTCCGCCGCGGGGAGCTTGTTGTCCTGCGCCGTCCGGTAGGCTGAGATGGAATTGAGGATGTAGCCGGTGGTGCGGGCGTTCAGCGCCTGGTTGTTCGAGGCGGCGTTCCAGCTCAACACCGACGGGTTCATCCCCGCCTTGAAGAGGCGCACCCCGAACTCCAGGGCCTCGCGGCCGTGATCCGACTTGAGGACGACGTTCTCGTTCTGGTCCTGCACCGACCCGTCGAACGACCACAGCATGGCCCGAGCCGCCATGTTGGAGTCGAGCTCCTGGGCCATCCCGATGCCGATCGGGATCTGAATCTCGGGATGCTTGCCCTTGATGAGGGGGGCTGCCTTGACCAAATCCTCCCACGTCACGGGGCCGTCGGGCATCCCGATCTCGGTCCAGTAGGTCTTGAGGTAGTCGCCGGGGTCCGGCACGTAGTTGTCGCTGAACCCGAACCACTTGCGCGTCACCGGGTTGTAGGTGCTGCGCTTGCACAGGTCGAGGATCGGGCCGTTCTGCCGTTCCGCTTCCTGGACGACGTCTGCCATGTCGAGCACCTGGGGCTCGAATGCGCCGGGAGGGGACAGGAACTGGAACAGATCATGCCCTTGCTGCGCCGCCACCTCCGCGTTGGCCCGCGTTCCCAGGTCGGCCAGGGAGATGTGGTCCACGGTCACCGCGACACTGTGGGCCGTCCCCCAATCCTTGGCGTACTTGTCGAACCAGACGTCGTAGGAGGGAACGAAGTGGCTCCATTGGAGGATCTTGAGTGTCTTCTGCTGTCGCTTGATCCAGATGGTGGGACCGAGGGCGGCGGCTACGGCGGCCGCTCCAGTGGTCGTCACGAACTCACGCCGATTCAGCCTCTTCCCCCTCCGCTCGGTCATGGGTCTACCCTCCTCGCACTGAGAAGCCAAAGAGAAACGGCTCGCAGCGGCGCATCGCACCGCTGCGAGCCTTCAATACTGATCGCAAATCAAAGAAACGGCTAGATCACAGCGAGTACAGGACGCTCAAGGCGTACTGGTCGGCGGTCCGTACACCGACGTTCCACCGCGTCACCGCCCGGAAGAACTCGAGCCCGACGGCGTAGCGGCCCGCCCGCCAGCGCAACAGCGCGTCGGTGTCGTGACTCAACTGGCGTGGCAGGGCAGCGCCATTCGTCTGCGAGTACTTCGCCGCATCGGGCTGGTCCATCCCGTAGTAGACCCAGGCGCTCAAGTGGGTCGTCAAGTCGTAGCCGGCTTGGGCCCACGCGCCCCAGCCCTGGATTCTCCCTTGGACTGAGTTGGATCCAGCTCCCTGCGTGATGTGGCCGAACTGCTGGCCGAGGTTCTTCCCGTAGTAGACGTTGCCGTGCACGGTGATCTTACCCGACGTGACGGCATGCCCGGTCTCGAAGCCCCAGCCGTTCAAGTTGCCGCCTTTGACCCCGACGCCGTTCACGTCCTTGTTGTCCTCGTGGAAGACCACGTACCCGTTCCAGCTCGCTTTTCCGAGTCTTTTGGCGAAGTTGAACCGGGTCTCGACCTGCGGCACGCCGGAGGCTTCGCCGCTGCCGATGCCGGCGGTCACGGCCGGCCCCGAGCCCTTGAATACCCCCACCTGCAGCTGCACCGTCAACGGCTTTCCGGGCGTGAGGTCGTGGTAGAGAAAGACCCCTGGGAACCGCCACCCCACCATACCCGTCGCCCCGTATCCCAACGGGAAGGCAAGGTGCGTCAGGGACACGGGCACTTCGCCGAACATTGGCGACCAGAACTGGCCGATGCGCAGCGTGGTGCGGCCATTCGACAGGTCCACGAAGGCGAACCGGTCACGGAGCTGCGGCTGCTCGTCCCCGAACGGCGGTGCCCCGTTGAAGGCCCCGAAGAAATCGGCCTCGAGCGTGGCCTTCGGCGCCCACTTGCCGAGCACCGGCTGCCCAGCGAAATCGAAGCGGATGCGGGTGTTCCGTATGTCACCGTCGAAGGACGCCTGATCTTGCGGGATCGGGGTCACGTTCGCCCACTCGGCGTTCTGCCCCTGCCCGAAGCCGTCGAACAGCCCGCGGTTGTTGAAAAGGGTGGCGTTGATGAAGCCGCTGATGGTGAGCGTCGCCCCTTCGCTGAGCTTGACCTGCTGTTGAGCGGCGGCCCGACCTGCGCCGCCGAGCATGGTGACCACAGTCGCTGCGAGCCCAAGCCACGATGCCACTCGCTTCCTCATGACATCCCCCTCGCGTGAAAAGGTGGTAACTGAGCCCGCCTATTGTTAAGTAGGACTGCCCAAATACGCCAGAGCGAACCCCGGTCAGCCCTTCACGGCCCCCATGGTGAAGCCCTGGATGAAGCGGTCGATAAAGAGGTTGTAGACGATGGCCAGCGGGATGCTGGTGAACAGGGCGGCGGCCATCAGGGCCCCCCAATGGTAGACGTCCCCCCGTACCAGCGCGATCGGGACTCCCAGACTCACGGTCATGCGCGACACGGAGCTGATGAAGGTCAGGGCATACACGAACTCCTGCGTCACCAATGTGAACGTAAAGACCACGACTGTCAGAATCCCCGGCACGATGAGCCGGGGCGCGACCCTGAGAATGACACCGAGGCGGCTGTAGCCGTCGATCATGGCCTGCTCCTCGATCTCCCAAGGGACCGAGCGGAGAAACCCCATGACCAGCCAGGTGCAGAACGGGATCGTCATCGTCGGGTAGATCAGGATCAAGGCGCCCAGGGAATTCTGCAGGCCGAGCACCGAAACGAGCCGCGAGAACGGGATGAACAGCAGGGTAGGGGGGATCAGGTAGGTGAAGAAGATCGCCATCCCCAGCCCCTCTCCCCAGCGGCCGGCGAGGCGAGCGAGGCTGTAGCCGGCCGGCACCGCGACGATCACCGTGATCAGGGCGACGGCTATGACGACGACCAGGGTATTCAGCACCCAGCTGGGGAACTGGGTCTGCCCGAGGAGCAGCCTCACGTGCTCGAGGGTCGGCGGGTCGTTGAAGATCCAAGGAATGTGCCGCAGATCCGCCGCGCCGACGTAGAGGTCGCGGTTCTGCTTGAACGCGGTCACCAGCATCCAATAGAACGGGAATCCGGCGAAGACCGTGAAGCCGAGCGCCCCGGCGTAGAGCGCCACGCGCTTGGCGATCGGGCGTACGCTGGCGCGGGTCACCGCTCCGCCCCCCCCCCACCCTCGCACCCCCCACTTCGGTGCGGCGGGCCAGGCGCAGCATCCCCACCGCGACCACGATCAGGAACGGGAGCAGAAATACGGAGATCGCCGCACCCTGGCCGAGATCGGCGCCGAGGATGCCGCGCTGGAAAGCGAGCGTGGAGAGGACGTGGGTGGTGTTGGCCGGTCCGCCACCGGTCAGGATGTAGACGACGCCTAGGTCGGTGGCCGTGTAGACCACCCCGAAGAGCACGGCGACGGCCACCACCGGCATGAGAAGTGGCAGCTCGACCTTGAAGAGCCGCCGCCAGAACCCGGCCCCGTCCACGATCGACGCCTCGAGGATCTCCTGCGGGATGGAGGCGAGGCCCGCCAGCACGATCACCGTCGCGAAGGGGAAAATCCGCCAGGCCTGTACGACGATGATGGCAAAGAGGGCGAGCGCGGGATCTCCCAGCCAGTACAGCCAGCCGTGCAGCAGTCCGGCCGCCTTGAGCGTCCAATTGATCACGCTGAAGGTGGAATCGAAGATCCACGTCCACGCGATCGCCGCGAGCGAGACGGGGACGGCCCACGGCAGCAGCAGGGCGAACCGGGCGAACCGCCGGCCCGGGAAAGTGGCCCGGAACACCTGGGCGGCGGCGGTCGCCAGGATCACCACCAGCGCTTGGGTGCCGATCGTCACGATGGCCGTATTCCCGAGCGCGCGGAGAAAGATGGGATCGGCGAGGATCGCGGCGTAATTGCGCAGCCCGGCCCAGCCGAAGCTGAGGCTGCCGGCGGTGGCGTTGCTGAAGCTGAGCACGATGGCGAGGACAAAGGGGATGCCGACCAGCAGTATGACGTAGGCGAGGGCGGGGGAAAGCAGTGCGACCCCGAGCACGTCCTCGCGGTCGGCCACCGTCCGCCGGGTCGTCATAGCCGGCGCCTCAATCCGGTCTCCGCGTCGAAGTAGCGCAGCGTCTGCCGCGGCACCGCGAACTCCTGCGGCGCCCCTTCCGGAATCGCCATCGCGATCGTCCCCGGCAGCTTCGCGATGACCGTGGCGTCTGGACTCTCGCTTCCAGCAACCGAGCCGTACACGTAGCGATCCGATCCCAGGTACTCCACACGGCGCACCTGAAAGCGGAAGGAGCGGACGTCTTCGCCGGCGGCGAAGACGCTGCGCGGCAGGAAGTGCTCGGGCCGGAAGCCGATCAGCGTGCGCGGCGGGAGGGCGGCCTCGCGGGGGGCGGTAGGCTCCAGCAGGTTCATTGGAGGCTGGCCGACGAACGTCGCGACGAAGGTGTCAACCGGATCCTCGTAGACGTCCTGCGGTGTCCCCACCTGCCGCACCTTGCCGCGATCCATGACGGCGATGCGGTCCCCGAGCCCCAGGGCCTCGACCTGGTCGTGTGTCACGTACACGGTCGTCGTCCGGATCTGCCGCTGGAACCGTTTCAGCTCGTCCCGGGCGGTGTTGCGCAGCTTGGCGTCGAGGTTGGCGAGCGGCTCGTCCAAGAGAAAGACTTTGGGGTCCCGTACCAAGGCTCGGCACAGGGCGACCCGCTGGCGCTCCCCGCCGGAGAGCTGGCGCGGATAGCGATCCAGGTAGCGGGAAATGCCGAACATGTCGGCCGCCCACCGGACTTTCTCCGTGATCTGGGCCCGCGGCAACCGGATCGCCTCGAGGGGAAAGGCGATGTTCTGCGCCACGGTGCGGTGGGGGTAGAGGGCGTAGCTCTGGAAGACCATCGCGATCCCCCGGGCCCGGGGCGGCACGTCGCCATCCACGCGCTCGCCCGCGATGAGAATCTCACCGCTCGTGGGTCGCTCCAGCCCCGCGATCATGCGGAGCAGCGTGGTCTTGCCGCAGCCGGAGGGGCCGAGCAGGACCAGCAGCTCCCCCTCGCCGATCGCGAGGTCCACCCCGTCGACGGCGTGATGGTCCCCGAAGCGCTTGCTCAGATTCCGGATCTCGACGCCGGCCACAGTGCCTGGAGAATAGTGAGACTTGGGGAAAATAGCATCGGCTGGACACCGGAGTGCGCAGCGGGAATATTTCCTCCCCTTCCTTTCTTCTTTAGGGGGTCTCGATGTCGACACGCTGCGCCACTGCACTCACCCTGCTCGGTCTCGCTGCCGTTTCCGTATTGCGTGCCCAGGCGCCGGCCGCGGCGCCGCGGCCGGGCCCCGAGCAGCAGAAGCTCGCCTACTTCGCCGGCCGCTGGACTGAAGTCGGGGACATGAAGCCCGGGCCCATGGGACCGGGGGGCAAAGTGACCTCGACAGCCACGTGCGAGTGGTTCCCGGGTGGCTTCCACCTCGTCTGCCGCTCCGATGGCACAGGACCGATGGGCCCGAGCCACGCACTCGGGATTCTGGGATACAGCAGCGAGCGCAAGCGCTACACCTACTACGGGGTCGACAACTCGGGCTACGGTGACCCATCCTACGGCGTGCTGGCGGGGGACACCTGGACCTGGGAAGGGGAATCCCTGATGGGTGGGCAGACCGTGAAGTCCCGCTACACGATCAAGCAGCTGTCCGCGGACTCCTACAGCTGGAAGTTCGAGATGTCGATGGCCGGGGGCGCGTGGACGGTTGCCGGGGAGGGGACTGATACCCGGGTGAAGTAGACGCGCGGCGCCGCCTAGCCGCCTTGGTCCGGCCGGTCCATAATACACTCCCCCCGGGCCGGAGGTGAGCATGCGTGTCTACAAGACAGGAGAAATCCGCAACGTGGCCGTCGTCGGCCACGGCGCGAGCGGCAAGACATCTCTGGTCGACGCCCTCGCGTTCGTGGCCGGCACGAGCAAACGCCATGGGTCCGTCAAGGACGGCACCGCCCTCACCGATTACACTCCCGACGAAATCGAGCGCAAGTACTCCATCAACCTGGCCCTGGGCGTGGCCGAGTGGATGGACACCAAGGTCAATCTGATCGACACGCCCGGGTACCTGGACTTCACCGGGGACGCCCTCGCGGCCGTCTGGGCGGCCGACGGGGCAGTCGTGGTGCTCGCGGGCGCCGCCGGCGTCGAAGTGGGAACCGAGAAAGTCTGGGACTATTGCGAGCAGCGCCGGCTGCCGCGGATCCTCTTCGCCTCGATGATGGACAAGGAGCATGCGGACTTCGAGAAGGTCTTCACGCAGATCAAGCGGCGGCTCACCTCGAAGGTGATCCCGGTGGAGATCCCGGTCGGCGAAGGCCCGGAATTCCACGGGATCATCAACCTCTTCTCCAAGAAGTGCCACCTCTACAAGAAGGGCACCAAGGCGGGGGAATACGACGAGGTGGACGTGCCGCCCGAGTACCGGGACCGCTACGAGAAGTACTCGCAGGAGCTGATCGAGGGCATCGCCGCGACCGACGACACCCTGCTCGAGCGCTACCTCGGGGGGGAGGAGATCGGTCGGGACGAGGCGATCGCCGCGATGAAGAAAGGGATGGGCACAGGAGAGATCTTCCCGCTGTTCTGCGGCGCGGCCGAGCTCACGTACGGCACCCGGGCCCTGCTCTCCAAGATCGTGGAGCTGCTGCCCTCACCCGCGGACCGGCCGGCGCTGGAAGCACAGAAGTGGGGTAGCGCCGAGCGGCTCACGCTGAGCCCTGCGGACGGCGGCCCGCTCGCGGCGCAGGTGTTCAAGACCATCTCCGAGCCCCACGTGGGCGACGTCACCTACTTCCGCGTGTTCTCCGGCACGGTGAAGAACGGCCAGGACGTCTGGAACGCGCCCCGAGAGGCGGCGGAGAAGCTGAATCATCTCTGCGTAGCGGTGGGGAAGGAGCGCACCGAGATCGCCCAGCTGCACGCCGGGGACATCGGGGTGGTGGCCAAGCTCCGCGACACGCACACCAACGACACCCTGTCCTCGCGGGACCATCCCCTGGTCCTGCCCAAGATCCCGTTCCCCGAGCCGGTCATCGCAGTCGCCGTCGAGGTGAAGCAGCGGGGGGAGGAGGACAAGCTGTCGACCGGCCTGCACAAGCTTCACGAAGAGGATCCGACGTTCCACCACGAGTACAACGCCGAGCTCGGCCAGACGCTGATCCGCG
>CAZXKD010000064.1:0-14343 GCA_964641215.1 uncultured Gemmatimonadaceae bacterium
CGCGCGGCCGCGGCCGAGGCGGCGCGCTCGGCGGCGGCGAGCCCGGCGGCGAATCCGGCCACCCCGGTTGTCCCCGACAGGACGCTACCGTTGCTGCAGGGACTGATCACCGCCTACGCTCGAGCGCTCGAGTCCCGCAATCTCGCGCAGGTGCGTCGCGCCTACCCGGGACTGAACGTCCGGCAGGAGGAAGGGATGCGCCGGTTGTTCCAGCGGGCGCAGGACCTGCGGGTGACCCTCGAGCTCACTGATGTGCGGCTGCAGGGAGACGCGGCGGAAGGCCGTGTCAAAGGCGACTTCGCGTACACAGGTCCCACGACTCATGTCACCGAGCATCAGCCGGTGTTTCACCGCGTCGCGTTCGAGCGCGGCCCACAAGGGTGGATCCTCACGTCAATCGAATAGCCTGAGTTGCGGTCTGCAACCCCCCGGGATACGTTACCCCCGCCTCTCATCCCAGGGAGATCGCGATGTCTCGCCGCGCCCGGCTCACTTGGCTCAGCTCCACCGGCTCCGTCGTCGCCTTCGCCGCCCTCGCCGCCCTCGTCACCTGGCTCGCACCACCGACACTCAGCGCGCAGGGCGTTACCACCGCCCAGTTGAGCGGCTTCGTGACCGATACGTCGGGCGTGTCGCTGGCCGACGCCTCGGTCACTGCCGTGCACCTGCCAAGCGGCACCTCGTACCGAGCCTTGGTGCGCTCGGGCGGCACGTACACGATCCCGAACATGCGGATCGGTGGGCCCTACCGGGTGACGGTGACGATGATCGGGTACCAGCCCAGCACGAGGGACTCGATTTTCCTCAGCCTCGCCCAGAGCCTGCAGCTCGACTTCCGGCTCGTGCGCCAGGTGGTGCAGCTGGCGGAGATCCGGGCTCTCGGCGAGGAGAACAAGATCCTGAACGGCGGGCGCACCGGCGCGGCGACCTTCGTCTCCCCCGGAGAGGTGACGGCGCTGCCCTCGATCAAGCGCTCCACCCGCGACCTCACACGCCTCGATCCGCGCAGCGACGGCAACTTCGCCTTCGGCGGTCGCAACTGGCTTTACAACAACATTTCCCTGGACGGGTCCTATTTCAACAACCCGTTCGGCCTCGACGACCCGGCGCCCGGTGGGCAAACCAACGCCGAACCGGTACCCTACGACGCCGTCGAGCAGGTCCAAGTCTCCTTGGCCCCCTTCGACGTGCGCCAGGGTGGCTTCACAGGCGCCAACATCAACACTGTGACCCGCAGCGGCACCAACCAGATCCGCGGCACCGCCTACTCGTTCTACCGTAACGACGGCCTGCAGGGGAACAGCGAGCATGGTCTCCCCGTGCTCGCCAACCCCAGCCTTTCGTATGTCCAGTCGGGATTCGGGCTCGGTGGTCCGCTGACTCCGAACAAGCTGTTCTTCTACGTGAACGCCGAGCTCGAGCGGACCAAGGATCCCGGCAGCGACTTCGTCGCCAGCACGACCGGCGTTTCCGCGTTCGATGTCTCGCGGGTGCGCGTCTCCACCATGGACTCCATCCGGCAGCGGATGCTCTCGGTCTACAACTACGACCCAGGCGCGTACCAGGGCTTCCTCCATCACACCGACAACAACAAGCTGCTGCTGCGGCTCGACTGGAACGTCAACGACCGCCATAGCCTGACATTCCGGTACAACTTCCTTGACGCCAGCCGCGACCTGCCGCCGCACCCCTTCGTGCTCAGCTACAACAACAGCGGCCGCGGGCCGGACGCGACCAGCCTCCCATTCCAGAACGCCGGCTACGCGATCAAGAACAACCTCCACTCCTTCGCGCTGGAGCTGAACAGCCATGCCACCCAGCTGGCCAACCGATTCTTCGCGAGCTACAATCGCTTCCGGGACCACCGCGAGCCGTTCAGCAAGCCCTTCCCGACCATCGAGATCGGCGAAGGCGGCGTGACCTATACGACCGTGGGCCACGAGCCCTTCTCGATCCACAACATCCTGGACCAGGACGTCTGGCAGTTCACCGACAACCTCACGCTGTTTCGCGGACGTCACTCCCTGACCGTCGGCTCGAACTTCGAGCGGTTCTCGTTCTTCAACTCCTTCAACATCTTCCGGAACGGCGTCTTCTTCCTCCCGGTCGGCGTCGCCAGCGGCACGACCTTCAGCTCGCTGGCCCAGTTCTTCCAACGAACCACCCCCGGCGACCCGAACTTCGTCGACTTCCGTTCCTTCATCGGCACAGGCCCCTATAAAGGCGAGGACATCAGCGTCGGGCAGCTCTCCTTCTACGCCCAGGACGAGTTCCTGACTTCGAACCGGTTCACGCTCACCTACGGGCTGCGCCTGGACCTGCCCATGTACTTCACCACGCCGGTGGACAACCCCTTCTCCCGCGGTCTCACGGCCCTCGACGCGAACGGCAATCCGGAGACCGTGGATCAGAGCAAGTTGCCGGGCGCCACAGCGATGGTGTCCCCGCGCCTCGGCTTCAACTGGAACGCCGCAGGCGAGCGCCGCACCCAGGTGCGCGGCGGGAGCGGCATCTTCACCGGCCGCGTCCCTTTCGTATGGGTCGGCAACGTGATCTCGAACCCCGGTGCGAACCCGAACCTCTTTCCGGCCGGGGCACAACACGCCACCGGCTCAGCGAGCGACTCGTCCACCCTCGCGCAGTCATTCGACGTCAACGCCATGGACCCGAACTTCCGGTGGCCGCAGGTGTGGACCACCGACGTCGCGGTGGACCAGCAACTCCCCTGGAACCTGTTGGGAACCGTCGAGATGCTGTACAGCAAGGACATGAACGCGGTCTTCATGCGCAACGCCAACCTGCGCTCCCCCGTCGGCACCGTGGCGGGTCCCGACGGTCGGCCCTTCTACGGTGGCTGCGCGTTTACCGCGGGAAACTGCCCGACCAACGCCACTTCGCCGAATCTCAACCCTGGCGGATTTGGCATCTACGTGATCGACAACACCCACCGGGGGTACTCCATCAATATCTCGACCCAGCTGCGACGTAACTTGGGGCCGAATGCGAATGTGATGGTCGGCTACAACTACCTCGACGCCAGGAACTCCCTCAAATCCACGGAGATCGCCAGCGTGCTCTGGCAGAACCAACCGGTGCAAGGCGATCCCAACCGGCCGGGGCTGAGCTACTCGGAGTTCGGGCAGCGGCACCGGCTCATCGCCGCGTTCACGTATTCGCGAACCTGGTCGCCAGCGCTCAGGACGCAGATCGGGATCTTCGCCGAGACCGCGGAAGGGAACCGCTTCGCGGGAGCGGGCGGGAACCGCTACTCGTTCATTTACTCCGGCGACGTGAACGGCGACGGCCAGGGCGGCAACGATCTCATCTACATCCCGCGCAACCAGAGCGAGATCCTGCTCGACCCATGCCCCTCCGCCTGCGGGAGCGCGACGACGCCGGCGGCGCAATGGGCCGCGCTCGACGCGTTCATCAACCAAGACAGCTACCTCAGCGCCCACCGCGGGCAAGTCGCCCAGCGGTTCGGCGCCGTGAACCCCTGGTACAGCGACGTAGACCTGCGGATTCTGCAGGACTTCTCAGCCACCGGTGGCGCCAACCGGCACGGATTCCAAGTCAGCTTCGACATCCTGAACGTCGGGAACCTCGTCAACTCGGACTGGGGCGTGCGCAAGGTTGCCAGCGCGGCCGCCACTTCACCGCTCACCTTGGTGCGGTTCACCGCGGCCGGGACACCGGTGTTCAACTTCACGGGGCCGTCGCAGACGTACATCGACGACCCTTCGGTGGTGTCGCGCTGGCGGATCCAGCTGGGGCTGCGCTACCTCTTCAACTAGCGCCCACGCGCGGACGCGAGGCGGAGCGCCCGCTCCGCCTCGCCCACGGGCTCGCGTCACTGCGGGCTCACATCGATCGCATCGCCTACCGCAGGTACTTCGTCCACACCAGCACAGCACCGCAGCCGCTCAAGGTCTGAAACCTGGTGGGCACGAGAGACGGCCGGGGATAGACCTCGATCGCCGCGATGTCGGCTGGCACGTACATCGCCAGCTGGTCCCACTGGCCCCGCATTCCGTCGAGGTAGACGTCGGCGACGCAGTAGCCACCGCGCATGACGCTACTGGAGTGCATGAGGCCGACAAACGAGCCTGAGCGCTCGCTGATGAACAGAGACGGAACACCGCGGAGGATCACCTCGAGCGACGTTCGGTTCAGGATCTCCCGCGCTCGCAGCGCGTAGCCGAAGCCCACCTTGCGGCGGTCTTCGAAGTCCCGCATCTCCTGAGACATCCGCGCCGTCGCATTGATGGTATCCAGCAGAACGATGGTCCGCACGGTCAGGTCGAGCATCGTGGTGTCCCGGCTGCGGAGCTCGATGGCCCGCTCGACCGGCGCGAAGCCGATGGCCCGCACCCGGAGCCATTGCGTCCCCCCCGGCAGATGTGACAGCGTGAACCGCCCGTTCGAGTCGCTGATGGCCGAGTCGGCCCCCTCAACCACGACCCTGGCTCCTGATACCGGCTGCTCCGCCTCCCCACGAACCCGGCCCCGCAGCGTGGCCGGCGCGCCGACACCCGCGGCGCTGTCCGCGGCGACGCGACAGAGGGCGAAGTCCCGGCGGGCCAACGGGCGCGGGCCGACCACCCATTGCACGACGCCGGTAGAGAGCTTTCCCGCAAACGCCCGCGCATGCACCGCGAGGTCCGTGCTCACGCCGCAGACTCGGTACGACCCCGTGCTGTCCGTCGACGCGACGGCCGATCGCTCCCCGAGCGTCACGTGTTTCGGGTCGGTGGTTTCCAGCCGCAGCCACGCGAATTCGAGCCCGACGCCGCCGAGGAGCACACCGGAATCCACGTCCCGCACGACACCGACGACAATGCCGCTGTCACTTTGGGCGTGTGCCCCTCCGCACAACCTGCGCCACAGAGTCGCGATCGAAGGCACTGCCACGGTGGTCCTCGCGGTCCCGCTGTCCCGTACCTCGACAACGGCAGCGAGGCTCGGTAACCCGGCGCTGTCGAGATCGGGATGGGCGACTCCGAGGATGTAGCGCCCGGGCGGGATGCTGTCGATGACAAACCGGCCCGAGGAGTCTGTGAACGCTGTGCGGTTGAACTGCTGCAACCAGACGATCGCCCCCGCCAGCGGCCGGCGCGCGAGGCTGTCGTAGGCGGTTCCGCGCAGGCGGCCTTGCGCCTGGAGGACCAGCGGAGCGGCGACCACGAGCACACCGAACGCGAACCCGAACGGCCGACGGCGGAGCATGCCGATCACTATATCCCGCGCACCTACTCGGGTCCAGCTGACGGCCGTTTTGTACTCCCCCTGACGTGCCGCCGATGCAGACGGGCATCAGAAACGCCGGAAGACCGTGGCGACCGCGGATTGGCAGTCCGCCTGCAGTGGCGCTTCGACCGCGGCACACAACTGTTGGGCTTGGACTTCGGAGTGATAGAAGTACACGAAGTCCAACGCCGCGCCCCGAATGCAATGCGATCGCTGCTCATGATCGACTCCGAGACGGCAGGTGGCGACCGTGCCCGCGACGCGATTCAGACTGATGGCCGAGGCATCTCGACCCAGGCTCTCGTAACAGGTGAAGCGAAATGGCGCTTCGATGCCGGCGCACAACGCGAACACTTTGGCGAAGTCACCGCGAACCGCGCCGAGCGCGTAGGAGGTCTGGATTTCGAAACAGGAGACCTTGTACTTCCGGTCCGCGACCGTACACGGATACAAGGGCTCGGCGGGCTTCAGGTACTTGCTGAAGTGCCCGCCGTGCTCCCCGTCCACGATGAGATTCTCCATGAACACCCCGTTCTGGCAGGCACTCTGCTCCACCCTCCCCGTCAGTCCGTCGCAGTCGTGCAGGGCCTCGAACAGCTCGTCGCCCGTCATCGCCATGAGGCCGTGCCCCAGCCCGTGCACGCAGTTGTAGTAGTCGAGCGAATACCGCTCTTTGCCGGGAACCCCGGCGCAGACTCCGTCGAGGTTGCTGAGGAGCGTTGCTCGGGCGGCTCCGGAGGTGAAGCCTTGGAGCACGCCGTGGTAGTATCCCGACGCGCAGAAGTCATCACCGTGAGCGAAGGCTTCGGGAATGCCGGCGTATTTCTTGAACGCCGCCGCGCCGATGTGATGGGTGATCGCATGGCACAGCGTCGGCACACGAGGATCGGCGGCGTACTGGGCCCGTAAGTCCGCGAACGCAGCGGGAACGCCGGCACGCGCGACGATCGCGCTGTAATAGATGTCGTAGCAGCCAAAGGACGGATTGTGCTGCTGTTGACAGGTGAGCGCGATCGGCGTTCGGGAAGCAGAGAGCAGGCGAAAGGCGAGGAATCCGGCGCCCACCACGGCGACCAGGAGCACGACGCCGAGGATTCCGGTCCGCGTACGAGAGTGCATGGCTCTACTATAATCAAGTCCCCCGCCGATCCAGACTCCGATACTGGATCGCCTCGCTAACGTGCTTCGGCTGCAGATCCACCGCACCCGTGAGATCGGCGATGGTGCGGGCGATTTTGAGGATCCGGTGGTAGGCCCGCGCCGATAGCCCGAGCCGGTTGATCGCCGTGCGCAACAGCGTATCGGCGCCGTCGGAAACGCGGCAGAACGCCCGGATGTCGCGCGGGGCCATATGGGCGTTGGCGTAGATGCCGCGACGGTGCGCGAAGCGCTCGCGCTGGACCACGCGGGCCCGGTCCACGCGCTCGCGGATCGCCTCGCTCAGCTCACCGCCGTCCTGGTCGGCGAGGTCGCGGTATTTGACGGCCGGCACTTCGAGGTGAATGTCGATCCGATCGAGCAGTGGCCCGGACACGCGGGCGAGGTAGCGCTGCACCCCGAGCGGCGCGCAGGAGCAGGGATGCTGAGGGTCGCCGAAGTAGCCGCAGGGACAGGGGTTCATGGCCGCGGCCAGCATGAACCGCGCGGGATAGGAGAGGCTCATCGCCGCCCTCGCGATGGTCACCACGCCGTCCTCCATCGGCTGACGCAGCACCTCCAGCACGTTCTTGCGGAACTCGGGCAGCTCGTCGAGAAACAGCACGCCGCCGTGCGCCAGGCTGACCTCGCCAGGCCGGGGGTAGGAGCCGCCGCCGATCAGTCCTGCGTCGCTGATGGTGTGATGGGGGGCGCGGAATGGCCGTCGCGCCACCAGCGATTCCCCGAGCAGAAGCACCCCCGCCACCGAGTGGATCTTCGTCGTCTCCAGCGCTTCGTCGAGGCTCATTTTCGGAAGGATGGTCGGCAGGCGACGAGCGAGCATCGTCTTGCCGCTCCCTGGCGGACCGACCATGACGATGTTGTGACCGCCGGCCGCTGCGACTTCGAGCGCACGCTTGGCGTGGGCCTGGCCCTTCACCTCCGCGAAGTCGACGTCGTCCTTGGCCCGTTCGGCGAACAGCCGTGTCACATCGACCTCCGCGCCTGGCAGGTCGGCCCGGCCGTCGAGGAAGTCGGCGATCTCCGCCAGGCTCGCGGCACCCAGCACCTGGATCCCGGAGACGACGCCCGCCTCGGGCAGGTTCTCCCGCGGCAAGATGAGCGTGTCGAGCCCGGCGGCGCGGGCCGCCAGGGCCACTGGCAGCGCACCCCGCACCGGGCGGATCGCACCCTCGAGACCGAGCTCGCCGAGCACGGCCAGCTGGGTAAGCCGCGCGCTCGAGATCTGCTCGGTGGCGGCGAGGATGCCCAGCGCGATCGGCAGGTCGAAGGCGGAGCCTTCCTTGCGTATGTCGGCCGGGGCGAGATTGACCGTGATCCGCTTCAGGGGGAACGTGTAGCCCGTATTGGCGAGAGCGGCGTACACTCGCTCGCGGCCCTCCTTCACCGCTCCTTGCGGCAGACCGACGGTGGCGAAGGTGGGCAGGCCGTTGGCGATGTCGGTCTCGACGTCGACCAGGTAGGCATCGATGCCGAGCACCGCGGCCGAGCGGACGCGGGCAAGCATGACCTTGAGGATGTGGGCAGGGCGTGGGATTCCGCGTACCGAAACGCCGCGCGCGCAACCCTCCGAGCGCGGTCCGCCGCACCGCCGATGGATCACGCCGCGTCTTGGCGCCCGACGCCTGGCTCCCGGATCCCCTGACGCTCGGAGGGTGTTGTGCGTAGTGTAGATAGCCCTGACCGGCGCAGCCGGGGGCCTGTCACCACCCTCAGCCAGACCATACTGAAACGACCCTGTGATCCGCAGCCGACTCCTCTTCGCCGCCCTCGTAGCCAGCGCCGCGCTGGCGGCCGCCTGCCATTCGCGCGCCGCCGGCCCACCGGCCCGGGTCCCCGTCACCGTCGCCCGCGCCGAACGACGGGCGATGCCCGTCCAGGTAACGGCCATCGGCTCGGTAGAGCCGATCAAGACTGTCGCGGTGCTGCCACAGGTCCAAGGGGTGTTGCAGCGGGTCCGGTTCCGGGAGGGGGATGAGGTCGTCACGGGCCAAGTGCTGTTCGAGATCGATCCTCGGCCCTATCAAGCGGCCCTCCAGCAGGCGGAGGCGACACTTGCCCGCGACCTGGTGCAGGCCGCGAACGCGGTCCAGGAAGCGGACCGCTATGCCGCCCTGGTGGCGAACGCTTCGGTCACCAAAGAAGACTATCAGGCGAAGCGCGCCGCCGCCGACGCCCTGGTCGCTGCCGCGCTGGCCGATTCGGCCGCCGTAGCGGTCGCCAGGTTGAACCTCGAGTATGCGACGATCCAGGCACCCATCGCCGGCCGCACCGGCAGTCTTCAGGTTCGCGAAGGGAACCTGGTCCGGCCGACGGCCGGCACGCCGCTCGTCACCATCAATCAGCTCCGGCCGATTCTGGTGCGCTTCCCGGTCCCGGCCGCGCAGCTCCCGGCGCTGCAGAGCGGGGCTGGACGAACGCGGCGTGTGCTGGTGCGCCCCGGGAGCGACACGAGCGTGGTGCTCCCTGGGGAGCTGTCGTTCATCGACAATCACGTCGACAGCACGACGGGGACCGTGCTGCTGAAGGGTCGCTTCGCCAACGAAGGCGAGATGCTCTGGCCGGGAGAGTTCGTGTCGGTGACGCTGGTGTTGGACGTCGACTCGGGCGCGACGGTCGTGCCGGCCCAGGCGGTGCTGACGGGCCAACAGGGAACCTACGTGTTCGTGGTGGCGCCGGACGGCCGGGTGAGCCAGCAGCCTGTCACCGTGGCACGCACGGTGGACACGCTCGCCGTGATCGCGACCGGAGTGACGCCCGGGACGTTGGTCGTCACGGACGGTCAGCTGCGGCTCACGCCTGACGCCCGGGTGGAGATTCGCGGGGGGCCGGCGGCGGAGCGGTCGCTGGGAGTGCAGCCGTGAGTATCTCGGGCCTCTTCATCCAGCGACCGGTAGCCACGACGTTGGTGATGATGGCGATCCTGCTGTTCGGGGTGATGGGTTACCGGCTTTTGCCGGTGAGCGACCTGCCGAACGTGGACTTCCCGACGATCACCGTCAACGCCAGTCTCCCCGGCGGGAATCCGGAAACGATGGCGGCCGCGGTGGCGACGCCCCTCGAGAAGCAGTTTTCGACGATCGCGGGGCTCGACGCGATGACCTCCTCGAGCAACCAGGGCGGGACCTCGATCACGTTGCAGTTCAACCTGGCGCGGGAGATCGACGCCGCCGCGCAGGACGTCCAGGCGGCGATCTCCAAGACGTTGCGCCAGCTCCCCCAGGGGATGCTGCCGCCATCGTACCAGAAGGTGAACCCGGCCGACTCGCCCATCCTGTACCTCGCCCTCAGCTCCCCGACGCTCAAGCTCTCGGCCGTGGACGAGTACGCCGAGTCGTTCCTGGCGCAGCGCATCTCGACGGTGTCCGGGGTCGCGCAGGTGCAGGTGTACGGGTCGCAGAAATACGCCGTGCGGATTCAAGTGGACCCTCAGGCCCTGCAGTCGCGCGGGATCGGGATCGACGAAGTGGCGGCGGCCGTGAACGCCGGCAACCCCAATCTCCCGACCGGCATCCTGTGGGGCCCGCACCGCGCGTACACCGTTCTCGCAGACGGCCAGATCGAGAGCGCGCCGGAGTTCCGGTCGCTGATCGTGACCTACCGCAACGGCGCGCCGGTTCGGCTGCAGGACGTGGCCCGGGTGCTCGACGACGTCCAGGACAGTCGCAATTTCAGCTGGTTCGACGGCAATCCCTCGATCGTGCTGGCTGTCCAGCGGCAACCCGGGACCAACACCGTGGCCGTCGCCGACGCGGTGAAGGGGACGCTGGCGGCGCTCAAAGCGCAGATCCCGGCCTCCGTCCAGGTTCAGACGCTCTACGACCGCTCGCTTTCCATCCGCGACTCGGTGAACGACGTCAAGGTCACCCTGCTCATCACGCTCTGTCTCGTGGTGCTGGTGATCTTCCTCTTCCTGAAGAACATCTCCGCGACGGCGATCCCGAGCCTGGCCCTGCCCCTCTCGATCGTCGGCACCTTCGCAGTGATGTACGTGCTGGGCTACAGCCTCGACAACTTGTCGCTGATGGCGCTGACGCTCTGCGTGGGGTTCGTCGTGGACGACGCCATCGTGATGCTGGAGAACATCGTCCGCCACATGGAGATGGGAAAGCCGCGGCTCCAGGCCGCGTTCGACGGCGCGCGCGAGATCGGCTTCACCATCGTCTCCATGACGCTGTCACTCTCGGCCGTGTTCATCCCGGTCCTGTTCATGGGCGGCATCATCGGCCGACTGTTCCACGAGTTCGCCGTGACGATCGGGGTCGCGATCCTCGTCTCCGGCTTCGTGTCGCTGACCCTCACCCCGATGCTGTGCAGCCGCTCCCTGCGTCCCTCCCGCGATGAGCAGCATGGACGCTTCTATGAGATGTCCGAGGGCGTCTACCGGCGGGGCCTGGGACTGTATGAGCGGAGCCTCGCCTGGGTCATGGACCACCGGCGCTTTGCGCTCGCCTTCTCGGCAGGGATTCTGCTCGGTACCGCCGGGCTCTACTTCCTGGTGCCGAAGGGGTTCATCCCCTACGATGACACGGGCTTCCTGCAGGGGACGACGGAAACCCTCGAAGGCAGCTCCTACGACGCCATGGTCCAGCACCAGAAACAGGTCGCCGCCGTGGTGGCGCAGGATTCCAACGTCGAGCATTTCATGTCGTCGGTGGGGGGTGGCACGATGAATCAGGGACGGATCAGCATCCACCTCAAACCACTCGGCCAGCGCCTCCCTGTCGACCAGGTCGTCCGCGAGCTGAACCCCAAGCTCGCGGCCATTACCGGCATCCGGACCTACCTCCAGATCCCGCCGGCCATCCGCATCGGCGGGCGACCGACCAAGACGCTCTACCAGTTCACCCTGCAGAGTCAGGACATCCATGCGCTGTATGACGGCGCCGCCGCGCTCGAGGCCAAGTTGCGCCCCCTTCCCATGCTTCGCGACGTGACGAGCGACCTGCAGATCAAGAATCCGCAAGCGCAGGTCCACATCGAACGCGACCGCGTCGCCGCCCTCGGTCTCACGGTCCAGCAGGTCGAGCAAGCGCTGTACGATGCCTTCGGCTCGTCCCAGGTCTCGACGATTCTGACCCCCAACAACCAGTACTGGGTGATCCTGGAGCTGCTGCCCCAGTATCAGCGGGACCTCTCGGCGTTGAACATGCTCTACATTCGCTCGCCGAAAGGCCCGCTCGTGCCGCTCTCATCCGTCGCCACGGTGACCCCGGACGTCGGCCCCCTCAGCGTGAATCACAGCGGGCAGCTGCCGTCGGTGACGCTGTCGTTCAACCTGGCGCCGGGCGCGTCGCTCGGCGACGCCGTGAGCGCCGTCCAGCGCGTGGCGCGCCAGGCGCTGCCGGCGACGATCAGCACCGGGTTCGCCGGCACGGCGCAGGCGTTCCAGGCCAGCCAGCAAGGGCTCGCGTTCCTCCTGGTGCTCGCCATCCTGGTGATCTATATCGTGCTGGGAATCCTCTACGAGAGCTTCATCCACCCCGTGACGATCCTCTCGGGCCTGCCGTTCGCCGGGTTCGGCGCGCTGTTGACGCTCGTCCTGTTTCGCACGGAGCTCAGTATTTACGCCTTCGTGGGGATCATCATGCTGGTGGGGCTGGTGAAGAAGAACGCGATCATAATGATCGACTTCGCCATCGAGGCGGAGCGTCGCGAGGGGAAATCGCCGCGCGACGCGATCATCGAGGCGTGCAGCATCCGGTTCCGGCCGATCATGATGACGACGATGGCGGCCCTTATGGGCACGCTGCCGATCGCGGTCGGGTGGGGGGCGGGCGCGGAGTCGCGCCGGCCGCTCGGCCTGGCCGTGGTGGGGGGCCTGGCGTTCTCCCAGCTGGTGACCCTGTATGTCACCCCTGTGTTCTACACCTACCTGGACGCCTTGCAGCACCGCCTGGGACGGCGCGCTGCCCGCGCACCACTCCCCGAGCCGGCGCCCGCCGACTAGGCCTCGCACGAAGTTCCTCTCTCCACAATGCGGAGAGGGGGTCAGGGGGTGATGAACTAACGATCCCCCGCCGTCGCTGGTGTCGGCCGGGACCGGTCCACGACCCTGGCCATCACCGGCATGCCCGGCGCCATCAGCTCCAGGCCCCCCACCACGACCTGCTCGCCGGCCGACAGCCCGGTCGTCACCTCGACGAACCCCGGAGTCCGCACGCCGAGGCTCACCGGACGCGGGTGGACTTTGCCGCTGTCCACGACCCACACGAGGTTGATGCGCGTCTCCGGCACCACCGCCTCCTCGGGGATCACGATGGCCCCGGGGCGCACGGCGGTGACCAGATGCACCTCGATGAACATGCCCGGCTGGAGCAGCCGCTGGGCGTTCGGGACCCTGGCCTTCACGAGGATGGTCCGACCCGGCAGCTGGACCACTGGATCTACGAAGTCCACTTCACCGGAGAAGTCGCGACCGGGGATGGCGGCGACCCGGAACATCACTTCCTGCCCGGGCCGCAGCGAGCGGGCGAAGCGCTCCGGGACCTGGAAGGAGGCGCGCTGAGGGTTCACAGTATGCAGGGAGGTGAGCCGGGTGCTGGTCGTCACATAGTCGCCGAGGCTGACGTAGCGCTGCCCCACGACCCCCGCGAACGGCGCTCGCACGGTGGTTCGTTCGAGGCGAATGCGCTGCAGGTCGTACTGCGCCTGGACGCTGCGTGCGGTCGCCTCGGCCTGTTCGAGGTCGGCGGCCGACGACGCGTTCTGCCGGGCCAGCTCCTTGGCCCGCGCCAGCGCCTGCTGCGCCAGGTCGCGCTGGGCCGCGAGCTGGGCGACCTGGGCCTGCAACTGGGCATCGTCCACCTTGAACAGCGGTGTGCCCGCTTCGACTTCCTGCCCCTCACGGACGAGGAGGTCGGTGATCCGCCCTTCCACCTCGGGGTGCAAGTCGATGGATTGCACCGCCTCGACCTGGCCCGTGGCGGCGATCTCGTCTCGCACCGTATCGCTGCGGGCGACGGCGACTTCGACCGGCAGCCCCATCGGGCCGCCCCCCCCCCCTCCAGCCCCGCCCGCCTTGGATTTGCCGCACGCGGCCGCCGCGACCATTGTCGCAAGGGCCAGCCACCACGTACCACGCACCATTTCGCTGTCGCTCACTGTTCTGATTGTGGGAAGAGGCGCCGGCCGAGAATCGCCTCGAGCCCGGCGAGTGCCAGTCTGGTCGCGTACCGCGCCTGGACCAGCGCGGCCTCGGCATCGTCGAGGTCAGACTGCGCTTTCAGTAGGTCGAGGATCGTCGTGGCTCCGCCCTGGTAGCGGCTCTGTTGCACGCGGTAGGTCTCGCGAGCCACGGTGACGGCCTCGGTGTCGATGTTGAAGCTGGCGCGGGCCGTGGTGTAGCCGTTGTAGGCCGCCGTCACGTCACGCTGTACGGCGCGGTCCATGTCCTGGCGGATGGCCCGCGCGACGTCGCGGTTCACCCGTGCCTGCGTCAGCGCGATCTCCCGCCGCGCGTTGTCCCACAGCGGGAACGACACGCTGAGCGTCAAGGCGTTGAAGGTGCGCAGCGCCGGCGCGAACTTGTTGTCGAACCCGGTGCGCGTCCACGACAGCGTCGCCTGCGGCAAGTACGTCCCCAGCTGCGCCCGGAAGACCGCCGCGGCCGCCCGCTCCCTGGCCGCGACCTGGCGGTAGCCCGGGCCTTGCACCGCCGCCTCTCCGATCGCATCGGCCAGCGTGACCGGCAGCTCCGGCATCCGCGCCGTGTCGGTTGCCGCGGCGTCCACGGGCCCCGGCGCCCCGATGCGGCGTCCCAGCTCCAGCCGGGAGACGCGGAGCGCGGATTCCTGCTGTAACAGGCCGACCTGCGCCCGATCCAGCTCGAGCCGTAACTGGAGCGAGTCGGTTTGCACGGCCGCGCCGCTCGAGACGCGGGCGCGGGCGACCGCGAGCTGCTCGGCCGCCCGCCGCGCGCGCTCGCGCGCGACGCGC
>CAZXKD010000065.1:0-14305 GCA_964641215.1 uncultured Gemmatimonadaceae bacterium
GGGGGCAAGACCGCCCGGGGCGGGTTTCCCGGGCGGGGGGAAACGGGGGGGGGGGGGGGGGGGGGGGGGCGGGGGGGGGGCGGGGGGGGGGGGGGGGCGGCGGGGGGGGGGGGGGGGGCGGGGGGGGCGGGGGGGGCGTCATGGAGCGAGAAGCTACATTGCGAAGCGGAGAGGCCGCAAGCTATTTTCGGCGCATGGGTTTCTGGCGTCGTCTGTTCAGCGGCTCGTCCGCGGACGAGCTCAGACCCCAGCGCCTCGACTACCTCAACGAGGCGCTCGCGCTCGAGCGGCAGGGGGACTACGATGCCGCTCTCACATCGTACCGCCTGGCGCTGCGCGATCATCCCACCGACGCACGTATTCTGCAGAATATGGCGATCGCCTTCACCAAGACGGGCCGCGTGGACGAAGCCATACGCCACTACCGCCGCGCCCTCGAACTCGACACCACGCTCGCCGGCGCGCACTACGGGCTCGCTTTCCTCCTCCTCAAGCGCGGCGATCCCGACGGCGCAGCGCAGCACTTAAAGGCGTTCCTCGCCCAGCCGCCCAAGGGCCCCGACGCGCACAAGTGGATCGAGCACGCTACCAAGGCGCTCCAGGACATGGGGATCTCGGCGACGCTGCCCCCTCCCCCTCCGCCCCCCCCGTCTTCTGCGCGGTCGCTCTCGCCGGAGTCTCCCTGAGCCGGCTCGCATCCGCCGGCACGATCGTCTGGCTCACTCTGGGCGCGGCGGCTTGCGGCGCGCTCTCGACCGACCTGCACCAAGTCGTCGCCCTCGACATCAGCCTCCCTGACAGTGGTCTGATCGAGGTCGGCGACACCCTGCATCCGCGGGCCCGCGCCCTGAACGGCCAGGGGGACTCCGTGGCGGCGGTGATCACCTGGGCCACCCTGGACACGGCGATCCTGCAGGTGGTGGACAGCGCCGCCGGCACGACTGTGGGCAAGGCCGCCGGCGTCGGGCGGGTCCTGGCGCGGGTCGGGGCCTTGCGGTCGAACCCGCTCAACGTCACCGTGCAGCCGCCGCTCGATTCGATCACCGCGGTCGGCAATACCGTGTCCAAGGTAATCGTGTCCGCTCCCGATTCCCTCTCTGACTCACTGCAGGTCGAGGCCTGGGCCACTCCGACCGGCGCTCAGAACCAAGCCGGCCGGCGCGTGGCCTTCGCGGCGACCATCTATTCGGTCGGCGCGACGACCGTCAGCTTGGTGCCCGCGGCCACCGTGCGGACCTCGGGGAGCGGCCTCGCCATCGTGCAGCTGCGCTACACCGGGGGACCGCGTCCCGACTCCGTGGTGGTGCTCGCGAGCGCGCGTCACCCCGACGGCACGCCGGTCCGCGGGTCGCCGGTCCACTTCGTCGTAGGGTTCCTGCCATGAAGACGGGCACACTCACCCAGCTGTTTTTCGGGGGGGTCGATCAGTACGCCGACCGGCGCCCTGTCGCCTACCGCGCCAAGGTAGGTGGTGTCTGGAGGACGATTACCCACCGGGACGCGGCGGCGCGCGTCAAGGCGATCTCCATCGGGGTGCGCGAGCTGGGCATCCGGGGCGGCGACCGGGTAGCGATCGTGTCGGAGACGCGTCCCGAGTGGGCCCTCGCCGACTACGCCTGTCTCTGCGCCCAGGCGGTCGACGTCCCGATCTATCCCACGCTCACCGCCAAGCAGACCGAGTACATCCTCGGCGATTCCGGGGCGGTGGCGGCCTTCTGCTCGACGGTCGAGATCGTGAACAAGCTGAGCGAGATCCGGGGCCACCTGCCGCAGCTCAAGCACCTCATCGCCTTCGACGATGCGGGACGTCGCGATGGGGTGATCACCCTCGCGGAGCTGGAGTCCCGCGGCCGCAGCGCCGACGGGCGCTACCCGCGATTCCGCGAGGAGGCGCTCGCCGTATCACCCGAGGCGCTGGCGACGCTGATCTACACCTCCGGGACCACGGGCGACCCCAAAGGGGTGATGCTCACGCACAACAACATCTGGAGCAACGTCCAGGCATGCCTCCACGTGCTGCCGTTCACGGCGGAAGACGACTGCCTGGCGATGCTGCCGCTGAGCCATGTCTACGAGCGCATGGTGGACTACACCCTCTGGACCACAGGGGTCATCATCAATTACGCCGAATCGTTCGAGAAGGTCGCCGCGAACTTGCTGGAGGTCCACCCGACGATCGTGGTGACCGTGCCGCGGTTGTACGAGAAGGTGTACGCCCGTGTACTGGAGACCGCGATGTCGGGGAGCGCGGTCAAGCGCAAGATCTTCTTCTGGGCGAAGAAGGTCGGCGATCAGTGGGCCACGTACCGATTGGCGGGGCTGCCGGTTCCCAGGCTGCTGGCGCTCAAGCACATGATCGCCGACCGGTTGGTGTTCGCGAAGCTGCGCGCGCGCACCGGGGGCCGCATTAAGGCATTCATTTCCGGAAGCGCGCCGCTGTCGGCGGAGATCGCGAAGTTCTTCTTCAGCGCCTCGCTCCCCATCCTCGAAGGCTACGGCCTGACGGAGACGTCGCCCGTGCTCACCTTCAACCCGACCGACCGCCCCAAGCTCGGGACCGTCGGCACCGCGGTGCCGGGCGTGCAGCTCAAGATCGCCGCGGACGGCGAGATCCTGGCTAAAGGCCCGAACATCATGAAGGGCTATTACCACAAGCCCGAGGCCACCGCCGAGGCGATCGACGCAAACGGCTGGTTCCACACCGGCGACATCGGCGAGCTGGACGCCGACGGCTACCTCAAGATCACCGACCGCAAGAAGGACTTGATCAAGACGGCCGGTGGCAAGTTCATCGCGCCGCAGCCGATCGAGAACATGATCAAGTTGAACAAGTTCGTCGCCAACGCCGTGGTGCTGGGTGACAAGCGCAAGTTCCCCATCGTGCTGGTCGTGCCGAACTACGAGACGGTGGAGAAGTGGGCCAGGGAGCGGAACCTGTCGTACGGCTCGCACGGCCAGCTGCTCGCGCTCGCGGACGTGAAGGCAAAGATCGAGCGCGAGGTTATTGGGATGCTGCGCGATCTGGCGAAGTTCGAGATGCCGAAGAAGGTCGTGCTGATCGAGAACGACTTCACGATCGAGTCCGGCGAGCTGACCCCCACGCTGAAGGTCAAGCGCCGCGCCGTGGAAAAGCGCTACACGGCGCTGATCGACCGCGCGTACGCCGAGGCCGATCCTCTGGCGGCGGCGGTCGAAGGATAAGGCACCCTACTGCTTTTCGCCGACCCAGAGCCCGTGTTCCACAGCGAGCTGCTTCACCCCTTTGGGCAGAACCCCCTGCCCTTCGATCACCAACCGACGACCCGGGAGCAGCACCCGGCTGGCCTCCGCGACCCAGGGCGCGGTGGTGACCTCGGCGCCGACCACGACGCCGCGGGCCATCGCCCGACGCAGCGGGATCACGCGGTCGCTCTGGATGAGGCTGAGGATCGGCAGATTCTCCACGTCGGGGGGCGCGTTGATGCCGACGAAGTGGACGCCGCCCATCAGCCCCGCGAGCCCGACCGCATGGCGAGTCGCTGAACCCACGAGGACGACGAACCCGCCCGGGCCGCCGAGGTCGAGCAGCGCCTGCAGGGACTCCGCATCGAGGACCACCGGGGACTCGGGCGCCGGCGTGCGGCGCACCGAGCGGGTCTGCCGCTTCCCCTTCACGACCTCCGTGAAATCCACGATGCCGTCGATGATCTCGAAATCCCTGTGGCACACCGGACACCCGACGACGCCGAGCCACACCATCCGCCCGTTCATCTCGCTGGTCGAGAGCACGAGGAACTCCTCGCGGTGCGCCTCGGGACAGCGCAACATCTCGATCAGCTCAATGTGCATCGATCACCCCCGTGGGGAGTACAGGGCTGGCAACAGCCGGATCTCCGTGACGTCGACGCGCGCGGGGCGCGTCACGGCGAACAGCACGGCCTCCGCGACGTCCTCCGCCCGCAGCATGTCTTTGCGCTTGGTGAAGCCCGGCTTGGAGTCGGGGTCCACGGCATCCCATATCTCGGTATCCACCGGCCCTGGGGAGATCAGGGTGGTGCGCACGCCACTCTTGACGGTCTCGACGCGGATCACTTCGTGCATCCCCCGTACCCCGAACTTGCTCGCCGCATACGCGGTGGACCCCGTGAAGCCCACGTGGTCAGAGATGGAGCCGATCGTCACGAGATGTCCGCTGCCCCGCTTCACCAGGTGCGGCGTCAATGCCCGAGCGACGAGGAACGGGCCGGTCAGGTTGACCGCGACCGTCTGGGTGAACTCCTCCAAACTGGTTTGCTCGAGGGGTTTGATCAAGAAGCGGCCCGCATTGTTCACGACGATGTCCGGGACACCGGATGTCGTGACGACTTTCTCGACGGCACGGTCCACGTCCGCGGGCACGGCCACGTCGCAGCGGATGTCGGTCTGGCGGTCCGCGGAGCCGTCCGTGAGGGAGCGGGCGAAGCGGATGACGTGGGCACCCGCAGCGCGCAGCTCGTCGGCCACGGCCAGTCCGATGCCGCGGGAGGCGCCCGTGACCAGGGCGATCTTCCCAGTGAGCGATCCGCTCACGGCAGGCCGACGCCGCCGTGGACCAGGCGCAGGAACTCATCGCGTGTCTTGGCATCGTCGCGGAAGGCGCCGCGCAGCGCGCTCGTGACGGTCTTGGAGTTCTGCTTCTCCACCCCGCGCATCATCATGCAGAGGTGGTAGGCCTCGATCACCACGCCCACGCCCAGCGGCTTCAGGACCCGGCACAGCGCGTCGGCCACCTGGTCGGTGAGGCGCTCCTGCACCTGGAGCCGGCGAGCGAACACCTCGACCACGCGGGGGATCTTGGACAGGCCGACGATGCGGCCGTCCGGCAGATAGGCGACGTGCGCTTTGCCGTAGAAGGGGAGCATGTGGTGCTCGCACAGCGAATAAATCTCGATGTCGCGCACGCAGATCATGCTCTCGTGCGACTCCTGGAAGATGGCGTCGCCGATCACATCCTCGACCGACATCTGGTAGCCGCGCGTCAGCCACTTGAGCGACGCCTCGACACGGGCCGGCGTGGCCGCGAGCCCCTCGCGCTGCGGATCCTCGCTCAGCTGCACCAGCATCTCCCGCACGAGGGTCTCGAAGGGGATGCGCGCGGCCGTGGGTGGGATGTGGGGCTCCTGAAGGCCGTGGCGGCTGGCCGACTTCATCTGATCACGTCCCATGGCTTGTAAGGCCTCCGGGGCTCGCTGTATCTTCGGCGCCTGGTGAGACTCCTAAAGGTACTCGCCTCCCTCCCCCTGTCCCAGGCGGGAAGCTCGGCCCTTTCGGCGCTGTGGACCTTTCCCAGCATGCTGCTGTCCGCGTTCCTCGTCGCCTGGGGCGCAGAAGCGGCACAGTTCCTGATCTCCCAAGGCCTCGCCCTCGCGCTGCTCGCCTGGCTGCAGACGCTGCCGGAGTTCGCGGTCGAAGCCGTGATCGCCTGGGAGGCGGGCAAAGACCCTGCGCGGGCACACCTCGCGATTGCGAACCTCACCGGAGCGATCCGCCTGTTGATCGGGCTGGGCTGGCCGACGATCTACTTCGTCTTCGCTCTCTCCGGCCGCAAAACGACGGGCGAGCGACTGCCGACGATCAAGCTCGAGCGCGAGCACGCCGTCGAGATCGTGGGGCTGGTGTTTCCGCTGTTGTATTTCCTCGTCATCCTCATCAAGAAGAGCATCGGCTGGATCGACGCGCTGGTGTTGATCGCGCTGTACGGCGCGTACCTCGGAGTGTTGTTACGCGGCCCGCCCCACCAAGCCGAAGAGCTGCACGACGCGTCGGCCGTCTCCCGCTGGGCCTACCGCCGGCCCGGCTGGCAGCGCCCGGCGGTGATCGGCGGGCTGTTCGCAGTGGGTGGGGGCCTGCTGTACGCCACGGCGCACCCGTTCCTCGAATCCATGCTGGCCGTCGCGGGGCTGCTCGGCTTCAGTCAGTTCTTCCTGGTCCAATGGGTGGCCCCGTTCCTCTCTGAGTTCCCCGAGTTCGTGTCGACCGTGTCCTGGTCGCGGCGCGTGACCCGCGCGCCGATGGCGCTCATGAACCTCGTCTCGAGCAACGTCAACCAGTGGACCGTGCTCGCCGCGATGATCCCGCTGGTATATGGCTACTCGCACTGGCGCGCCACGGGAACGTGGACGGCGTTTCACTTCGACGGCCCCCAGCAGCTCGAGATCGGGTTGACCTTGTTGCAGAGCGGCCTCGCGTTGCTGCTGCTCTTCAACATGGAGTTCGACTGGCTCGACGCCACAATCCTGTTCGTCCTGTGGCTGGCACAGTTCCTCGTCCCCCATTGGCGCGATGAAGTGGCAGTGGTCTACGGGATCTGGATCGTGATCCTGCTGATCCGATTTGCGGTGCGGGGGAAAGGCCTACTGGCCCCGCAGTATTTCTGGGAGAGCATAGTCGGACCGTCGGACCGTCGGTCGGACGGACGGTGAGGCGGCATCCGTCCGCCAGTCCAACAAAAAGCGATCGGCCGGCGCCGCCTAACGCGGACCGGCCGACCGAGTACCACGGGAACGAAGAGGATTATTGAAGCCCGAAAGTCATGACTGGTCCCTCACTAGGGCGTCTGTCTTCCCCCGCGAAGGGGCGTGACATTGGTCGCAGTATCTGGGTCCACGATCGAGCTGTTGGCTCAATAATTAGACTCTCCGTCCCACCGTACATTACTGCGTCGAGAGAATACGTCAAGGAAGAGCGTCGCTGAGATTCGTCGAGGGTTCTCGTACACTGTCGGAGGAGTGTCACGATGAACGTCACGTTGGTCGTTGCGCTGGCGCTGGTGGTCACGTGGATCGGCTTGGTGTTCGTGGCACACGTGCCCAGCGGGTACGTGCACATCTTGTACGCGGTGGGCATGACACTGCTGACCCGGCGGGTGCTGGTCGGGGTGCCCAAGTTCCTGTCGTGACACGCGCTCTGGCGAGGGGGGTGGCGGGGAGCGCCCGAAGCTGACCAGCCCGGCCGTCAGATCTCCCAGTTCGAAAACAGCACTCCTTGGCGCGGCCGCCGCTCCGGGTAACCCTCGGCGGTCATCCGCAAATCGGTCCAGCGAACGCGATAGCCGCGGGCGATGAGCTGGCGGTAGGCGTCGTCGTACGTCGTCTGGCAGCGGAGCGAGACGCGCCGGATTCCGGCGCGGGCGGCGGCGGCCTCCGCCGCGGTCAGCGCCGCCGCGAAGGCGCGCGCATCGCGCGCCGCGAGTTTGAGCACCCGCACCTCGTCACGCGGGCGTCCTTCAGCGAGCGGCACCGAGTGCCACAACACCAGCGCCTCGAGCCCCCCCCCGTCGGTCGCATCGACCAACACCGTGTCGCCCAGACCCAGCTCGGCGGTGAGCTCGATCTCGCGGGTGAAATCGTAGCCTGCGGCGAGGGCATCGATCAGCCGCCGCGCCGAGGCCAGGGTCTCGTCTCTGGCGGCGCCGCGCCGCGTCGAAAGCAGTGCGGGGGCAGGATGGCCGCGGCCCGACAGATCGTGGGTCATGGTGACGGTGAGGTGGCCAGGGGCGAAGCCGAGGCGCGAATAGAAGCCGATGTTGTCCACCGTGCGGGGCATGGTCTCGAGGCCCAGCGTCGCCACGCCCTGAGCGATCAGCCAGTCCAGCGCCGTCTGGACGACGGTCTTGCCGGCTCCCGCCCCCTGGCGGTCGGGGCGCACGGCGAGGGGCCCCATCCATCCCTCCGTCCCCGACCGGTGGGCGATGTTGAAGGCGGCGACGTGGCCTGCCTCGTCCCGCCAGACCATGGCACCGTCGCCGGCGTCGAGCAGCGCGTAGCGCCACACGAGTGGGTTCAAGTGCGGGACCCGCACGCCGACGAGGCCGTCGCGCCGGTAGCGGTCGGTGAACGCGTCGGCGAAGACGCGGTTCAGCCCCTCGATGTCCCGTTCGGTCGCCCGCTCGGGGCCATGGACCTCGTGTTCAGGCAGCCACGCCCGCATCGGCCGTCCCCAGGGTCGCCGTCTCGTCCCGCACCACGCTGGTGCCCTCCCCCGCGTCGTATTCCACCCGGATGACCCGGTCGAGTCCTTCCCGCACCTGCTCAATGTGGGTGATGAGGATGACCTGAGGGAAGCGGTCGGCGATCCGTCGCAATAGTCCCAGGACGTGGGCGCGGCGCGACTCGTCGAGCGAGCCGAAGATCTCGTCCAGCACGAGCAGCGACAGCGGTTGCCCGGCCCGTTCCGCGATCATCTGGGAGATCGCCAGGCGCAGCACCAATGCCGTGAGGTCCTCCTCGCCGCCCGAGATCACGGGCTTAGGGATGCCGTCGTCGAGCACCGTGACTGTGTAGTCCTCGGTGAGGTCTACCTCGTCGTAGCGGCCGTCGGTGAGATCCGCGAGGAAGGAGGAGGCCAGCTCGGCGATCTCGGGCCGCATCGCGGCGTTAAGGTCGGCGCGCAGGTCGGAGAAGGCGCGGTCCAGTTCGTTATGGAGTCGCTGGCGAGCTTTCAGCTCGGCGATCTGGCGCTCGCGCGCCGCCCGCTCGGTCACCCGCCGTCCGGCCTCCTGCACGTCGGCTTCGGCGCGCAGCAAGTCGCCGCGCGTCTCCGCGACCGCGATCTCGGCTTCCCGCAGCGCGCCCGTCGCGCGGTCGAAGCGCTCCTTCGCGGCCCGGTACGACTCCTCGCTGAAGCCCTCCGCGGCCACGGCGGCTGCGAGCTGGTGCGCTCGTTGCTCGCGCTCCGACAGCACCTTCTCGGCTTGCTCCGCCTCGCGCACCAGGTCTTCGGCCCGCTCGGCCCGTGCCTCGAGCCCCGCGGCCTCGAGCGCGACTGGTTCGAGCTTGGTCAGCTCCGCGCGCAGTGCGTCGTGCCGCTCCGCATCGTAGCCGGTGGGCCGCGCCGCGAGCTGTGCCTCGACCTCGGCGGCGCGGCGGCGCGCCCCCGCGAGCTGCTCGACGGCATGGGCCCGCTCCTCCGCCTGCGCGCGCAGCTCCCCTTCCCGCTCGTTTACCACGCGCCGCTCGGCGAGCACCGTGTCGCGCGCGGCTTCCGCTTCCTGCAACGCCGCCGGCGGTTGCTGCAGCTGCTCCAGCCGGTTCTTGAAGAAGTTACCGTTAATCGTGATGTCCTCGAGCTGCCGGTCAAATTCCGCCAGCACCGCCTCGTACTGCACGCCCAGCGGGCGCTGACACGTCGGGCACACGCCGTCGGGGCCGAGCGCCGCCAACTTGTCGCGCTGAGCCCTGACCTCCTTCCACAGATCGCGCAACTGCTGCCGCTTGGTTTCAGCATCCTGGCGGTCGCGCACCCACGCCGTCCGCTGCTCTTCCGCCAACCGCTCTGCTTCCTGGAGTTGCCGCTCGACCGCTTCCCTGACCCCCACCACCTGGGCCACCGCGTCGGCCGCGGCCGCGAGCTCCGCCAGGCGGCGGTCCAGGGCGCCGATGGTCCGTGCCAGTTCGGCGAGGCGCGCCTGGTCCGCGCGGCGCGCTGCCTCCTCGCGCTGCAGCAGCTCGAGATCGGCCAGCTCCTGCTTGAGGCGGGTGATCGGCGCGAGCTCGGGCGCGAGGCGCTTCAGTTGGTGCTTGGCCTCCGCCGCATCTCGCAGCTCTCTGTCGAGCCGCTTGAACTCCTGGCGGGCGCTCTCGGCCGCCTGCTCGGCCATGCGCCGTTCCCCGTCGAGCGACAACGTCCGCTCGCGCCGCGCCATCCACTGATTCCAGCGCGGCTCCTCCCGGGCGTGCGCCTGTTGCGCGGTCGCGCGCGTCCCCTCCACTTTCTGGGCCGCCGCGCGGGCTGCCGCGAGCCGCTCCTCCGCCTGCCGCCGGGCACGACCGAGCTCGGCCGCGTCGGGAAGTCCCGCCTCCATGCCGCGCAGCTCGGCGGCCAGTGTATTCTTGACCTCCCGCGCGCGCTCCTGCGCCAGCCGCAGCCGCTCGTAGCCCAGGACCTGGGACAGGAACGCCGCGCGCTCCCCGGGCTTCTTCGAGACCAGGACGGCCAGCTGCCGTTGGCCCGCGAAGTACGTATTGGAGAACTCTTCGTACGTCATCCCGATCACCTGCTGGAGTCGCTCGGTCACCGCGCGGAGCGAGTTGGCGACCCGCTGACCGTCCTGGAGTAATTCCGCGTCGTGCAGGCGCCGGATCACTCGGTACTCGTGGCCCCCGAGTCGGAACTCGAGCTCCACTTCGACGTTCGCCCGGCCTTTGGCCGTGAGCCGCCGGATCGAGTCGCGGTCGCCGCGCGCCGCCTGGGCCCCGTAGATCGCCCAGGCCATCGCCTCCAGCAAGGTCGTCTTGCCCGAGCCGTTGGGCCCGAAAATGCCCGTGATCCCGGGACCGAACTCGATCTCCGTGGATTCGTGCTGGCGAAAATTCGCGAGGCGCAGGCGCCGGAGCTCCATCAGACCGCTGCCTCGCGTCCGGCCTGCTCGACGTACTCGACGCCCACGCGGATGAAGGCCTCGCGATCCAGGTCCGCATCGAGTGGGCGGCGCGTGAGGAACTCGCGCACCACCTCGGGCAGCGTCTGGCGGCGGCCCGGCGCCCCGGATGCCTCGACGCGCGACGCCTCGGGGCGCCGCAGGTCGAGCTGGAAGTTGAGCGCGCGCGCCTTGTACGTGCGGATCGCCGCGTGGTCCAGGTCGCGCGCCACGCCGCGCGGCACGTCCCACACCAGCAGCCGCACGACCTGGTCGTCAATCGCCGGTTTCGCCTTGGCTACCGTTTCGGCGATGCGCGCGCTCAGCTCTCTGGCCGACACCCCGCCGCCGCTGATCGCCGGCAGCTCGATGTGAGCCCGCGCCGGAACGATCGGTCGGAAGGTGACGCGCGCTCCCGGGAGATCCACGAGCAGGTATCCCTTGCCCCGCCACTGGCGTTCGGTCTCGTCCTGCAGTTGCCCCCAGGGATTCGGGGCGAAGTACTCCAAGCTGCCCGAGTACCACGCGTTGGGGGCGACCTCGTGCGCGACGTGATAGTGGCCGAGGGCCGTATAGTCCCACTTCTCGGGCGCCAGGGTCTCCCGAGACAGGAGCGCGCCTCCGTAATCATCGGTCCCCCGTCCCTCACCGACGCCGGGGTACTTGCCGTGAGTGACGAGGACATTGATCGTGGGGCCCCCGCGCTCGGGCCGCAGCGCCGGCCGCTCCGCTTGGGCCAGCGCCTGGTGCGGCACCGCGAGAACGGCGCAATCGAGTGTCGGGAACACGAACCGTCGCGGCGCCTCGATCGCGACGTGGACACCGAGCGCTTCGTACAGGCGCAGGATCGTGCCGGTCTCGAGGGACCGCGGGGTGTCGTGGTCCCCCGCGACGATCACGATAGGCGCGTCCGGCAGTGCGACGCGCACCCGTTGCACCTGCTGGAAGAAGAAGAGGATCGCCGGATTGGTGGGCCGGACAGAGTGGAATACGTCCCCGGCGATCACGATCAGGTCGGGGCGCTGCTCGAGCAGGTCGTCCACGGCGCTGCGGAAGGCGTCGGCGATGTCGGCCTCGCGCTGATTGCCTCCCCGCGCGGTCTGCCGGTCGAACTGCCGGAATCCCAGGTGCAGGTCGGCCAGGTGGGCGAGTTTCATCGTCGTGGTGCGGCCGGCCGGCGGATCGTGTGAGGCAATGGCACTCCTCGAGGTCAGTACGGCTCTTCCGAGATCGGGTTGAGCGGTGGGACGCCCGCGCGCGCGCGCGGCGCCTCGGCGCGTACCCGGCCGCCCAAGGCGGTCCGGAAGTACGCCAAGACGTCCTCGGGCTGGGCGCGGCGCACCGCAGCCAGGGCGCGCCGGACGTCCTCCTCTTCCCTCTCGGCGATCAGATCCTTCACGAGGTTGGGCCGCACGCCGCGGTCGAGCCGCACGAGCTGGCGCACCACCGCATCGGCGAACGGCAGGTCCGCGGCCGGCGGAAAGCGCTCCACGCCGTCGCGTCCGCGCAACACCGCGGGACGCGGAAAGCGCACGAAGATCGGCTGGGTGAAATGCGGGTGTCGGATCATCAGCTCGCCGATCGGCATCGTGGCCAGCTTGATCTTGGTCGCGGGTGAGAGCACCTGGTAGCCGGGCGTTGCGAGCTCGTCGGTGTCCATGCGTCCGAACACCTGGGTCCCCGCGTTTCCCACGACGCGGCGGTGCACCTGCGAGCGGAACTGCTCCGCGGCGAACAGCACCAGCCCGAGGTAGCGACCCCGCTCGGAGATGTCGAGCAACATCTTCTTCACGTAGGTGTCGGCCCCGTCCGCCGGTGCGTACTTGTTCAGCTCGTCCACGAACACCACCACGGCCTCCACGCCGAGGTCCCGCCGCTCCAGATGCTCGCGCAGCTTCGAGACGACGCGGGCGAATACGAGGTCCTGACCCAGCGGGTCGACGTTGGCGAGGTCCACCACGTACGCCGTGCGATCTGCGAACGCGCCCCACGGCAAGTCGCTCGACTGGCCGTCGTCGGCCACGAGTCCCTTGCAGCGCGTAGAGATGTTGGACAGCCGGTTGCGGACCTTGCGGATCGTGGCGATGTGATGCGTGCGCCACATCTCACTGCGTCCGGCATCCTCCAGCCCTCCGATGATAGCGCGGAACAGTCGGTCGAGATCCGCGAAAGATTGTACGCGGTGGGTGCCACCGAAGCCGTCCTCGAATTCGCGGTTCAACACCCGATCGGCGAGGAAGTCGATGAACGCGTCGGCCTTGGCATCGATGTCGTCGCGGTTGAGCAGCACCTCGGCGTAGTCAAGCACCTCGGCGAGGCCCCACACGAGCGGCTCCACGCTCGGGGCGAGATCGGGGTGCGTCCGCAGGGTGTTGAGGTTGACCCCATCGGCCTTGAAGGGGGCGTAGTATCGTACCCGTGCGAACGGGCGCGGCGCGATGCCCAGCCGCTCGTAGCGGCGGCGGTCCTCGTCGCTCAGCGCCCCCTCCTGGTCGAGGAAGCAGAGGTCCGGCCCCTTGACGTTGAAGCACACCGCCGCGACCCGGCCTTTGTGCGTCGGAAAATGCTGGAAGATCGAGGCGAGCAGGAACTCCACCGCGCTCGTCTTGGTGGCGAGCCCCGACACGCCCGAGATATTGAGGTGGGCCGCCTCGGGCCCGAGCAGGAACTCGGCGTCGAGATATACGGGCGACTCACGCCCGCCCGACGTATAGAGCCCGACGGGGATGCCGGTCGGCGCGGCGCCGGTGAGATAGGCGTCCATGCGCAGGGCCTGCGCCACGTCGGCGTCGCCGGCGACGAGCACCCGCCCCAGCGGCACCGGCTGCAACGGTTCCTCGGGGATCTGCCGCAGCACCGCCGCGGTCCAGAGCCGGATCTCCTGACGCACCGTCGGCGCCGCGGCGGCGCGGGCCGGATCGCCCTCGGCGCCGATCACGTCGTGCAGCGGGGTCGCCAAGTCGGAGTAGGCGAACGCATCGGTCACCACACCGTACACCACTCGTCCCCCGTCCCCATTCCCCTGGCCCTGCTCTTCGACACGCACGATCGCTCCGATCCCGATACTCGTTTCCTGCGCCGTCCAGAAGTGGAACTGGTACGGCGTAGCCGGTTTCAGTTCGGTCGCGACGACGCGGCCGACGGGAATTGGGCCAAGGTGCGGGGGCGGGGGCGCTCGCTCGATCACGTTCCGGTCTTCGGGAGACGGGAGCCGGCGCTCGGGCGAACGTCCCGGGGCACGCGGCTCCGCAAATAGGTCTCCACGTCATGTATAGGATACAGCAACCGATCGAACCGCGCGTCCGGAGTGGCGAGAGGGGCGCGCTCGGCCAACAGCCACCCGCTCACCGCCGTGGCATTCGCGACGGTCGCGTGGTGGGCGCGCGCTTCGATCCGCAGCAAGCCGAAGAGCAGGTCGTTCCCTTGCCAGGGCCAGAGCCGTAGGTACCAGGAGAACACCTCGTGGCGGGCCCGGCCCCGCGGGCGGAATACCGAGGTACGCGCGTTGGCGGGACAGGTGAGCGCCGTCTGCAGGTCGGCCCCCTCGAAGTACTGCGCGCTGTGACTCTTGATCACCCCGAGCGCGCGCGGGTGCCCGGCCAGCCGGGCCGACTCCGACAGCAGCCCGTCCACCACCAGCCACTCTGCCGCGCCCAGGCCGCTCACGACCTCCTCCGCCACCTCGGTCTCGACGCGCACCCGCTCGGCGTTGAGCGCTTGCTGCGCGGCAACGAGCATCCGCCCTGGCTGTCCCGTGGCTTCGACGCCCAGGTCGACCACCGCGGCGCCGCTTTCCTCGAGCGCGCGGCGCACGCCCGGCCGCAGCAGGGTCACCGACGCGACCGCGAGCTCTCGCGCCGCCTCCCTGGCGGTCCGCAGGCGGCGGTCGACGCCGCGGCGGCGGGCGGCGGCGGCCACGTAGCCGCGCAC
>CAZXKD010000066.1:0-12668 GCA_964641215.1 uncultured Gemmatimonadaceae bacterium
GCGCGGGGCCCCTTGGCCCGCGCCGGGCATTGTGGTCCCCGGGGGGGGGCCCCCCGGGTTTCCGCCGGGGTTCTGCCGGGGGCGGGGGGCGCGCGGGGGTGCGCGGCGGGCCGGGGGGGGGGGGGGGGGGGGGGCTTGGGGAGCGCGCCCTTGCGCCAACGTCGCGACGGCCGCCACCACCAAGTGAATCGCCTGCATCAGAGTGCTCCTTGCGTGCCGGGCGGGACCGAGGTCCGCAGTCGGAGCAGCACGCCACGTTGTTCGAGTCCCTGCGTGATCGACCGTACGTCTTCCGGATCGCCGCTCCCCGGCAGCGTGGCGATCTGCGCCAGCACCACCTCTAGATCCTCCAGCAGCGTCTTCATGCGCGGTGACTGGGCCGCGGGGGAGTCCAGCATCAGCCGCGTGGTGAGCAGCAGCTCGCGCGCCTGCGTCACGAGCTGGGCGTCGAGCTTGCCGCCCCCTCCCTCGGATTCGGCGCGGAATCCGGTGAGCAGCGCCTCTGTGCGCGTGAGGTACTGCGCCGCCGCGACCCGGTAGGCGAGGTCGGACGGAGTGGTGGACGCCGGCACGGGGCCGTGCGCCAGGTTCTGCGGGCGCGACATCGTCCACCGCCCGATGTAGACGCCCACGAGCAGCACCGCCGCCGCGGCGAGCCCCCACCGGAGCCAGGGGCGGAGCAGGCGCACCTGCGGTGTGGCGCGCCGCCGGGCACGCTCGGCTGCAATCCTCGCCCACAGCTCCTCGCGCGGCGTCGCGGGCGGGCGGTGATACTCCCGCGCCGCCTGCTCGAGCCGCTCGCCCAACCGGTCATCGGCCATCATGACACCCACTCTCCCGCGAAGTCCGCCAGCGCCGCGCGCAGCTTGGCGCGCGCCCGCGACAGTTGCGCCTTCGATGTCCCCGTCTCCACGCCCAGCGCGACGCCAATCTCCTCGTGCGTGTAGCCTTCGACGTCGTGCATCACGAACACCATCCGATACCGCTCCGGGAGATCGTCGATCGCGCGGTCGAGCCGTTCCTTCAGGTCCGGTTCGGTCGAGCGCCGTCCTGCCGCCACCCGGTCCGCCGTCTCGAGGTCCGCCTCCCGGCCGCGGAACCGCTTCACCTTGCGGAGCCCGTTCAGCACGACCGACGTCGCGATGCTGTGCAGCCAGGTCGAGAGCGCCGAGTCGCCGCGGAACGACGCCAGCCGCTCGAATGCGCGGATGAACGTCTCCTGCGTGAAGTCCCGCGCGAGATCGTCGTCGCCCGTCAACCGGTAGGCCAGCCGGTAGACGCGGTCCACATGCGCCTCGTACAGCGCACGCTCGGCGGCGCCATCCCCGGCGCGGACGCGGGCTATGACCTCTCGTTCGTCCACGGAGCTCCGGGGCGACGGGCCGGACTGCGCACTACCGGTTCGACACGGGGGGGCGGGAAAGGGTTACAGCAGCGCCTTCATTCCCAGGCCGCCGAGGAGGGCCAGCAGCAGGGAAGCGAGGGTTCCGATGAGGAAATACTCCGCGAACTCCCGGTCCTCCAACGCTTTGAAACGGGCGAGGGACTTAGCCGCGATGATCAGACCGAGGGCGCCGAACTGGCCGAGCAACACCAGCGTCAGCGCGATGGCGCGCTCCAGGATGCCGATCATACGGCCCCGAGACACCTCGATGGCGCCGACGTTGCGGTCCTCGTCGCGGCGCATCTGCAGCGTGGGGAGCTCGAGCACCGAGCGCACCAGCACCGCCCCACGGCCGCACACGTACAGATAGCCGGTCACGAGCAGCAGCACCTGGCCCCAGCGGTACCCGGCCGCGTTCGGCACGGCGAGGGGTGCGAGCAGCTTGCCCACCCCGATGGCAGCCGCGAGGGCGAGCAGCTCGATGGCGATGACGGTGGCGCCACGCCGGTGCCCGTCGACTTGGGCCGGCCAGCGCACGGCCACCAGCGTGTAGGCGAGCAGTGGCAAGATCAGCAGCGGATTCACGAAGCCTCCCGGAGAGCCGCCTGGAACATTGTATCGCCCGCGGCGACCAGCGGCCAGGCCAGGCGGCGCTTCATGTGGGACACGGCGGTCGGGTGGACGCCAAGACGTTGATGGGCCTCATCGTGGTCCCAGAACCGCAGGCCGCAGGCGACGCGCCGCTGGCGCGTGGTCCAGCTCCAGTACAGCGCCGAGTAATACGCCGCGAGGCCGGCCACGGTGCCCCCGAACCCGCTGAAAGCGAACACCCGGCGTTCCTGCTTGGCGGCATCGAGGGCGGCGCGGGCCGCGTGGAACGCCGGGCCGTCCAGCTCCGGGGCCGGCGGCGTCGTGCCGCGGGGTGGCGGTGTGGTGAGCCTGCCCCGGCCGCAGGCGATGATCCAGTCCACCTCGAGGAACCGGGCGCGGATCGCGTGCGCGATGTCCCAGACGACCGGCGGCGCCGCGACCAGACACTCGAACTCGTCACCGCGGGTGACCGCGAGCTTCCCGACCAGGTGCTGGCGCCAGCGCCGATTGAACGCGGCGAGGGAGGCGCGCAGATCCGTCTGCAGGCGGGCGCGCTGGGCGGGCGCCAGGCCGCGCGAGTCGATCACGTCCCCCAGCACGGCGATGTACATGTCAGGTTTCGTCATATCGACAGGATATGACGTATTACGTCATTCTGTCAATGTGTGACGGAAATCGTCAATCGCCGAGTCACCGGGTCCCGAACAGCCGGTCGCCAGCGTCGCCCAGCCCGGGGAGGATGTAGCCCTTGGCGTTCAGCTCCCGGTCGAGCGCGGCCGCGTAGATGCGGACGTCGGGGTGGGCGGCGAGCATGGCCGCCACCCCTTCCGGGGCGGCGACGAGACACAGAAAGCGGATGCGCTGCGCCCCCGCCTCCTTCAAGGCACTCACCGCGTCTACCGCCGAGCCCCCGGTGGCGAGCATGGGGTCGAGGACGAGGAAGTCCCGGGCGTCCTCGCCCGCCGGGATCTTGAAATAGTAGTCGACCGGCTCGAGGGTGTCGTGGTCGCGGTAGATGCCGATGTGCCCCACCCGCGCCGAGGGGATCAGCTGGCAGATTCCCTCGACCATGCCGAGTCCCGCCCGGAGGATGGGTACGAGGGCGAGCTTCTTGCCGGCCACACGGGCGCCGCGCGTGCGCTCCAAGGGCGTCTCCACGTCGACCGGCTCGAGGGGGAGCTCCTTGGTGACCTCGTACGCCATCAGCATCGCGATCTCGTTCACCAACTGCTTGAAGTCGCGGGTACCGGTACGCTGGTCGCGCAGGATCGTGAGCTTGTGCCGGATCAGCGGGTGCTCCAGCACCGTCAGATTGGGAAAGGCGGAGTGGGGGCGCGTGGGCGCGGACGGCATCGGGCCCAAGCTACCGGCTGCGTGCCCGGTTGCAAGCGTCCCGCGGGCCCGTATCTTCAGCCCTCCTCTCCTGGGAATCCAACGGACGGAGCCGTCCTATGAAACGCATCCTCGCCCTGCTCTTCCTCCTCGCCGTCGCGACCCGCGCCGTGGGGGCCCAAGAGCCGGCCGCCAAGCGCCGCATCGCGGTGCTGGACTTCGATTACGCCACCGTGCACCAGTACGTGCTCGACCTGTTCGGCACGGATCAGGATATCGGCAAGGGCATCGCGGACATGCTGGTCACCAACCTAGTGCGCAACGGCACCTACTCGCTCATCGAGCGCAAGAAGCTCGACCAGATTCTCCAGGAGCAGAACTTCCAGCAGAGCGGCCGCGCTGATCCGTCGAGCGCGGTGAAGCTCGCCCGCCTGCTCGGAGTGGACGCGATCGTCATCGGCAGCATCACCCAGTTCGGGCGTGACGACAAGAAGCTCGGCGTGGGCGGCGGGGTGCACGTCGGCGCTATCGGCCTCGGCGGCTTGGGGCGCAAGACCGCCAAAGCGGTCGTCCAGGTCGACGCGCGCATCGTGAGCACGACGACGGCCGAGATCCTCGGCGTGGCGACCGGGCACGGGGAGTCCAAGCGCTCCGGCACCTCCCTGATCGGCGGCGCCGAGGTGGGGGGCGTCGGTGGGGTCGGCGGCTTCAGCATGAGTAGCTCCAACTTCGGCAGCACGATCATCGGCGAGGCGACCCGGGCGGCTGTGGATAGCCTCACCGGCCAGCTTGTCGCGGTCGCGCCGCAGATCACGGAGACTAAAGTCGAGATCCACGCCCTGGTCGCCGACGTCTCGGGCGCCGACATCGTCATCAACGCCGGGACGGCCGCCGGTGTGAAGGTCGGTGCCGAGTACGACGTGCTGCGGCCCGGACGCGAGATCCGGGATCCGGCGACGGGGCGGGTGCTGCGGCGCATCACGACCAATGTCGGCAAGCTGAAGGTGACTTCGGCGGACGAATCCTCGGCGCAAGGCACCCTCACCGGTGGTCCGGCCAAGGTGGGCGACTGCGTTGGCGCCTGCCCCAGCACACCGGGTGGTGGGGGAGGGGGAGCTGGCCCTGCGGACGGGGCGGGGCCGCCGGCGGCACCGGCTGCGGCACCAGGAGGGGGGCGGGGGGGAGCCCTACCGGCGCTCTACACCGCGCCCATCACCGGCGCGTTCACGTGGGCGATGTACACCTTCAAGGGCACCGAGCACTTCAGGTACGACGTGAGCGAATCCGAGCGCGGCGAGACGAAGACCGGCTACTACACCTTCGACGCCCAACCGGCGGGGGGAGGCCGGTATCGGCTGACGGTGGATGGGCACGTCGGCACCGATGCCTACGGCTCCTCGGTGACGATCTCCCCGAACGAGGGCATCCCGATGATGCAGCTGGCCTCGCTGGGGCCGGCGGTGATCGCCCTGTTCAACCCCGCCTGGGGCTTCCTCTTCATGGGCCACCAGTGGGAGGTCGGCTCCTATTGGACCACGACGCGGAACGGCAAGACCAGCTCGTTCCGAGTGGAATCCACCTGCCAGTACGCGGGGGTGAACGGGCTGCGAGGGGTATGGCGCGAGAACGACAAGGTGATCATCGACATGTGCGTCTCGCCCAACGTGGGCCTGCCGCTCGCCGTGACGATGAACGAGGAGGGCGGCTCGAACTCGACCATGATGAAGCTCACGGAATTCCGGCCCTGATATATCGTAATGCGATACTTATTGCAGTCTGCAAGGCGCCCACGGAAACTCCGGCCGCACGATCGCGCGCGCCCCGCTGGTAAGTCCTTGCCAGCGCCTCCTCTGCGCCGCAGGGACTGATCCTGGCATGACCGTTGCTCAGAGGTCGGGCGGGGAGTATCACCTGGCATCTCATTGCAACGGGGGAACGGAGCACATGAACCGCAAGGGCTTTACACTGATCGAACTCTTGATCGTGGTGGTGATCATCGGCATTCTCGCCGCCATCGCGATCCCGAAGTTCGCGAACACGAAGGAGAAGGCGTACCTGGCGTCGATGAAGTCGGACCTGCGCAACCTGGTGACCGCCGAGGAGGCCTACTTCGCCGACTCGGTCAAGTACACCACGGCCCTGGGTACGGCGTTCTCGACCACGACCGGCGTGGTTGGGCCGACGATCGCCACGACCGCCGACGGCTGGACGGCCTGGGTGAGCCACAACGTGACGACCAAGACCTGCGCGATTTACGTCGGGTCGACGCCGCTGGCGCCGGCGAACAAGGAAGGCGCGCCGCAGTGCCAGTAAGGCGAGACGCGTAGACGCACAGACGCACAGGGCGGCGAGGGAAACCTCGCCGCTCTATTTTTGTAGCGGCAGGCCTGGTGTCCAGGAGGATCCGGGATGGCGCCCAAAGGCCGTCGTGCGGGAACGGTGTCCAAGGTCGTGTTCGAGACCCAGGCGGCGTTTCGGTTCGCGCTGCGGCAGTTTCTCCGCTTCAGCGAGACGGCAGCCCGTGAGGTCGGACTCACCCCGCAGCAGTACCAGGCGCTCCTCGCCATCCGCGGCTACCCCGGGCGCGACCGGGTGCGGGTAGGCGAGCTGGCGGAGCGCCTTCAGATCCACGCGCACAGCGCGGTGGGGCTCGCCGATCGCCTGACGACGAAGGGCTTGGCGATGCGGGTCCGATCCGTCGCGGATCGCCGGCATGTCTTCCTCTGTCTCACGCCGCGGGGGATCCGCATCCTCGAACGGGTGAGCGCCGCGAACCGTGGTGAGTTGCGTCGCCTGCGTCCCCAGTTGACGCGGCTGCTCGATCGGATGAGGCGCCTGGAGGGCCGAGCGCGCTGAGCACCGGGCGCTCCCCGGCCGACCAGGCTGCCACGCTAACCGACCCGTACGCGGACGCCGCCGACGCGAAATGGCGCGGCCGCCTCGATGGTGAAGGAGAGCGTCACGAGATCGCCGTTGGCGGCCCGGGCTCGGACTTCGATCCCGTCGGACGTGACGACCACGTTCTCCACCGTCATCCGACCCAAACTCTCGAACATCTGCCGGTACCGGTCCAGCCGCGCCGCCATGGGCGGCGCGTCGGGTCGCGCGTCCGCGTGCACCACGAAGAATCGGCGCATGGCCGTCGTGTCTCCCGAGTTGTAGGCCTCGAAGTACGCGGCGACGGTGCGTCCGGGACCCGTGTTCGGGAGCTCAGGGTGAGCCAGGCCGGCCCCGGGAGTCGGTCCCTCGGCATGTCGTGGGCCCTCTCGCCCGGGAGGGGGGATCCCCACGATCGGCAACAGCGCATCGAGGAGCTGCGGCGCCTGCGCGCGGCCGTGATTGGAGGCGAGGAGGATCTCGATGCCCTCACGCGGGAAGCGGGCGAACAGGAAGAACGACACGAGGTCCGACCCGGCGAGCACGGTGGGTCCGTCGGGCGGCACCACCATAGCGCGATGGGCGGGATCGCGCAGCATCGTGGTGTCGTCGAGGATGGCCTGGTAAAAGCGCCTCATGTCCGCCAGCGTGGAAACCAGCCCGCCGTTGCCTCGCAGGTTCCAGGAGCTCCCGTCGGTGTCGCGCGGCATCTCGAGCATCGTGCCCCGGTCCAGGCCGGCGGAATAGGCATGCGCCAAGCGCCGGCGATCGAAGCGGGGAAGCACCAGGCCCGTCTCTCGCATCCCGGCAGGCGCGAAGACGTGCTCGGCGAGGAAACGCTCGTAGGACGTCCCGCTCACCTGCTCGATAATGGCGGCGAGGAGGCTGTAGCCAGAGTTGGAGTAACGACGCGACGTGCCGGGCGCGAACTCCAGGGGCGTCGCAAACAGGCGCCGCCGCCAGACGGCCAGCGTCACCTGCTCGGCATCGGGGCCGACGCCGATCGGAAACCCTGAGGTGTGCTCGAGCAACTGCCGCACCGTGATGGCGCGCTTGTCTTCGGGCGCGTCCGGAAAGAATCGGACCAGCGGATCGTCGAAGGCGAGTCGTCCGGCCTCTACGAGCTCGAGGATCGCGGTCTTGGTGAAGTCCTTGGTGTTGGACCCGATCGGGACGATGGTTGATGGCGCAAACGGCGTGAGCGGGTCCTCAATGGCGGCTCCGGCGCCCCGATGGAGGATGACGGTGCCCCCTCGCACCACCAGCGCGGCCCCACCGAAGCCGGCACGCTCGGCGGCGCTCACCGCCGAATCGAGCCGGCGACCGAGGTCGCCTCGCACGACGGCCTCCTGGCACAGCAGGCGCGGGGCGGCAGCGAGGGTGAGCGTGAGGGCGGCCGGCAGAACTCGTTGCCGGCGGGTCGGACGCGACATGAGGGCTCCAGGAGGGGTCATACCGTCGAGGATGCGCTGCCCGGGCTTTAGGTCGCGACGATGCGGGTTAGCGTGACGCCCCGGTCAGACGCACGAGGTGCGTGCCGTCGGCCTCCACCACGAACACGTCACTCGACCCATCGCCTTCGGCGGAGAAGAGGATGCGCTTGCCGTCCGGAGACCAGACGGGACCGCGCGGGACGGCGCGGGAGTTCGTCAGTCGACGCACATGCCCACCATCGGCATCCATCACGTAGATATCGACGGTGCCATCGCGATCCGACGTGAAGGCGATCCGGCTGTTGTCCGGCGACCATGAGGCCGAATTGTCGTTGGACGTCGTGCTCGCGACCCGGCGCACGTCACGGCCATTCGGTGTCATCGTGTATATCTGATCCTTCCCGGTGCGATCCGAATAGAACAGCAATCGCTTGCCGTCCCGCGACCAGGTTGGCACTTGATCATTCGCCTCGCCTGACGTGAGCATTCGCAAGTGGCCGCCATCGGCAGCCATCATGCAGATGCGCCATTTCTTGCTGTCGCGGAAATCGCCTGTCTCGCGCCATTGAAACACGATGGCTGTCTCATCGGGTGCATAGACCGGCACGCCGGCGAAGCCTCTGAGGTCGGTGAGCTGCAGGACGTTGGAGCCATCCGCGTCCATGACGTAGATGTTGGTGTCCACGCCGTTGGCGCGCGGCGATTGAAAAACGATCCTCTTGCCATCGCTCGAGAAGGAGGGATGGGCATCTCTGCCCGGCGCGTGCGTCAGCCGAACGGCCTGGGAACCGTCCGCGTGCATCATGTAGATCTCCGGATCCCCGTCTCGGTCCGATGTGAACGCGATGCTCGCTCCGTCGGGAGACCATCGGGGAAACTGGTTGTTCGGCGGGCGGAACGGCTGCTGCGCCTGGAGCCCAAGCGCCGCGCCGCCGCTGGCACAGGCTAGGACGGTGCGCAGAGCCCAGCCGATCGTTTGCGTCATTGTTGGTCGCTCGGCCTAGATGGCTGCACCGCCGTGGTCCTGTTGACCGGCAGGGCAGTTGAAGACATAGGGTCGGTCGGGATGCGTGCCCGCAAATGCATGCGAGGTGGTCGGTGTGTCAGTCTTGGACGATGGCTCGCCTTCGGCGCGCCAGCCGGGTTGTCGCACTCCTCTTGCCGGCGGCCGGAGCGCCAGCGCGGGCACCGTGACAGGGTGGCGGGTATAATCCATCTCACGAGCTCGACGCGCGCAACCACTCCCCCCCCCTCCGGATCCGCGATCCCCATGTACGCTATGCTGTCGGCGCGAGGTCACACCGTCCACTATGGCGCGGCGCACGGGGTCACCGTGGCGGAGTCGCGCTTCGCGCCGGGACTCGCGATCGCCGAGCACACCCATGCGACCGGGTACGCGTGCTTCACGCTCGCCGGCTCCGTCGTGGATACGATCGCGGTGCACGAAGCTGTCGCGGCGCCGGGATACTCGTGCTACGTGCCGCCCGAGACGCCGCACGCCAACGTGTTCGGACCGTTCGGCGCCCGCTGCCTGCTGCTGGAGATCGACGCCACGGCCCTCGCGTCCCTGAGAGAGGCGGGGTTCGACACGACCACCCCCTGGAACGGATTCGGTGGAGATAACGCGTGGCGGGCGCTCGGTTTCTACCGGACGCTGCGGCAAGGAGCCGCCTCATCGCTCGACTTCGAAGAGCTCATCATTCGCGCGTTCGAGCGCCATCCGACTACGGTCGCGAAGCGCCACAAACCGCCGGCGTGGCTGTCCCGTGTCCGGGAGATGCTCGACAGTGAGCTGGAGCGCCCTCCCAGTCTGGCGGTGCTGGCAAAGGCAGCGGACGTGCATCCGATGCATTTAGTTCGGGTCTTCCGGGCCCACGGTGGCTGCAGTCCCGGCGCGTACGTGCAGACACGGCGGATCGCGCAAGCGTGCAGGCTGCTGCTCGACTCCGGCCTGCCGTTGGCACGCCTCGCGCTGCATCTGGGCTATCACGATCAGAGCCACTTCACGCGCGCGTTCAAGGCGCGAATCGGGCTGACGCCGGGCGCGTATCGCGCGGCCGGCACGGGAGACCGCGCTCACTCTCGGGGGGCGACAGCGGAGGTCGTCCATCGAGCCTAGTTCGGACGCTTGAGAACCCAGTTGCCGGGATCGAGCTCCACGCCGGTGACGCTGTCGGGAACAGCGAATGCGGCCCGCAGCGTGTGCACGCTATCCATCACGGTCTCGAGCCGCGTGCCGCCCGTCGTGTGGAGCGCGATGTCCAGGGGCATCGTGAAGGTCGAGCCATCCTGGGTCTGCTGTACCGTGAGCTCCACGATGAATCCGCGGTCCGCGCGTCGCTCTGACCACTCCAGCCGATATTCCGGTGCGCCAGTCCCGTAGATCCACTCCCTGAAGAACCAGTCGAGCTGGTGGTGCGCCATCCGCTCGCACACGCGCTCAAAGGTGCCGGTCGTGACGTTCGTGTAGAGGTTTTCGGTCACGTAGCGCCGCAGCGTGCGGAAGAACAGCGCGTCGCCGAGCATGTGGCGCAGCATGTGGAGCACGAGGGCGCCCTTGAAGAACGTCGCTGGGGTGAACATGTGATCGACGTCCAAAGAGTCGGCAATGAACACGGGAGCGGGATAGTCCAGCTTCATTCTCGCCGATACCACCGAATCGTACGCCGCCTTCCCCTGGGCTCGCTCGATCCAGAGGAACGCGGCGTACGTCGCGAACCCTTCGTTGAGCCAAACGTCGGACCAGTTCCGCACCGTGAGCGCGTCGCCGAACCATTGATGCGCCAGCTCGTGCGCCAGGATCCAGTCGTTGCGATGATCCCCGGTGATGTAGCGCGGCCCGTAGCTCGGGATGGTCTGGTGCTCGCGGAAACTCTCGAAGGGGAACTCGACCACGCCGTACTTCTCGCGCAGGAACGGGTATTCCCCGAAACGCGCGGCGTGATGGGCAAGGATGGCCGGGAGGGTGGAGAAATCCGTGCGGGCCTTGGCCTCGTCTTCCGGGAAGACGTAGAACTGCAGCGGCACTCGCCGGCCGCGCGGGTTGCGGTACTCGAGCGAGAAGGGCGCATACCGGGCGATCGCCAGGGAGAGGACGTCCGGATAGATCGGGTACCGCACCGACCAGTGCGTCGTTGCCGAGCCGTCGCCGTGAGGCACGCGCCCCATGAGCCGCCCGCTCGAGACCGCCGTGAGCCCGGCGGGAGCGGTGATCTCGATGTCGGCGGAATCGGCTTTGGGAGCGGGGGCATCGTGGGCGGGCCACCACTCGCGCGCCGAATAGGGCAGGCCATAGGAGCCGATGCGCGCCGAATCTCCGCGCCCCATGAACGCCAGAGCGTTCGCGGAGGGCATCCCGTGATAGCAGACAGTGAGGTCCAGCGAGTCGTGGGCCCGCCACGCCGCGGATGAGCGGAGGAGGACGTCGTAGCCGTCGCGCCCGACCTCGAGACGCTGCACCGCACGGCGCGAGCGGCCGACCGCCGAGTCGACGACCAGCGCCGGCGCGAGCTCGAGTCTCAGGGCCGGCAGGGAGGAGGCGCCCACGTGACCGATGGCTCGGACGCAACCCCGGATGGCCTTCGCGTCCGGCAGCACCTCGACTCGCAGATCGTAGTAGGTGATTCGAAGGAGGTCCCGGTCCCCGCGAGGGACCGGTTCGGGGACTTGGCCCCTCGCCCGAGGCGCGAGCAAGGCGAGAGCTTGGGCGCATAGCCCGAGGGAGCGAGCGGGCAGGTGTGTCATGGCGAATGCGGTGGCGATCCGACGAGTCATGTAAGACGAAAGGCTGTCGCGGTCTTGTACAATGCAAGCGTGACCGAACGCTGGTTTTGTACAAGACGCCGTCAGGCCGGCGCCGGTAAGGTTGCTTCGAGGCTGGCTCTTGAGGCCAACCGGTCCCTCCCGACCCTGTCGCGAGCGGGTCACCGTATCCGAGTTCACGATCTTGTAACATGCAGGGCACGGAGGCCCGTGCACCATTCGATAATCGGCGTGACGGAGGGCGGGTGTCGCGCAGGCGCGTTGTCTTGCTGACGTTCTTGGGTTGGACGCTCGTGGCGATCATGTTCAGCTTCGAGGCGCAGCTCCGGCCGGCGGACCTGGACCGCTCGCCCGGCTGGGCGCACGCCATCGCGTGGCGACTCGCCGGCTGGTGGAGCTGGGCCGTCTTTACGCCCGTCGTGTGCTGGTGGAGTGCCTTCCTGCGGCGGGTCCGCCCCCTGCTCGCGGTGGGCGGCCACGTCCTCGGTGGGTTGGCCGTCGTGATGCTCTGCGCCGTCGTGCAAGGGCTCTCGAGATGGGCCATCGGGCTCTACCATCCCTCCCGGGGTCTCGGGGAGGGCATCGTGATGGTGGTGCGCGCCTACTGGCCTTTCAATGTCGTCGTGTATGTCACGGTGGTGGGGCTCTACCTCGCCCTGACGTACGCCCGCGAGGCCCAGACGCGGGAGCGGCGCGCGGCACGCCTGGAAACCCAGCTGGTTCAGGCTCGACTCGACGCCCTCACGGCCCGCCTCCAGCCCCACTTCCTCTTCAACACCCTCCACGCCATTTCCGCTCTGGTCGCCGAAGACGCTAAGTCGGCCAACACCATGATCGCCCGCTTGTCCGAGCTGCTGCGCCTCACCCTGTCGCGGACGCGCACGCCGCTCGTCACCCTGGAGCAAGAGCTCGAGCTGCTCCGCCACTACGTGTCGATCCAGGAGGTGCGCTTCAGCGATCAGCTGCAAGTGCGCATGAGCATTGAGCCGGGCACGCGGGACGCGCTGGTGCCCACCATGCTGCTGCAGCCCATCGTCGAAAACGCCATCCGCCACTCGATCGGGGACGGCCGAGGCCCGGCCAGGGTCGGCATTCGCGGGCGCCGTGCCGGCGACCGCCTCCGGCTCGAGGTCAGCGACAACGGACCAGGATTCGTCCCTGAGGCGCGGGACGCGCCAGGCGGAGAAGGCCTCAGCAACACGCGCGAACGCCTCCAACAGCTGTACGGTGATCGCCACCTCCTGCTGCTCACGAATGGAGTGGCGGGGGAGGAGGGAGGGAGGGGCGGG
>CAZXKD010000066.1:12678-14294 GCA_964641215.1 uncultured Gemmatimonadaceae bacterium
GGGGGAGATGACACCTGCAACTCCCGGGAAGGCCTCCAACACGTTAGTGGTGATCGGCCCCTCCCGCTTGCGGGAGAGGGGTGGGGGGGGGGGGGGGGGGGGGGGGGGGGGGGGGGGGGGAGGGGGGGGGGCAGTGGTGACGATCGAGCTGCCGTTCGAGGAAGAGAATGCACGTCCTGATCGTTGACGATGAAGCGCCGGCCCGACGCCGCCTCCGCGGGGTGCTGGAGGGAATCCGGGCGATCAGGCGGGTGGAAGAGTGCGCGACGGGACAGGCGGCCGTCGGGGCGTTGCGTCGCGGATCGCCCGACCTGTTGTTCCTCGATATCCGTATGCCGGACCTGTCGGGGTTCGACGTCCTCGCGCGACTCCCGGTCACGCGCCAGCCGGCGGTGATCTTCGTGACGGCCTATGCGGAGTACGCCGCCCGGGCCTTCGCCGTCCACGCCTTCGATTACCTGCTGAAACCGTTCGAGGACGAGCGGGTGATCGAGGCGGTGCGACGGGCGTCGTCGTTTCTGGAGTGGGTGCGGGGCGGCGCGGGAACGATTCCGGACCGGTTCGGGGACGTCCGGGTGGACCTGGGGGCGCACCGGGTGTACCGCGGCGAGGCCGTGGTGCCCCTGCGGCCGAAGGAGTACGCACTGCTCCTGGCCCTGCTGCGGCGCGGCGGCCGCGTCGTCACCCGCCTGGAGCTGTTGCGCGACGTCTGGGGATACGCGGACGATGTCGAGTCCCGCACGGTCGACACCCACGTCGCCCGCCTGCGGCGTCTTCTGGAGACTGATCCGGCTCATCCACGACACATCGTGACCGTCCGCCCGCTCGGCTATCGCATCGAGCTGTAGATGTCCGACTTCATCATCGGAGGTTTGCATGCGAGCCACACCAGTCCTGCTCCTGCTGCTCGTTCTGCCCGCGGGGCGCGCGGCCGCACAGCATCGATTCCCCCCGGACTCGTTCACTAATCTCAAGGTGCTGCCGAAGACGATCGATCAGCGCACGCTCATCACCACCATGCGGGGCTTCGCGCTGGCGCTCGGCGTGCGGTGCGCGTACTGCCACGTGGGACGGGACGACCAACCTCTCGATTCCATCGACTTCGCGTCCGACAAGAAACGCCCCAAGCTCGTGGCGCGGGTGATGCTGCAGATGGTGCACCACATCAATGCGGAGCACTTGGCGGATGTCCCTGACCGGCCCAAGCCCCTGCTCGAGGTGAAGTGCGCCACGTGCCACCGTGGAGTCGCCAGGCCACGCCTCATTGACGACGATCTGTCGCTGATGCTCGCCGACAGCGGGCTGGAGGCCGCCGCGCGCCGCTACCGCGATCTGCGGCAGCGCTACTACGGGAGCGGGGCTTACGACTTCCGGGAGCTGACCCTCACGCTCCTCGCGGAAGACGAGGCGCGCGCCGGCCGCACCGACAACGCGCTCGGCCTGCTGAAGCTGAACGGCGAATTTTTCCCCGCCTCGGGGACGATCGAGCTTCAGCTCGGCGAGGTGTATCTCCAGCGGCGGGACACTGCCGCCGCCCTCGCCCACTACCGCGGGGCGTTGGCGAAGGACTCGACCCTCGGGTTCGCGCGCCAGCGCATCGCGGCTCTCTCGCGGAA